>NZ_LBGU01000021.1:0-79008 GCF_000988325.1 Sphingobacterium sp. Ag1 | reverse complement strand
TCCTGCCTTCTTCTATTTTACAATTATTTGGGATCATCTGCCGTTGCTTCCCTTGCCAAAGCCACTTCGTCGGGCATCGCTTCCAACGAGGAATCCAACGCGAACAAGGATTCATCTGATGCGCGGTCACCACCGGCGATTTTCAATTTATCAATCAATTCCAATGCTAACTTCTCTTCCTCGATCTGCTCCTTAACAAACCACTGCGCAAAGTTCCATGTCGCCCAGTCCTTTTCCGCCAACGCCAAATTGACAATGTTATAGATCGCTTCCGTATTATCTACTTCGTGTTTAAAAACGCGATTAAAGCATTCGGTCAATGATTGCGGGTCTGCTGGCGGTTCTGCGATAGCTTGTATTCTCGGGCGGCCACCTCTTTCCAAAATATACCCCATAATCTTCGTCATGTGGTTTCGCTCTTCCTGGGCATGTCTATACAGAAAATTGGCGATACCACCATACCCCTGATCATCTGCCCACACCCCCAACGCCAAATAAATCTGTGCTGCCTCAGCTTCCTTTGTCATCTGATTGATTAAAATTTGCTGCATTTCGTTTGACAATCGATTCGTTTCCATATCTAACTTATTTGATTTAGAAATAGAACAGCATCAGCACATATTTCGTTTGAAATTTACAAACAAAGACTGCTGAAATTACCGCCTTAAAAATGAAAAGCAGCTCATTGCTAACATACAGATTTATAACAGGCACAAAAAAAGGGAAAACCAGCTGGCATTCCCTTTTCTATTCTTTTTATAGTGATACTATTTCAAGTTATCTCTATATACTTTTGCTTTTTTGATTTCAGTTTGGATATCTTTCTTCGATGCATCAAAGCTCAACACTTTTTCATAATCCTTGATTGCATTGTTATAAGCGTCAGTTGCCATTGCCTTATTGTAATTCGGCGTACCCGCTGTTCCGATCAAGATACCTAAATCACGATTCGCAATCGCTCTATTTTGATAGAATTTGGAATCAGTCGGCGTAATGGCAATTGCTTTTGAATAATCCTCAATAGCAACTTTCAATAACTGTTCTTTGTTGGCAACAGATGTTTTGTTTGTGGATTGAGTAGCAAGGTTGTTTGTTGCTTTCGCTTTGAAGTATAAAGCATTTGCATTTTTACCGTTCAATGCAACTACTTTCCCAAAAGTCTCCGCTGATTTTTTATAGTCACCATTTTGAAATTGAGAATACCCCAACATGTATAATACATCCGGATCTTTCCCTTCCTGAGGTAGGGCCTTTGTCAAGTATGATTCTGCATTCTTGAAATCACCATCCAAAAGAGCTTTCTGCCCCATTCTCACATTAGCGTTGCTATGCTCAGCCTGTTTTTGTTGTTGTTGTTGTGCATTCGCGCTAAAAGCAACTAAGGCAAAAACCCCAGTAAACAAACCCAATTTAAATGATTTTAAATTCATATCTAAATAGTTACGTTTTTATATTCACTCGTTAATGATCACTTGTGATCGTTTCTACATTATTGAAAAAAACCGCCGATTGATTTCTTTAAACGCAAGAACTGCCATCGGTGCCCTTTCACATTCCAATATTACAATTATTATGCCTATTTCTCCAACAAATGGCAGATAAATTTTATTTAACCTGCCTTTTTTTCCTATTCTAGAAAATAGATTTGTAATTTTGCTCACTTTTAGCAATTGGCACTCCCCTTGCAATACAGGGGAAACAATACTAGAAGCTTAAAATTTGAAAGTCAGCCGTCAACATGTCAGCGACTGCCAAATACACAAAATAAATACTATGAGCAAATTCGAAACTTTTGATTTCAGTCAAGCAATTCCAATCGTTGCAGAGGATACCGAATTCTTCCCTTTACTTACACAAGAGGATGAAGATAATATGGCGAATGCTGAAATTCCAGAAGCATTGTCTATTTTGCCTTTACGTAATACCGTATTATTTCCCGGTGTTGTCATTCCGATTACCGTAGGTCGAGATAAATCCATCAAATTAGTCAAAGAAGCCTATAAAGGCAGCAAAACTATTGGTGTTGTTTCTCAGAAGGATATGACTGTAGAGGACCCAGGATTTGAAGAACTAAATAAAGTGGGCACTGTAGCTCATATCATTAAGGTACTCCAAATGCCTGATGGCAATACCACCGTCATCATCCAGGGAAAACAGCGGTTCAACTTGTTGGAAATTGTCGAAACCGAACCTTATTTAAAGGCACGTGTGGAGAAATTCAACGAAGCGAAACCGAAGATGACCAAGCACTTTAAGGCGACAATTTCTACCTTAAAAGAAATGGCGCTGCAGATTATTCAACTGTCGCCAAACTTGCCGAGTGAAGCTGGTATAGCCATCAAAAATATTGAAAGCCCCTCGTTTCTGATCAACTTCATTTCGTCAAATATCAATGTCGAAATGATCAGAAAGCAAGAACTGCTTCAGATACCCAAAGTGGAGAACCGGGCCAAACTTTTACTGGAGCTGTTGACCACTGAAATCCAGATGCTGGAATTAAAGCACCAGATTCAGAATAAAGTACGTGTCGACCTTGACAAGCAACAACGTGACTATTTCCTGAACCAACAGCTTAAAACTATTCAGGAAGAACTTGGTGGCAATACCCCTGATCTTGAACTGGAAGAGCTTAAAAAACGGGGTAAGAAAAAGAAATGGAATGTTGATGTAGAAAAACATTTCACAAAGGAACTCGAAAAGCTATCGCGGATCAATCCTGCTGCTGCAGATTATTCGGTACAGCTCAATTACCTGGAGCTTTTGCTAGATCTACCTTGGAATGAAACAACAAAAGACAATTTTGATCTAAACAAAGCACAAAAAGTGCTCGATAAAGATCACTACGGACTCGAGAAAGTAAAAAAACGTATCATTGAATACCTTGCGGTATTGAAATTAAAAAATGATATGAAAGCACCTATTCTTTGTTTGGTAGGCCCTCCGGGAGTGGGTAAAACCTCCTTGGGAAGATCCATTGCCAAAGCTTTAGGACGCAAATATACCCGTATGGCTTTGGGTGGTGTACGCGATGAAGCAGAAATCAGAGGACACCGCAAAACCTATATCGGCGCAATGCCGGGCCGTATCATTCAGTCCTTGAAAAAAGCGGGGGCAGCAAATCCGGTTTTTATTCTGGACGAAATCGATAAAATGAGTGCAGATTTTAAAGGAGATCCTTCTTCAGCCTTATTGGAGGTGTTAGATCCGGAACAAAATACGCACTTCTATGATCATTACGTGGAAATGGAGTTCGACCTTTCCAAAGTGATGTTTATTGCGACAGCCAATTCTTTGAGTTCTATTCAACCTGCGCTCTTGGATCGGATGGAAATTATCGAAGTGAATGGCTATACCATCGAGGAAAAAATCGAAATCGCGAAAAAACACCTTTTGCCAAAACAACGCGAAATGCATGGCATGGCATCCAAAGATGTCTCGTTAAAAGCGAAGATTATCGAACAGATTATCGAGGATTACACACGTGAATCTGGCGTCCGCGGATTAGAAAAAAAGATCGGTTCCGTCGTACGTGGTATTGCAACACGTATTGTCATGGAAAAAGACTACAGTCCGAGTATCAACGAACAAGATCTACTCGATATCCTAGGTGCTCCAATATTTGATAAGGACATCTACGAAAATAACAATGTTGCCGGTGTCGTAACGGGCTTGGCCTGGACTTCCGTAGGTGGTGATATCTTATTTATAGAATCTTCACTGAGCCCAGGAAAAGGAGGTTTGAGCCTGACCGGTAATTTGGGTGATGTCATGAAAGAATCTGCGTCGATTGCACTAGCCTACCTGAAAGCCCACGCTTCGGATTTCGGCATTAACTATCGTGTTTTCGACCATTGGGATATCCATGTTCACGTTCCTGCAGGCGCCATTCCAAAAGACGGTCCTTCCGCTGGTATAACGATGCTCACCGCACTGACATCGCTGTTTACCCAACGTAAAGTGAAGGAGAAACTAGCCATGACAGGTGAAATTACGTTGCGTGGAAAGGTATTGCCTGTTGGCGGTATTAAGGAGAAAATTCTTGCTGCAAAACGCGCGAACATTAAAGATATTATCCTTTGTAAGTCGAACGAGAAAGATATCCTGGAGATCAAGGAAGATTACATCAAAGACATGGACTTCCATTATGTGACTGAAATGTCTCAGGTCATCAAACTCGCATTACTGGAAGAAAAAGTAAGTGGCGCCATTGACCTCACGCAAAATATCGAAGACACAAAAAAGGAGAATTAACAGATACTCCAAAGGTGTTGAACAACAAGGGGCTATCCATTTTTTCGGGATAGCCCCTTTATTATACATTTATAGGCATTCCCATTACAGATGGTACGCACCCCCTCATCTGATCAGCTATTCTTAAACGGTCTGAGCTGACTTTCCGGACACCTTCTTTGAGTTGAAGTAAGCTTCTCTTATCATTCGCCTTTAAGTGTGGATATCATCGTTTAGATCCCAGCTTTTCATGCAAAAGATCCTCGTCCAAACTATTTTCATATTTTGAAATGACCAGCGTTGCCGCTGAATTTCCGATCAAATTGGTTATCGCCCTTGCTTCACTCATAAAACGATCCACACCAAAGATCAATGCGACAGATTCCACCGGTACATGACCAACCACAGGCAAGGTAGCGGCAAGGGTAACAAAACCGCTTCCTGTGACACCCGCGGCACCTTTGGACGTCAATAGCAACACCAGTAATAAGGTAATTTCCTGTTCCAAACTGAGATGCATGTTGAGGGCCTGCGATATAAAAACCGCTGCCATGGTCAGATAGATACTTGTTCCATCCAGATTGAAAGAATACCCCGTTGGAATAACTAGACCCACAACAGGTTTAGCACAGCCCGCATCTTCCATCTTCTGCATGATACCCGGCAATGCAGACTCTGAAGAGGAAGTCCCCAATACAATCAGAATTTCTTCCTTGATGTATTTTAAAAACTTAAAAACATTGACCTTGAGATAAAAATGCAATACAGCTCCGATCACGATGATCACGAAAATAAAACAGGTCAGGTAGAAGCTCAACATCAACATACCGAGTTTGGATAGGGCCTGGATCCCGAACTTACCGATCGTAAAACCCATTGCCCCCATTGCCCCGATGGGCGCCAGGTACATGATCATTTTGATAATAGAGAAAAGAACCTTGAGAAACGACTGTAATACATGGAGGACAGGCTCAGAAGCTTTCTGCCCGATTTTTGTCATCCCTATCCCAAACAACACCGCGAAAACGAGTACCTGCAACATATTGTCCGAAGCTACTGCGGCAATCACATTGCCCGGAATAATCCCTATGATAAAGTCCATAAAACTATGTGGTTCCTTGGATTCTGAGATGTAATGGGATACCGAAGATACATCAAGACTGGCCGGATCGGCATTCATCCCGGTACCTGGCTGTATTAAATTTACAAAGACCAGACCGATAATCAAGGCGATCGTGGTCATAATCTCGAAATAGATAATAGAAGTTAAACCAATTTTTCCCACTTTTTTCGTATCCTGCATCCCAGCTATACCGATCACGATGGAACTGAAAATCAAAGGTGCAATAACCATCTTGATCAGTTTAATAAAAGCGTCACCCAAGGGTTTTAACTTAACCGCAAAATCCGGATAATAGATTCCGCAGAGGATCCCCACAAGTATACCCAACACAACCTGAAAATAGAGGCTTTTAAAAATATTTTTCATGATAGCGATATTTACGGACAGTAATTCCCTTTGCGTTTAATTGGCTGTTCAATTTAGGACGTCAAAATTATTCCTACGAATATAAAAAAAAGGGATGCATAAATGCATCCCTTCCTATGATATTTTTTGAACTTAATTACTAAAATATGCTCTCACATTTTTTCCCTCAATCCAGTTCATATACGCTTTGTTGACGACCTTGTTTCCTCCAGGTGTAGGATAATCACCCGAGAAGTACCAATCACCTTTATGATCCGGACAAGCTTTGTGTAAATTAGCCAATGTTTGGTAAACTACTTCAAGCTCTGCTTTTAGGTGGTGAGGTCTTACAATACGAGCAATTTCTTCTGAGATTTCTTCATCCGTAAACGGTGCGTAGATCGCTTTAACATAATTCTCGATCTCATTAACATCTTGGGTCATTGACAACACGCATTTTTGATAAACTTCATCGATAATATGTGCCATACCACGTTGTTTTAGGAGATTAATTGCCGCTTCGAATGCGACAAACTCACCCATACGTGACATATCAATACCGTAACAATCTGGGTAACGAATCTGCGGGGCAGAAGAAACAATCACAATTTTTTTCGGATTCAAACGATCCAGGATCGTCAAGATACTTTGTTTCAACGTTGTTCCCCTAACGATCGAATCATCAATGGCAACGATGGTATCTTCATGATCTTTTACAATACCGTAAGTTGTATCGTATACGTGTTGTACCATATCGGTACGGTCCGCATCTTGTGTAATGAAGGTACGCAGTTTAGCATCCTTTACGTTGAGTTTTTCAAAACGAGGTTTGATACTCAAGATTTCATCTAACTCCTCATCAGAAATCTTTTCTGAACGATTTAATAGCGTCTCTTTTTGAAAATCCCGAACGTACGCATTGATACCATCCATTAGGCCATAGTAAGATACTTCAGCTGTATTTGGAATAAAGGAGAATACGGTGTTTTTGATGTTGTTTTTGACAGACTCCAATACCTGAGGTACCAGTAATCGTCCTAATTCTTTACGTTCTTGATAGATATCAGCATCTGATCCACGTGAGAAGTAAATTCGTTCGAAAGAGCAAGAACGTTGTTCTACGGGCTGTCTAAACATCTCTTGGGAAACCGTACCATCTTTTTTGGCAATCAGGGCATGGCCTGGTTTAATTTCCTTCACAGCACCAATAGGAATATTGAATGCCGTTTGGATGACAGGTCTTTCTGATGCGACCACCAAGATCTCCTCATCCTGATAATAAAACGCCGGACGAATACCAGCCGGGTCGCGCATCACAAAAGCATCACCATGACCAAAGATACCCGCAATAGTGTAACCACCATCCCAAGTTTTGGCCGAACGCTTCAATATTTTGGCAACATCAATATTTTTTGCAATCAGCGAGCTGATCTCAATATTAGAATGACCTTCTTTTTTGAACTGATCGAAAAGATCCTGGTTCTCATCATCCAAGAAATGACCAATTTTTTCCAAAACGGTAACGGTATCCGCTTTTTCTTTTGGATGTTGTCCCAACTCATATAATTGTTGCAACAATTCGTCCACATTGGTCATGTTGAAGTTACCCGCTACCACCAAATTACGAGACATCCAATTGTTTTGTCTTAAAAATGGGTGACAGCTTTCGATACTGTTCTTTCCATGCGTACCATAGCGCAAATGTCCTAAAAGTACTTCTCCCGTAAAACTTACATTATCTTTTAACCATTGCGTATCTTTTGACTCCTCTGGAAATGCCTTCTGAACAGAAGCAAATTTTTTCTGTACATATTCGAATATGTCTGCCACAGCAGTTGAGCCCATCGCTCTGTAACGCGAAATGTAACGATTTCCAGGTTTAACATCAAATTTAATGGTTGCAATTCCAGCACCGTCTTGTCCACGGTTGTGCTGTTTTTCCATTAATAGGTACAATTTGTTGATGCCATAAAATGGCGTACCATATTTTTCCTGATAATAAGATAAGGGTTTTAACAGGCGAATTAGTGCGATTCCGCACTCGTGTTTAATAGCGTCGCTCATATCTTGATTTGATGTCGCAAAAATAAGAATTATTTAGCACTTAGCGATCGCCCCGCTCACTTTTTCCGCAATAAAATTACAGTGAATAGACAGAGACTCTTTGAGATAGTCACTGAGAACCTATTGAGCAATAAAAACAGGTACTTTCACTGCATGCCGCAGCTTGTTAACTGTCTCACCAAAAACAAAATCCTTCAGCCCATTATGTCCATGACTGCCTACAACTAACAGATCGGCTTTATAGTTTTCACAAATTTCAGCAATGCACTTGATCCGGTTATTGTAACCTAATTCATATTCCGTCTGATGTCCTTTCGACAAGAGAAAGTCTGCATACAATTTCAGTCGTTCCAAATCCTGACGCGATTCAAAATCGTCCGTCGAATCTCCGGTATATTTTACCGATGCACTTTCAACAATATGTACAACCACAAAAGTAGTATCCTTATGTGAAAGCTGTAGTGCATATTGGATCACTTTCTGATCAGAATTCGAAAAATCCAACGCAATCACAACTTTCTTAAAAGAGCCTTTATCTTCAAAATGCAATGCCTCAAATGGTGGGTGAACCTCCAACTCCGTTGGTTTCGATTTGAGTAAAATGGGATATAATACCGTCATGACAAGCAAGGCGAATAAGCCCATCGCTCCCACAACCAACATTACGGTTACTACAATATTATTGGCTTCGCCAATCCAGCCAACAACTTCATCGTAGACCAGCTTAAGATTCAACACTGCAATAATGGTCGCTATCAACCAGGCCACTACTTTTGTGAGTGGCTTAATAGCAAAGTCACCCATCTTGACTTTATCGCTCACAAAATGGATCAACGGGATGACGGCAAAAGCGAGCTGCATACTCAAGATCACCTGACTAAAGATCAGCAGCTGACCAACACGACCTTCACCCGAAATGAGTATCACCAATACAGCCGGGATAATAGCCAACAGGCGGGTTATGATTCGTCGTAATGTCGGACTAATCCGCAAGCGAAGGTATCCCTCCATCACAATCTGTCCAGCTAGGGTCCCCGTCACCGTTGAGCTCTGTCCGGCAAGAATCAAGGCAACAGCAAACAATTTTGAAGCCCATTCCGTCCCTAGAAGGTTGCCCAATAGGTGGTAAGCATCTTCAAGTTCGGCCACGTCATGCATACCGTTCTTATGAAAAACAGATGCCGCAAGAATCAAAATCGCGGCGTTCACCAAAAATGCCAGGTTTAAGGCGATAGCACTATCCCAGAAGTTGTACTTGAGCGATTTTCGGATAGAAACCTCATTCCGGTCAATTTTCCGCGTTTGCACCAGGGCCGAATGCAGATACAGGTTATGCGGCATGACGGTTGCACCGATGATTCCTATGGCAATATATAATGCAGCGCTATTCGGTATACTCGGTATAAAACCAGTGGCAACCTCTGCAAAATCAGGTTTCGCCAAAAACATTTCTACCATGAAACACATACCAATAAGCGCGATCAGCCCAATGATAAAGAGTTCCATTTTTCGCATCCCGAGTTTCTGCAGATAGAGCAGTAAGAAGGTGTCTGCAAAACTGATCATGACTCCCCAAAGCAAATCGATTCCAAAAAGTAGGTTAAGACCGATTGCCATTCCCAAAACCTCCGCCAGATCACAGGCTGCAATTGCAATTTCAGCAAGGACATAGAGCACAAAATTCATCCGCTTGGGATAAGTCTCTCTGTTACACTGCGCAAGGTCTTTCCCCCGTACAATACCTAGACGGGCACATAGATTCTGTAACACCAGCGCCATGATATTACTCATCAACAATACCCAAATCAAGGTATAGCCAAATTGGCTTCCTCCAGCGAGATCGGTAGCCCAGTTGCCCGGATCCATATATCCTACGCTAATGAGGTAGGCTGGCCCAAAGAAACTTAGTATCTTCTTAAATTTGGATTTCCCTTGATTGACATCGACACTTTCATGGATATCAGACAGGGATTTATGATGAGATTCGTCGTAATGCATAAAATACTATAAGTGCAATATCGTCTATTGTCAGCCTTAAAGATAAAAAGCTTTACATTATTAGGCAATTAAACCGCGATATAATTAGAATTTAAATACCAACTGGCCAGAATTTTCCTTTGATTGGTTGCCAAATTGGATAAAATCGATGACCTCGTACTGCCCTAGGTCGGGTTTAAACTGCCGTACATGAACCCCCTTACACATAAAGCTCAGATCGACCGACCGCAATCGTTCTTTTGCGATCTCAAGTCGCTCAGGTTCCAACTGCCGACCAATCGAAATATGCGGTTCGTCACTAATTTCAATCAAGTCAAACCCGGCTAGCGTCTGAACAACCTTCCGCGCCCGGTCCTTTAGGTAACTGCGCGCATGCACCGTCGGTGCAATATAGAAAGCACCACCCGTAAATGAGGAGAAATGATCAAAATAAACATACTGACTGCGTTCGTAGCGCAAGGCCTCCTGCAAAACATTAATGGCCGAGGCGAGCCTATGCTCGTCCGCTTCTAAAGCGCATATGGTCACATGGGCCTTCGAATTACAACTCCGGTACCAGCCCTTGTTTTTGTCAGGGAATACTTCGGCTAGCGATGCACGTAATCGCCGCTTCAACCCGTCTACCAAAATAATACCCGCTTCATCAGGTTGAAAAACAAACGAATATTTATTAACACTGCCCTCCATAACAAAAATCAGTTTCAGATCAGTAGGTAAGATAACAAATACCACGGAGATAACAAAACCAATGCCTAGCAGCACGCTAATGACACTCTACCACCCGATGCCATAATCCTCCCCATTATTGCTACTGCCGCCCCAAAGTGTACGGTGCTGCTGATCGAAATAAATCGCATTGATAGGTCCACTGGTACGATCGCCGAGCTGAATGCTATACCCCATTTTCTTCAATTGTTCAATAATTGCTGGAGCGGTATTTTTGTCCAATAGCAGGCTACCTGAGCGCGGTTTTCGATCATCGGTCTTTGTTCCTCCCAGCGATAGCCAAAGCTGATTACTGTTGATATTGGCCGCCTCGCTGGCTTGTTGTGGCGTCATACCAAACTCGACCATATTCAAGAAAAATTGCAGCAAATTCTGATCCTGAGTATCTCCGCCCTGCACGGCAAAAGAAAGGTAAGGTTTTCCGTTTTTCAAAGCCATCGAAGGGGTGAGCGTTACACGCGGTCTTTTGCCCGGCTCGACCACATTGAACGGGTTAATCAACGAATCTAAGACAAAACTCTGTAGGCGCTGACTCATGCCCACCCCAGTATTCCCGGCAATACAGGCAGGAAGCCAACCTCCACTCGGTGTGATCGAAACAACCCAACCTTCTTCATCCGCCGCTTCAACACTTGTGGTGCCCCGTAATAAACGGTCAACATAAGCACTATCCACCGCTAAAGAGGCCAAAAGAGCTGTTTTTGGCAATTCCGTTAGCGACGAACTTGAGCGTGCGTCATGTTTAGGGACAAAATCATTTTTCAGCTCCGCATGTGGTGTAAATTCCTGCTTACGCTGCTCCAGTAACGGAAGATAAGGATTCTGTTTCCCTTCATAGGGATAAGGATCTCCGGGAAGTACATTCGGGTTATTTCGCTTAAGGTCAATTGTTGCAGCTCTCGCCTTCGCATAAGACTCATGTAATAGGCCTTGAATAGGTGTCTTCGGTTTACCGTAGGGATCACCATAATAAAAATCCCGATCGGCAAAGGCTAAGTTCATAACCTGATAGAGTGTATGAATATAAGAAGCAGAATTATAACCCATGGCCTTTAGGTCAAAGTTTTTTAACATTTGCAGGCTCTGTAGCATGGCTGGCCCCTGTGTCCATTCTTGTAATTTATACACGTCAACGCCCTTATAATTGACGTGCAATGGTTCCTCCTCAATAGGTTTCCAATTGGCCAAGTCTGCTTTCGTGATCAAGCCACCTTGCTCCTTACTGCCACGGACAAATTCATCTGCAATATCGCCGGTATAAAACCGGTCGTAGGCAGCCATGATTGCGGCTTTCCTGTCTTTTCCCGCTGCTAGGGCCTTCTTTTCCGCTTCTACCAATTTGGACAGGGTCTTATGCAGATCCTGCTGTACAAAAATCTCTCCCGCCTCGGGAGCTTCCCAGGATTTACCATCATGTACTAAAAACACCTTTTTACTGTAGGGCCATTCTTTAATGCGGTCTTTACCCCGCTCTATACTCGTTGCTGTTTGTGCATCAATGGGATAACCCGCAGCCATTTCAAGAGCAGGAGCCAATACCTCTGCAAGACTTTTCGTTCCATAATGAGCCAACATATAGCACAATCCGCCGGGCGTACCCGGAGTAACCGCAGCAAGGGGGCCATATTCAGGTGGAAATTCATAGCCCTTTGACCTAAAAAAATCGACTGTCGCTCCACTGGGTGCTACCCCTAAGGCATTTATGGCAATAACCTTCTTTAATTTCGGATGATAAATTAAGGCCTGCGTCTCTCCGCCCCAACTCAAAACATCCCACATCGTACAGGTTGCTGCGAGCATGGCACAGGCAGCGTCCACCGCATTTCCGCCTTGTTGGAATAGTTGGGCACCCGCTGTTGCCGCCAAGGGTTTGCCCGTAATAGCCATCCAATGTTTTCCATGTAAAGGTGGTTTCTGTGTACGCTGAGCGGAACTCAGCATGGGCGTACAGGTAGTAAGCAATCCAAACAGTGTGATCAGTAGCGAGGAGCATCTTCTTTTCATAGCAGCAATCTTTCGTTAAGCAATGGTTTTAGTAAAACCAAGATAGGTATTTTTAAAACAAACAAAAAACTCCTATCAACCGAGATTGACAGGAGTTTTTCAAATCTTATTTGCTCTTGGTTTACCAATAAATAGAATATAAGGCTGTAACCAATAGCGCTACGATCAATGCGATAACCAAAAACGCCCGGTGTGGTTTAAACATCGTGGTATCAACTTCCAATCCAGCTGGCACGACACCACGCTTATTGTCGATAATACTGATGAGAATCATACCGATGACACAAATCACGAAAACAAACCCCATTCTATCCAAAAATGGAATTTCGTACACTCCTGTTGTTGGATTCGGAACAGAGAAACCTGTCGATGACAAGAATGACAGATCGACCCAATCCGGCAATTTTTTGAAGATGATGGAGAAAATAAAACCTCCAATTGTCGCAAACAAAGCGGCATTTGAAGTTGCTTTCTTCCAGAAGAATCCTAAAATGAACATCGCAAAAATACCTGGAGATACAAAACCTGTATATTCCTGAATATATTGGAATCCACCTTTTTTATCAATACCCAAATGTGGAGCAATCAGCACGCCCAAAATCATGGCAACCACAACAGTTAGCTTGCCGATGTTGACCAATTTCTTGTCCGATGCTTCTGTATTGAATACTTTTTTATAAATATCCAAGGAGAAGATTGTTGCGATACTGTTTGCTTTACCTGCCAAAGAAGCAACCACCGCCGCTGTCAAGGCTGCAAACGACAGTCCCTTCAAACCAGCTGGCAATAAATTCAATAAAACTGGGTAAGCATGATCCGGATTTACCTCTCCATGTTGCATCATTTCATTCTGGAACAGGCCATCTTTCCACATGACATAAGCTGCAATACCTGGCAACACCACAATAATAGGCATTAATAACTTCAGAAATGCTGCAAACAAAATACCGTTTCTCGCGGTTTTCAAATCTGCTCCAAGTGCGCGTTGCGTGATGTATTGATTACATCCCCAGTAGTTCAAATTAACGATCCACATCCCCCCGATCAATACGGTTAGCCCAGGTAAATCGAGATAGTTCTCGTTTTTACGATCCAGAATCATATGGAAGTGGTCGGAAGCTTTTTCGGTCATCAAATGATAGCCTTCCAATACTCCTGAGCCACCATAGTGCTCTGAAACGAGGTTCAAGGCCAGGTAAGTGGTCGCCAAACCACCCAATACCAGAAAGAAAACCTGAATAATATCTGTATAGCCGATTACTTTCATCCCCCCCAATGTAATGATCACCGCAAAAATCGCAATGGCATACATACAGGCTTCCAGACTGATACCGGAAATGCTGCTGACCGCAATGGCTCCCAAATAGAGGATGGATGTCAAATTAACGACAACATACAACAATAACCAGAAAACGGCCATGATCATCGCTACAGTTCCATTATACCGTTTATGGAGAAACTGTGGCATCGTAAAGATCTTGTTCTTTAAATATACCGGGATAAAAAATACCGCAACCACAATCAGTGTGATAGCAGCCATCCACTCGTAAGTCGCAATGGCCAATCCCATCTTAAATCCGGAACCGCTCATTCCGATAAATTGCTCGGCCGAAATATTGGATGCAATAAGTGAGGCTCCAATAGCCCACCAAGTTAGAGACCCCTCAGCCAAGAAATAGTCTTTCGAACCTACAGATTCAGATTTTTTGCGATAATACACCCATAATCCGTAACCTGCCACAATAACAAAGTATATCAGGAAAACGATGTAATCTTTTGTGCTTAAATAATTATTCATGTATTGGTAATTGGTTTAATTTGATCGCCTAATATAGAAATATTTTTAGAACTATATATATCTATTGACCAAATTTTCTAAATACTCCTGCTTACCACTAATCGTTTTGGGCTCTCCCAATTCTACCGCTAAATCCCTTAAGTTCTCCAACGTTAAGGTCCGCTCTTCGAATGATGCGCCATGGCCTTTATCAAAAGAAGCATAGCGATCGGCCCGTATTTTTTTATAATCCGAATCTTCGAGAATATGCGCTGCGGTAAGAAGTGCGCGTGCAAAAATATCCATACCACCGATATGTGCATAAAACAAATCTTCGGGATCTGTCGAATTCCGACGGATTTTGGCATCAAAATTCACACCTCCACCTTGGAATCCACCACCTTCTAAAATAATCAACATGGCTTCGGTCAATTCATTGATATCATTCGGAAATTGATCCGTATCCCATCCATTTTGATAATCACCGCGGTTGGCATCAATCGAACCCAATTTACCTGCATCTACAGCGACCTGTAACTCGTGTTGAAAAGTATGTCCGGCCAAAGTAGCATGATTTACCTCTAAATTTAATTTAAAGTCATCCAAAAGATTGTACTGACGTAGAAAGCCCAGCACGGTAGCCGCGTCATAGTCATACTGATGTTTTGTAGGCTCACATGGTTTCGGCTCAATAAAGAAAGTTCCTTTAAAACCATTTTTACGGGCATAATCCTTGGCCATATGTAAAAACTGTGCAAGATGTTCCTGCTCACGCTTCATGTTGGTGTTTAAAAGGCTCATATACCCTTCTCTTCCACCCCAGAACACATAGTTTTCACCACCGAGTGCGATCGTTGCGTCCAATGCTGCCTTTACCTGAGCACCACCGTGTGCAAGGACATGAAAATCCGGATTCGTTGCGGCACCATTCATATAGCGTTTATGGCTAAAAAGATTGGCTGTACCCCAAAGCAATTTTATTCCGCTTTCCTGTTGTTTTTCCTTCGCATAATCAACAATCGTGGAAAGGCGTTTTTCATTTTCAACAACATTATCCGAATAGTCAACCAAATCGACATCATGGAAGCAGTAATAGGGAATGTTTATTTTACTGATAAATTCGAATGCTGCATCCATTTTATCTTTTGCCCTAGTGATCACATCACCGCTTTCATCCCACGGAAATTGATGTGTGGGTCCGCCAAATGGATCCGAACCGTTACCATTGAACGAATGCCAATACGAACAGGCGAACTTAAAATACTCTTCCATGGTCTTGCCGGCAACAAGCTGTTTTGGATTGTAATAACGGAAAGCCAATGGATTTGTACTGTCTTTTCCTTCGAATTGAATTTGACCAATGCCTTTGAAAAATTCCTTTTTCCCTTTGATAATATTCATCTTATTTTTTATTTATTTGTTTGTTTAATACTTCCTTCCATTGCTGATAATGCTCCTCATATTGAGCTACAAATTGCGGTTCGACAGTATACACAGGCTTCAACGAACGAAATGCTTCTGTAAAGTCTGCATAATAGCCACTCCCTATACCGGCTCCAAGAGCGGCTCCAATACTCCCGTCGTGATTGAAGATCTCCACAGGAACGTTTGTTGCCCCCACAAATGACTCCCTAAAAACGGAGCTCAAGAATAAATTTGCATACCCGGCACGAATCATATTTGGATACAAATTGTTTTCACGCATGATATCCAGGCCATAGCGGAAGGCATAGGCAATCCCTTCCTGTATAGCGCGTAAAATATCGCTTGTCTCATGTCTGTTCAAATCTATCGCGGTAATTGAAGCTCCCACTGTTTGGTTATTGAGCATGCGTTCGGCGCCATTGCCGAATGGGACAACCTGTAATCCTTTGCTACCAATAGGTGATGCGCCGGCCAGTGCATTAATCTGTTCATAGGATAAATCACGCCCCAGTAACCTTCTGCCCCAACTATTCATAATACCGGTCCCATTGATACAGAGCAAAACCCCTGTACGGATATCGTCCTCGCGATAATTGACGTGTGCAAATGTATTGACGCGCGATTCACGGTCTGCAATCAACTGGTCGCTCACCCCATAGATAACCCCTGAAGTACCCGCGGTCGCGGCAACTTCGCCAGGTTGAAGGACATTGAGGGAAAGTGCATTGTTGGGCTGGTCACCAGCTTTATAATTGATAGTCACCGTGCCAGAGAGGCCAAGCTCCTCGGCAACAGCTGTTTTAATCTGTCCATGGGTCGAAAACACGGGTAAGATCTCAGGAATAAGATGATCCTCAAAGCCATAATAATCCATGATGGTATCCGACAGCTTATTGTTTTTGAAATCCCAAAATATTCCCTCAGACAAGGCTGATATGGAAGTTGTCACCTGTCCCGAAAGTTTCATGGCGATAAAATCGCCCGGCAGCATGATCTTATCTATTTTTTCATAGATCGCCGGTTCATTAGCCTTCACCCAAGCCAGCTTAGACGCCGTAAAATTTCCCGGAGAATTCAAGTGATGGCTCAGATTAAAAGATCTTCCTATTTCATCGAAAGCAGCATTCCCTATTTCTACAGCCCTGCTATCGCACCAGATAATTGCATTTCGCAACACGTTCTGATCTTTATCGACGATGACTAAGCCGTGCATCTGATAGGCAATACCAATGGCGGAAATCGCTTTGGGATCGTATAACCCTAACGCATTTGCCTTCAATAAAGCCTGTTTAAAGTAGTCCCACCAATCGAGCGGGTTTTGTTCAGCCCAATTGGGCTCCACCGTTATAATGGGAGCTTCTACGTCCGGATATTGCACCGAGCAAACCTTGCGTTGCGATGATGCCTCAACAATCGAAACCTTTACGGAAGAAGTACCTACGTCTATACCTAATAAATACATGGTAATTAATTGAAACTGGTTATTTTAAAACAAAGGCGGAAACAAACATTGCAACCGGTTGCATAAAAGTAGGATATGTTTCTGAATTATCAAAATATTAAATAAAATTATTTACTTTGGAGCGTGAATAAAAAAACGACAATTTACGATATTGCCCGTGCGCTTGGAGTGACAGTCTCTACCGTATCGCGCGCATTGAACAATGTGCCTACGATCAGCGAGGCGACACGCAAGCTTGTGCTTGACAAAGCAAAGGAATTAAATTATAGTGTCAATAAGCTAGCTTCCTCCCTTTCCTCGGGCAAGTCCAATACAATTGGAGTCATCGTACCGACCATGCAAATTCATTTTTTTGCAGAGGCGGTACATAGTATTGAAAAAGAGTTAAAAAAACACAATTATAGTCTATTGCTTTATCAATCGAATGAATCTTTTGAGGATGAAGTTAATGGCGTGAAAACTTTACTGGAAGCCCAGGTTGACGGCATTATTGCTTCGCTATCACTGGAAACGCAAGAAACCCAACATTTTCAGGAAGTGATCAATCAGCGCAAATGTTTGGTTATTTTTGACCGTACGCATAAAAATATTCCTGCTCCCGTGGTCAAACTTGATGATTTTAAAGCAGGCTACCTCGCAACACAGCATTTACTTGAACAGGGCTACAAAAATATTGCCTTTATCACAACGGATAAAGAAATAGCGATTTTTCAGGATCGCTTCCATGGTTTCGAAGCCGCCCTAAAAGACGCGCAGATTCCCCTGCAGGAAGACTTTATCATTCGCGGCGACTTATCCATTGAAGCCGGTATCAAAGGAACCGAACAGATTCTGAAATCTGCAATCCAACCTGACGCCTTTATTGGTGGCGATGACTTTACAGCTGTCGGGATAATACAAGCATTAAAAACTGCAAATATTGCTATTCCAACAACTGGTGTGATCGGTTTTGCAAACCAGACCTTTTCTTCCTTTATCACCCCCACACTGTCAAGTATCGACCAGCAGGCCAACAAAATGGGCGAAGAATGTGCCAAGCTCTTTCTGAAAATGGTCAAACAAAAAAGTCCGTACGAAGCAATCGAACAGATTGTTCTTGACCCTATATTGATAAAAAGAAAATCTACCAATAGAATAGACAAATAATCAGTACCTTTGCCTAAATTTATTTAAATGCAAGCCCGGCAGAAATTTAGGATAATAAGCATCTGTTTATTATTTGTCATTCAGGCCCTTTTTTTAGTGGCCATCTTTGTAGAAAACACACATTCTTATATTATATTGGCTTTTATCGGCCTACTGTCCTTACTGATCTTATACAGTTACCTCAAGTCGCCCATTCATCATCACAGGCATGAATTTGAATCGATTAAAATTGCTATTTGGGTACCTGTAGGAGCGATTTCATCGTACTATTTCAATCAGATCTTCGGTTTGGGTCCTGTTTTGGGAGCTGCGCTGACAGGCACCATCGCCTCGTTTATTCCCAACATCAACAAAAATTCAAGCTATCTACCCCACCTTCCAGCAGCAATTTATTGCGGCGCATTCGTAGGGATGTCCAATGCGCAGGTAGCGCATGGGTTCTCTTTTATTTTAGCAGCCAGTATTTTTACAGCGATCTTTCTGATCGTATCGAAAAGTTTATTAAATGGTGTCGGCGGTAAACTAGGAACATTGGCCTTCCTGGGTGTTTCACTGACTTACCTCCTGTTATACATTTTTAAGTAATATGGAAACATTCATTTTATACCTCGTTGGAGTTATAGGGAGCACAGCGACCTACTATGTCAATACCAAATTTCACCAAGGAGCAGTGCGTTCCTCAGCATTGCTGACATTATTTATCGCAGGTTTTCTTCATTTCTTCCCACAAAGTGTTTCGCCCTATCTTGCGCAATATATTCCGCCGATTTTTATCGGTGCATCATTTATAGGTATGGTATCAAAAAGTCAGTTATCAACTTATTTTGGTTTAGCCCTTGCCGGCATTATCTTTACAACGATTCTGCTTAATACAAGTAAATTTTTCACCGGCTACGGTGGAGCACTTGGAACTTCGGCCTGCATCGCACTGTTGGTCGTATTGAGTATCCCTTATTTTAAATCATCACGGAAAATGACCGTTGGATTTCTCCAGCTCCGCAAAACAATCTTAAAAAAACAGGGGAAAGTTTCAAAAAGACGAGTAGATTTGTTTAAATAAAAAGCATAACCACATGAAACCTTTATTTCTGGCCCTTATTGTCCAAACCTTTCTCCTGAGCCATTTGAGTGCTCAACAAGCAAAAATTAACATCGTAAATCAAGAACGAAATAGCAGCTACAGAGGTTTAAGTGTAGTTGATGATACAACTCTATGGGTAAGCGGAAGCAATGGAACAGTTGGGCTCAGCACCGATGCTGGAAAAAACTGGCAGTGGGTCAATCCAATTGGCTACGAAAAAACAGATTTTAGGGATATCGAAGCATTTGATGAGCATGAAGCCTTAATTATATCGGCCGGTTCCCCTGCCATTATCTTAAGCACACAGGATGGTGGTCGAAGCTGGAAAGAAGTATTCAATGACAAGCGGCCCGAAATATTTTATGACGGTTTTGCTTTTACATCAAAAGGGGTCGGTATTGCCTTTGGCGACGCCATTCAGGGAAAAATGCCGCTATTGAAAAGCACCGATTTCGGAAGGTCCTGGAAAGATATATCCCCGAATATGCACTTTACCATTACCGATGGCGAGGCCGGTTTTGCAGCCAGTGGAACATCAATATATTGCGATAACAACGGAACATATTGGATTGCCACAGGTGGGACAGTTTCCAATATCTACAGCAGCAAGGATCAGGGTAACACATGGCAACGTTACAGCTGCCCCATCATTCAGGGCACAAATAGCACCGGCCCTTTTTCTGTCGCATTTAACACATCAAAAACGGGTATTGTCGTCGGTGGCGATTACAAAGCGGATAAAAACAAAGACAAAAATAGCCTGCTAACCAACGATGGCGGCAAAACATGGTCTGCACCACAGACAGCACCCGCTGGCTTTAAGTCGGCCGTTATTTATCTTTCAAAAAAACAGCTGATCAGCACGGGCACTTCGGGTACAGACCTATCGAATGACGGCGGAAAAAACTGGACGCCTATTGGAAAGGAAAGTTTCAATGCCGTCCAAAAGGCAAAAAAAGGTCGAGCGATATTTTTAGTGGGCGATAAAGGCAAAATAGCGAATTTAGCATTATAAGCTAAATTCGCTATTTCCTGCAACACTACACA
Organism: Sphingobacterium sp. Ag1; assembly: GCF_000988325.1. Taxonomy (NCBI): domain Bacteria; kingdom Pseudomonadati; phylum Bacteroidota; class Sphingobacteriia; order Sphingobacteriales; family Sphingobacteriaceae; genus Sphingobacterium; species Sphingobacterium sp. Ag1. Next base: position 58,580 of record NZ_LBGU01000021.1, on the reverse strand, counting down.
CTATTTTTTGCAGCACTGTGCCGCTAGGTTTTGTCGTCCAAAACCGAGATTTACGCACTTATAAATAACTACTTACGCGACAAACGCGATTCCTCCAAATCCAGGGAATACTCGATCTCTTTAATGACATCGCTGTCAAAAGCCTTGCTTTCCTTGATCTTGTACAGACCATCACGACGCAGCGCCAAAAGTTCCAGCATAATTTTATTATAGAGCCCCCTTACTGCCGAAAGCTGCGCGCGCGTATCCTCTTCTTTCGCTCGTTCGGATGCATTTACGCTTCGGATAATCTGCTCTTTGACGCGAGCGATGGTCTCATGTTCCAGCATTTCTTTTGCATAATGTTTATCCAGATATGCAATAGATTCTTTGCCAAGCCGTACACGGATCTCATCAATTTGCTCTTCCATTGAAGCTTGCTCGTCGACTTCCTCAATTTTTATCAATTTAATCAACAAAGGCAATGTAAGCCCCTGAAAAACGAGTGTTACCAAAATAACCACAAACGTAATGAACAAAATCAGATTTCGGTGCGGGAAGGCCGTTCCATCGTATAAAGTCAATGGAATCGCTAATGCTGACGCCAAAGAAACCACGCCTCTCATCCCGGCCCAGCCAACGACCAGGGGCAGTTTCCACCCCGGACTCTTTTCCTTGATGCGAACCCGTTTGAATAATATTCTGGGAACAAAAGCCGAAAGATAAACGGCGATTAAGCGCAAAACAATAACAATTACACAGATCGCCAAGGCATAATCAATAGCTTCCTCCATGGAGTATTCACCCAATCCATTGATGATCACCGGAAGCTCAAGTCCAATTAAAATAAAAACAAATCCATTTAATAGAAAGCCCACTGTCGCCCAAACCTCCTTCGTCTGGATGCGCGTATGGTAGTTGAGGTAATCGCCTGCCCGGAAGGAAAGAAACAATCCACCACTAACCACCGCCAAGACCCCCGACCACTCAAAATGCTCTGCAACAATATACATTAAATAAGGCGCGATGAGGGTAATGGGTGTTGAAATACTGGACGATTTAGCGACATAACGTAAGAAGATATAGAGGATGTGACCGATGACCAAACCAACGACAACGCCCATGACCGATAACATCAAAAACTGTGTCGTCGCATTGCTCATTACGAACTGACCAGTAAGAATCGCGATGGAGGCAAATCTAAAGACAGTTAATGAGGCCGCATCATTGACCAAGCTTTCTCCTTCCAATATTGCAATTCCCCGTTTAGGAATACTTACCCCCTTCAGGACAGAACTCGCGGCCACGGCATCTGGGGGAGAGATAATCCCACCCAGTAAAAAGCCCAGCGCTAAGGTAAACCCAGGAATAATACTGACCGAAAAGTAGGCAATGGCCAATGATGTGAAAAAGACTAAACCAAAGCCCATGATGAAAATAGACCGTCGCCATTTTAGAAAATTCCCCCAATTGGTATACCAGGCTGCTTCGAAAAGCAAAGGTGGCAAAAACACCATAAATACGATATCGGGATCAACACTAATAACAGGCGCGCCCGGAATCAGCGAAATCACCAGTCCGCCAATAACCAACAGGATGGGGTAAGAGATTTTTAAGCGTTGACTCAGCACAAATAACATGGCCATAAAGAAAAACAGCACCATAACCAACAAGAGATTACTGTGAATTTTCTGACCTGCCTTTCCGCCTACGGCCGCTTTTACATCCGCATAGGGAGCCGACATGGACATGCTATATTGACGAAGCTTCCATTCATTGTCCAGCTTACTTAATACCCCCACGCCACGAAAAGACTTGGTATTGATCTTAAAAGATTCATCAAACCAAGCTGTTGTACTATCTGCATTAAAGCTGATATGCCGCTTATCATAGGTGTAGGTCCAGGCATTTTTTGGATTGAAATATTGACCGGAGAACTTCTCTGCATGTGCTTTATCCCATCTTTCATCATGATCGGTACCCAAAATAACGCCATCTGAAGCAATAACATTCAAAAACGGGCCATACTTTACCTCGCCCGAGGTTTTGTGCCAACGATCTAACAGCTCATTGATTTCGTCCATAGGCTGCTGGGCATTTGTCGGAAAAACAAATAAGATTAAACTAAGAAAACAATACGTACCTAAAATGATCTTTCTAATCATACATTATAAAACTTCGTAATCGCTCAGACAATACGCTTTCGCTGCGATCAGTCTTAAAACAAAAAGCTGCGTATGCAGCTTTTTGTTTTTATTTAATTATTTCTTCAATTTCGCTGATAATCCGCTGCGCGATCTGCTCAGCAGCTTCAGGCGTAGGTCCCTCCGAGTAAATCCGAATAATCGGTTCGGTATTCGATTTACGCAAATGCACCCATTCATTTTCAAAGTCTATTTTCAAGCCATCGATTGTCGAATGGTCTTCATGCTTATATTTTTCCTCCATTTTGGCCAATAGGTTGTCAATGTCCAATTCCGGAGTCAGCGTGATCTTGTTTTTTGACATAAAGTATTGCGGTAAAGAAGCACGGTATACGGAGGCTTTTTTACCAAGCTTAGCCAAATGTGTCAAGAAGATGGCTACGCCCACCAGCGCATCACGACCATAGTGAGATGCTGGATAAATAACACCACCATTTCCTTCTCCGCCGATGACAGCATCGACTTCTTTCATCTTTGTAACCACGTTGACTTCGCCCACAGCCGCCGCATAGTACTCGCCACCATGTGCTTTAGTCACATCACGTAGTGCGCGTGTAGAAGATAAATTGGAAACGGTATTTCCTTTTTTATGCTGCAATAAATAGTCCGCTACGGCAACTAGGGTATATTCTTCACCAAATAGCTCGCCATCCTCCATCATAAAGACCAATCGATCTACATCCGGATCTACGGCAATCCCTAAATCAGCTTTGTGTTCAATAACCGCAGCCGATAGATCCGTCAAATTCTCTTTCAATGGTTCTGGATTATGCGGAAATTGACCATTCGGCTCACAATGGATTTTATAGATTGTCTGCACGCCAAGCGCATCCAACAACGCTGGTATAAATGTACCACCAGTACTGTTAACGGCATCCAAAGCAACTTTAAAATTAGCCGCTTTGATGGCTTCTTTATCCACATATTCCAACGCCAACACAGCGTCTACATGTTTCTGTAAGTAAGAATAATCTTTATGAACTTGTCCCAGTTCTTCCACTTCGGAAAAATCAAAGTCTAAAGATTCACCAAGTGCCAACACCTCTTGCCCTTCGGCATCTGAAATGAATTCGCCCTTTGCATTCAATAACTTTAGTGCATTCCATTGCCCTGGGTTGTGTGAAGCAGTCAAAATAATACCACCCGCTGCTTTTTCCATCGGTACGGCAATCTCTACCGTTGGCGTTGTTGAAAGACCCAGGTCAATCACATCAACACCGATGCTTTGCAGGGTTCCAATCACCAAATTACTTACCATCTCACCAGAAACACGCGCATCTCTTCCAACAACAATTTTTTTGATACCACTCTGCTTAACAATTATTTTGCCATAAGCAGCTGTAAACTTAACGATATCTATTGGGGTAAGCGCCTCTCCAGCACGCCCCCCGATCGTACCTCGTATTCCTGATATTGATTTAATTAAAGTCATTTCTTTTGAATTGATTAACGTGTAAATTTAGCACAATGGCAATAAAATATCGAATTAAAATTATAATTAATGAATATTTAACGTATATTTGTTGCAACAAAGTTGTTTTTAAAAGAAACAACCGTTTGCAATGAAATTATTTTTACTTTTGAAAAGTGAGTTTTTAAAGTTTGGGAATTTCATTGTCATCAGCAACATTTATGATTCAACAATTAGTACACATCGATCAAGAGATTTTTCTAGCCATTAATCAAGGCTTGAGTAACCCCGTGTTTGATTGGTTATTGCCGATATTACGCAATCCATACACATGGGCACCCTTGTATTTATTTCTGATCATATTTTTCATTAAGACCTATGGAAAAACAGGGATCCTAATTGTTGCCATGACCTTGGTTACCTTCGGAATTTCCGATGGTATATCCTCTCATTTGATCAAAAAGACTGTAAAAAGGATCAGACCGTGTAACGACGTGGAGTTTAAAGAAAATGTCAACATCCGTGTGCGATGTGGCTCGGGCTTCAGCTTCACCTCTTCTCATGCGGCCAATCATTTTTCCCTGGCTTTTTTCTGGATTGTACTTTTCCGGAGACGATGGAAACATGCGCTTTGGCTTTGTATTACCTGGGCAACCCTAATTTCAGTCTCTCAAATTTATGTTGGAGTCCATTACCCGTTTGATGTCCTGTGTGGTTCAGCCTTAGGTATTCTGGTTGGATTGGCAACAGGCTACTTATTCAAACGTTTTGTGCCTAGCTTTTTTAAAACTGAACAGATATAATGAATTCAATTTTATTGATTTTAATTTTATTCATACCTGCATTTGCAAGTGGAATCGCTGTATTTTTTGTACAAAAGAAAGGAACCAGTTTCCTTAAACTCATCCTTTCTTTCAGTGGAGCGTATTTATTCTCTATTACTGTACTTCACCTGATTCCGCATGTCTATCAATCCAACAATACTTCCCCTGAAGTATTAGGTATCTACGTCCTTGCCGGTTTTCTTTTTCAACTTTTCCTGGAGCAGTTCTCCCAAGGGATCGAGCATGGCCATATCCATACCGACAATGATCACGGCCATCACAGCCATCGTTTTCCCATCGGTATTATGTTCAGTCTATGTCTCCATGCTTTCCTTGAAGGAATGCCACTTGCAGCAACACATCAGACTGAACTTGCATTAGGTATATCCATCCACCACATTCCGGCGGCATTTGCATTGGGCAGTATTCTAATAAGCACACATTTAAAGAAAAATACCATCCTCATTACACTGGCGTTATTTGCGGCAATGACCCCTTTTGGCTTTTTACTGAGCAAAGCCATCAGTGCTGGTGAAGTAGGCAATATCCAGCAATATTTTGATAAAATCATGGCCGTGGTTATTGGTATCTTCTTGCACATATCGACGACGATACTTTTTGAATCGGGCTCCATTGACCATCATAAATTCAATAAAAAGAAAATGATTGCTGTGATAGCAGGTGTTGCTATTGCACTGGGAAGTTTCTTATTTGTCGGAGAACATGACCATGGGCACGATCAACACCAACAACCGCATGATCATGAACATCATGACCATGCGCATTAATTTCTTTAGCCGCGAAGTTTATCCAACAGCGCACTTAACGTCATTGCCTCTTCTTCGCTAATTCGATTGGGTAAAAGATCCTTCATCAGCATTTCGTCATCTAGATTTTTAAGAATCTCCAAGCCCTTCTCGGTGATAACCAAATCCACAGCTCTTTTATCCCCCCCCGATTGACAACGTGAAACCAATTCTTTGGAAACCATGCGATCAATCATACGCGAGATATCCGGGGTAGTACTCAACATTCTTGATTTAATCAGATTGTTTGTTGCAGGCTTAGGATATTGGCCCCTCAATATGCGCAAGACATTAAACTGTTTCAAAGTGATCCCTTCTTTGGCAGCTCGCTGTTCAAGCTCATTGTTAATCCAATTGTACGTATATAGAATATTTACCGTACAACGATGCCATTCATTGCTGAATTTACTTACTTTGATTTCGTCCTCAATCTTCATTCTGGTTGATAATTAATCGTTCTGAATAGTAAAGATAGCTGTTTTTTACTAAATACATAACTATGACATTAGAATCATTCTAAATGGTAGAAATTCTGTATATTTGGAGAATTCAAAAAAACAGGCAGATGCGTAATAGAACTAGCTTAGATAAGCTAAAAAAAGGGGAAAAAGCGGTAATTATAGATTTTGATTCGCACGAAATTCCAGCTAAATTTTTCGAATTGGGGTTTATACCCGGTACTGAGGTAGAAGTGAAGCATATCGCGCCTTTGGATGGCCCCATTTGTCTAAATATTAGTGCTAATAACGCCTTAATTGCTATCCGCAAATCAGAAGCTAAAGTCATCCTTATTGATCAGAAATAATGAATAACCCGATTATTGCACTTTTGGGTAATCCAAATGTGGGTAAAACATCTCTATTTAACCGGATTACAAAATTAAATCAGAAAGTAGGAAACTATCCCGGTATTACGGTCGAAAAACGTGAGGGGCAAGTAAAAGCCAATAACAAAGTTTATCGTATTATTGATTTACCGGGAACATATACCCTGTTCCCAAGTTCATTGGATGAAGAAGTTGTTTTCAACACTTTAGTCAATAAAGAAAGTAGTTTTAGACCAAATCTTGTCGTTGTCGTCGCTGAACCTACGAACCTAAAGCGGTCCATTATTCTTTATCAGCAAGCTCGGGAACTCGGTCTGCCGGCCATCTTTGTCATCAATATGATCGATGAAGCTAAAGAAAAAGGAATTTCAATAGATGTTCAAAAGCTTGAGCAGCTATTAAATACAAAAGTATACGAAACCAATGCACGTACGGGACAAGGTGTCGATCAGCTCATCAAAAACTTTGATGCTGTTCCGCCCATGTATATTAGCAAATTCCGCCTACCCAAGGAAGCTGATGCCGCATTAGAAGAAACCAAACGTCTTTTTCCATTAGATACGGAATACCATACCTGGCAATACCTGGCCAAAGGCGAGGTATCCTTTTTATCGAAAGAAAAAAATCAGGCGATTCAACAAATCCGTGAAAAACATCAACTACGCGCCGAGAGACTACAAAAAGACGAAGCCATTTTGCGTAGTAAATCCCTGGATAGCAGCCTTGCTGAAATCTATGCAAAGGATGAATCCTTTAATAAAAACAAAACCAATTCGATTGATAGCATCTTGCTTCACCCCGTCTTTGGCTATGTCATCTTTTTTGGAATCCTCTTTTTAATCTTCCAGGCAATTTACACCTGGTCCGGACCAGCCATGGATTTCATCGACGGCCTATTTGGTGATCTCGCGGCTTATACACAAACTGCATTGCCAGCAGGGCCATTGACCGACTTACTCAGCAATGGTATTATCAAAGGCATTGGTGGAATTGTAATTTTCATTCCGCAGATCGTTATTTTATACATCTTTATCTCGATCATGGAGGAAACGGGCTATATGAGCCGCGTAGTTTTCTTGATGGACCGCTGGCTTCGTCCTTTTGGTCTGAATGGAAAATCAGTGATTCCATTGATTTCGGGAGTAGCCTGCGCTGTACCTGCAGTCATGTCTGCACGTAATATCGAAAATAGCAAAGAAAGACTGGTCACTATTCTGGTAACACCTTTCATGACCTGCTCAGCACGTCTCCCTATTTATATCGTTCTGATCGGACTGGTGATACCGGACACGAAATTTGGAGGCTTTCAAATACAAGGTATTGTATTGTTTGTGATGTACCTACTTGGAATAATTGCAGCCTTGCTATCCGCGATTGTACTGACCAAAGTCATCAAATCAAAACATAAGTCATTTTTAATCTTCGAACTGCCCACTTACAAAACGCCTGATTGGAAAAATGTAGCCTTAAATGTATGGGAAAAAGCGTCAAGCTTTGTCTTTGGTGCAGGTAAAATCATTTTGGCCATTTCCGTTATCCTATGGGCATTGGGTAGTTTTGGTCCGAACGATAAATTTAGCCGGGCAGAAGAATATGTAACAAAAAATAACCCCAACCTGTCCGATGGCGATTTGGAGCATGAAGTTTCATCTTATCGCCTGGAACACTCTTTTCTTGGCTATCTTGGCATGGCTATTGAACCTGTTGTTGAACCCTTGGGCTATGACTGGAAGATGGGCATAGGTCTTATTTCTTCGTTTGCTGCCCGTGAAGTTTTTGTAGGCACAATGGCCACTGTTTATAGCCTTGGTGACGAAGTGGATATCGAAGACGAAGCATCAAAAACAACGGTATTGGGCAAAATGAAAAGCGAGATTAACAGGAATACCGGTTTACCAGCTTACAATTTAGCTTCTGGTGTATCCTTATTACTGTTCTATGCTTTTGCGATGCAATGTATGAGTACAATTGCAGCAGTAAAGAGGGAAACAGGCTCGTGGAAATGGACTTTGATACAGCTTGGTTTTATGACAGGCTTGGCCTATTTCAGTGCCTTGATTGCTTATCAACTTTTAAAATAAAAAGCTATGGATAATTTAACAGTACAATATCTCATCGTAGGAATGCTCGTTTTGGCGGCTGTATGGTATGTCGTTAAAAATGTCCGAAAATCACTAAAGGGCAAGTCGAGCTGCTCGAAAGGCTGCGGATGCGACTGCGGCGTAGAAAAAACACAAAAAGCAAATTAATTTATCTTTTTGAGTAGCATTTACAAATAAGATTTCGTTATTAGTTAGGGTGGCCAAAAATCACACTAGCTACTAATTCATAAAGCGCCGTATTTCCAAATTACGGCGCTTTCTATTTCTGAGCCAAACAGCCCCCCCGCTATTGTTTATAAAAAAACAACGAAATACATTAAAACCACAACAGAATGTGCACAAATACCTAAGTGTTTTATTAACTTTATGCGCTTAGGGCAAATCGTTCGCTGGGAAGCTTTACGATAAACAGGTAATTCTTCTGGTGTCATTGATTTTGCTCAAACGATCCTTGACGGGAGCAAATAGCCTCATGGGTTTTTCCGTATCTGAGGATCAGATTAAAACAGACTAGTAACCGTATTAACCATACACATGGAGAAACAGAACAATAAGGAGGAGTTAAAAAGAGGACTTCAAAACAGACATATTCAATTAATTGCCCTAGGTGGTGCAATCGGAACGGGCTTATTTCTAGGTATCGGGAAGGCTGCCACATTGGCTGGGCCGGCCGTTATCCTCGGCTATGCTTTCGCCGGAATTATTGCTTTTTTTATTATGCGCCAGTTGGGTGAGATGGTTGTTGAGGAACCTGTTTCAGGAAGTTTTAGCTACTTCGCCAATAAATACTGGGGTTCTTTTGCGGGTTATGCTTCGGGCTGGAACTATTGGGTCCTGTATATCTTAGTCAGCATGGCCGAACTCACAGCGATAGGCGTTTATGTACAATTTTGGTGGCCCGAAATACCTTTATGGGCATCAAGTTTATTTTTCTTCTTTGCAATCAACGCCCTTAATCTTGCCTCAGTAAAAATTTATGGCGAGACGGAATTTTGGTTTTCCATTATCAAGGTTGTTGCAATCATTGCCATGATTGTTTTTGGTGCATACTTATTGGTAAGCGGTACTGGAGGTGAGCAGGCAAGTCTCAGCAACCTGACTTCACATGGTGGTTTCTTCCCAAAAGGTTGGTTCAGCCAAACAGCGGATGGAAGTTTTGAAGGCCTTCTTTCCGCCATAGCATTGATCATGTTTTCTTTCGGTGGTCTAGAGTTGGTGGGCATCACTGCTGCCGAAGCCGAGCATCCCGAAAAGAACATCCCCAAAGCGACCAACCAGGTTATCTATCGGATCTTAATCTTTTACGTAGGTGCATTGATTATTCTTTTCTCTTTGACACCGTGGACAAATATCACCGCCGATACAAGTCCCTTTGTGCTGGTGTTTGACAAACTCAATGGGTTTGAATTTACGATCTTTGGAAAGACCTTTTATTTCACAAAAATTATTGCAAATGCGCTAAATCTTATTGTCCTTACCGCTGCATTATCTGTTTATAATAGCAGCGTGTACAGCAATAGCAGAATGTTATATGGACTGGCAGAACAGGGAAATGCACCCCGTTTTTTATCAAAACTAAACAAGAATCATGCGCCTATTAACGCAATTTTAGTCTCGGCACTATTCGCGGCGATCTGTGTATTTATCAACTATGTAGCACCTAAAAATGCCTTAGAGATCCTGATGTCGCTGGTGGTTTCTTCACTGATTATCAACTGGGTGATGATATCCATTACACACTTGTATTTCAGAAAAAATAAACTCGATGCCCACTTACGGACAAAGTTTCCATCCTTTCTATATCCCCTAAGTAACTATATCTGTCTGATCTTTTTGATCGCTGTACTTGGCATCATGTGGATAACAGGAATGAAACTTCCGGTAGAATTGATCCCTGCTTGGCTTATATTACTCTATGTGAGTTATGTATTGATCAAAAGAAAGAAATCTTAGTTCACAGAACCTTGATCTTGTCCATAAAAAAGCCTGATTCATTGCATGAATCAGGCTTTTTTACTAAAATTTAATGCAGGTATTCCTCCTCGAGAATAGCAAATTCATAATTGTCGCTCCAACCATCTTTTAACGGCAAAATTTTCCGTCTGCGCGCCTCTTTGACCATGCCGACTTTCTCCATTACTTTAGCGGAAGCGATATTTCCAACAGCACAACCACCCTCAATTCTATGAAAATTAAGTTCCCTGAAACCAAATGTCAAGATTCGGTTCAATGCCTCTGTTGCATAGCCCTTATTCCACATTGTCGGAACAAGCTTAAACCATACTTCTGCATTTCGATAGCGCAGCTTGACAACACTGATATTAATTAGACCAATAAACTCTTTCCCTTCAAGGGTTTCTATATAAAAGGTATAATCCTTTCTGGCATTCAATTCATTGAATTGCGCCGACCAAGCTTCCACCATTTGCTCTGTATGGGCTATTCCATCCGGAAATCCACTCGGATTAAATAATGCAGATTCAGGATACATTAATAGGGAATGGATCTTTTCCAAATCTATTTTCTCTACGGATCTAAGCTTGAGCCGTTCTGTTCTAATTTCCATGTTTAAAATTACACAAATGGCTTAATTTAATGCTACCATTTGACAACAATAACTAAAATAAGCCCAACTGCGTTCCCGCATCGGGTAAGCGGAAAAGATCCCTTCTTAAGGATGGAAGCGTCCCATTATTCATATATTTCTTGACAGAAAGCTTAAATAAATGCTGTAAACTCTCGGCCATATGGCCATCCCCCTTTATCCTCCGTCCAAAATCGGTATCGTTAATTTTTCCAACATGACAGGCTTCGATCCAATGTAATACCTTTTCAGCACGATCAGGATAGTTCTGATAGAGCCAATCTTTAAAGATACCACCGATCTGTCCATTGAGCCGAACGATGGTATAGGAGGCCGTAATGGCTCCCGCATCTGCTCCCGAACGAATCAGATCTGAAATCTCATCACTGTTGATACCCGGAACGATGGGCGCTATCATCAGCATAACGGGAACACCTATCCCAGCCAATCCCTCGATCAGTTTCAACCGGGCAGATGCTGTAGCAGTCCGAGGTTCCATTTTCTGACGTACTTCCTCGCGCAGCGAATTGATAGTTACGGCAACGGAAACCAGATTGTGCGCTGCGAGCTCGCGCAAAAGATCAAAATCCCGCCGCATCAGTACATTTTTGCTGATGATGGAGACCGGATGCTGGTATTTGACCATCAATTCTAATAGCGAGCGTGTGATACCCAGCTTCCGTTCAATCGGTTGATAACAGTCTGTATTGCCTGAAAGCATAATCAAATCGGGTTGGTAGCTCGATTTTCTAAACTCCTGTTCGAGAAGCTGAGCCGCATTGTGTTTTACCAAGATCTTACGCTCAAAATCCAACCCAGCACTAAAGCCCCAGTATTCATGCGAATTACGCGCATAACAATAAATACACCCATGCTCACAGCCCTGGTAGGGATTAATGGATCTTTCAAAACGTAAATCCGGGCTATTTGATTTGGATATAATGGATTTTGGATGTGTCGGAATAAATTGAGTTTTCTCGGTCCCCAAAAATTCCTCATCCAGCCCTTCCACATGTTCCTGCACGTATTGGTTAGAAAAAAATTTGTTATTGGGATTGATCTGTGCCCCTCTGCCCTTGAAATATTCCGATGAATTCATAAGTTAAAATTACTAAAATTATTAGTAAAAACAAATTAAGATTTCTCAATTTTACAAAGAGGGAAAGCGAATATCTTCTAGTTTGAAGTCCAAATAAGCGTATTTTAAACCAAATAAAAATCCCTATACTGCATCGACAGTATAGGGATTAAAATTCTTATCCTAGATCTCAGTTCAGCTTCTATTTATTTCATTAAGAAACCACCACCGAGTAGATCATTTCCTTCATAGAACACGGCCGATTGTCCAGGGGCAATACCTTTTACATTGTGCACAAAGTCAATACGCACTTTATCGCCTTCTTGGGATATGGTCGACAAAGCACCAGAATCTTTATAACGTACCTTTGAAATTGCTTCCATCGGTTGATCAAGACCGGCATATTTCACAAAGTTCACATTACGAACGTAAGCATGTGACTTTTCAAGTTCATGTTCTTCACCCAATACGACCGTATTACTTTCCGGAAGGATCTCAATCACAAACATCGGTTTCCCCAAGGCAATACCTAATCCTTTACGCTGACCGATGGTGAAATAAGGGTAACCAATATGTTTACCGACGACAGTACCATCGGAAAGAATAAAGTTACCGGGACCAATTTGTTGATCCAACGTTGGCACCTTATGTCTCAAAAACGCACGGTAGTCGTTGTCAGGAACGAAACAGATTTCATAACTCTCCGACTTATTGGCCAATTCCTTCTGTCCCATATCCAAAGCCATCTGACGAATCTCCTTTTTCGTGAAAGATCCCAACGGAAACTGTGTCCGGGCAAGATTTTCTTGTGACACGCCCCATAAAACGTACGATTGATCTTTGTTTTCATCCTTACCTTTTGATATCACATAGCGACCATTGTCGTGCATACGAATATTAGCATAGTGCCCGGTAGCGATAAACTCACAATCCAATTTGTCAGCGCGTTTCATCAAAGCCTCCCACTTAATGTGGGTATTACACAACACGCATGGGTTAGGCGTGCGCCCAGCAATATATTCTTCTACAAAATTGTCAATCACAAAATCTCCAAACTCATCACGTATATCTAATATATAATGAGGGAAACCATAGTTTACGGCTAATGTACGAGCGTCATTGATACTATCAAGGCTACAACATCCGGTTTCTTTCGACGAGCCACCTGCGGATGCATAATCCCATGTCTTCATCGTGATACCGATAACCTCATATCCTTGTTCGTGGAGCATGACAGAAGCAACGGAGCTATCTACCCCTCCACTCATTGCAACTAAAACTCTTCCTCTTTTACTCATCTCTAATTATTGAAACGCAAAGATACAGCTTATTCCTTTTCCAATATGTTAGTTTCTTGTAATTTTATCTCGATCAAAATCAACACGTTCGAAAAAAGTACGAAAATAATCGGCATAAAAGTTTTAGAATTCAAATTATCGGACTATATTTGCATCGCAATAGGGGAACAAACCCGTAGCAAAAAAGCGGTGCCATAGCTCAGCTGGTAGAGCAAAGGACTGAAAATCCTTGTGTCCCTGGTTCGAACCCAGGTGGCACCACGCTTCAATCTGATGATCACAGATTTAAATAAAAGGTCAACTGGTGCCATAGCTCAGCTGGTAGAGCAAAGGACTGAAAATCCTTGTGTCCCTGGTTCGAACCCAGGTGGCACCACAAAAAAAGCTTGTTCATTGAACAAGCTTTTTTTGTTTTAGCTAACTGCATTTCATATAACATCCCCCACATCTCCGCCGTATAGAAAATTCATTATACCCCTACTGCCTGAGTTCAATGGGTGTTATTTTCATTGATTGAGGGATATTATCAAAAAAAGATCATGGATTTTGGAAATGAACCGGCGTTGTCATTGAAAAAAACACCCAAGTTTAATTTCCAAAACCCAATCGCTTTTCCGCTACGATTCAGCGATAATCGACCGATCCAAATGCACATAGCCACCGTCCACATGAATCAATTGGCCGGTTGTATGACTGGACTTATCAGACAGCAAAAAGACTGTTGTATCGGCGATTTCCTCTGCTGTGGTCATGCGATGCTCCAATGGAATGCGGTCCGTAATTTTTTTCAATGTCTCTTCCGGATTTGATAAGGTTTGAATCCAGGTGTCGTATTGGGGAGTTGCACATTCTGCCACGATAATGGCATTTACACGAATCGAGTAAGGCAACAATTCTACGGCCCACTCGCGCGTAAGTGCATTACGTCCACCATTGGATGCCGCATAAGCCGAGGTATTGCCCTGCCCTGTTTCACCAGTTTTGGACGAAATATTCACGATACTGCCCTTAGATGCTTTCAACGCATCCAAAGCGTGATGTGCCATCAGATAGTAGTGAATTAAATTCTTATGCAGCGAAGCAACAAATTTTTCATAGTTGCCCGATGCCAATCCAACACCATCATTTTGTCCGGCATTATTCACCAGACCATCGATCCGCCCATACACTTCCAATGTCTTTTGAACGGCTCTTTCACAATCTTCGGGCTTAGACAACTCTGCTTCAATACAGAGTGCATCCACACCAAATTGCTTTATTTCTTCCTTGACTTTTTCATTATCGGCTTCTTTACGGCCAACAATGACAGGAATAGCCTGTTCTTTAGCCAACGCGTGGACTACAGCCCGCCCGATTCCTTTTGCTCCGCCGGTAACAATAACAACTTTATCTCTTAAATGAAGATCCATAATACTTTTATTGAATGGTTTGTTTCATTGATTGTGCTTAACATTTCGCAACAATGAATTCGTTCTCTGGTTATTGATTAATTTATATTGACGTCATTAAGCCCATTTATCCAGCTTCATGGCCAATAAAAAAACTCCAGCATGTTATTTTTCCCTTTCATAACATGCTGAAGTTTTTCCTTTTATAGATTATATACGCGTATAGCGTTTTCTGCCCAAAATGCGTTCTTCTCTGCAGCTGTAAATTGACCTAATTTATCTTCAACGATGGCAATGCTTTCTTCGTAGGATGCCGCCAATAGACATACCGGCCAATCTGACCCGTACATAATTCGCTCCTTTCCAAAACGTGCAAAGATATGCTCCAGATATTGCTTAAAATCATCAAGTTTCCATCCTTCCCAATCGGCCTCTGTTGCAAGTCCCGAAACTTTACATACGACATTCGGAAAGGCAGATAGCGCATCGATAAACGCCGCCCACTCATCAAATGCTTTCGACTTGATCGGCGGTTTGGCAATATGATCCAATACAAATTGAAGATTTGGATTTTGCTGCACACAATCCAACGTTGCCGCATAATGTCGTGGACGGATGAGCAGATCATACGTATAACCATAATCTGCTAAGGCCTTCAGCCCGTTTAATACCGCAGGGCGAATGAGAAAATCAGGGTCAGCTTCTCCTTCAACAATATGACGAAATCCTTTGATGACCGTAGCTGATTGATAGCCATCCAACTGTTGTCGAATATCCGCTGCTTGAAGATCAATCCAGCCCACTACGCCTTTAATAAAAGGATAATCACTAGCCAGCTGAACCAAATAAGCAGTCTCTTCGTTGGATTGATCCGCCTGAACAGCAACACTCCCTCCAAATCCATTTCGTTCAAGCACAAATTGAATATCCAAAGGGGTGAAATCACGTCTGATGATTTGCATTTCTTCGGTAATCCAACTATCTCTAATTGGATCGAATTTCCAGAAATGCTGATGGGTATCTATACGCATAATGAAAAGAAAACCTGATGAGCAATTAATTTTTTGAATACGCTACCATAGTCTGACGGGACTCTCCAAGACCATCAGCTCCTAACTCGATCACATCGCCAGGCTTCAAATAAATCGGTGGGTTAAATCCTAAGCCTACCCCTGCCGGAGTACCTGTTGATATCACGTCTCCTGGCAACAAAGTCATAAATTTAGACACATAGGATACCACATGCGCCACCGAAAAGATTAAATCCTTGGTATTACCATCTTGGTACGTCTTTCCGTTTACCTTTAACCATAGACGTACATTGTTGATATCTTTGATTTCCTCTTTTGTCGCCATGAAAGGTCCCATGGGCGCAAACGTATCACATCCTTTTCCTTTATCCCAAGTACCGCCACGTTCCAGCTGATACTCACGTTCGGAAACATCATTATGCAACACATAACCAACTACATAATCTAAGGCCTCATGCTCTTCAACATAAGAAGCTTTTTTACCGATCACGATACAGAATTCCACCTCCCAATCTGTTTTTACAGAATCTTTCGGAATCATCACATTATCGTATGGACCTACCAACGAAGTGGTCGATTTCATAAAGATGATCGGTTCAGCAGGAATTGGTGCATTTGTTTCCTTGGCATGGTCTAAATAGTTCAATCCAATACAAACAATTTTGGATGGGCGGGCAAAAGGTGCTCCGATACGTTCGCCTTGAGGAACTTCAATCAACTTACCTTCATTTGCCTTCACAAATTCTTCTAAACGGGCTACACCATTCTCTGCAAAGAATTGTTCATTGTAATCACCACCAAATGCGCTTACATCGTAATTTACACCATCGATCTGAACACCGATTTTCTCCTTGCCTTGAGCTCCAAAACGTATTAATTTCATTTTTATAGTATTGAGATAATAGATATTTTATTTTTAGCTTTTTAATTATTCAATTTAATAAAACCACCATCAATAGGGTAGTCATTTCCAGTAATAAATCCAGCATCGTCACTACACAGGAAAAGTGCTAATTTGGCAATTTCCTCCGGTTGCGCCATGCGGCCTATTGGTTGGCTTGCTGATAGTTTTTCAAACATTTCTTCCTCTTTTCCAGGATAATTCTTCGCAATAAATCCATCGACAAATGGCGTATGTACACGTGCAGGCGAAATGCTATTGCAACGAATACCGTAGGCCATGTAATCCCGTGCTACAGACATTGACATCGCGTAAATAGCCCCCTTGCTCATCGAATACGCAAAACGATCCGTGATACCAACCCATGCAGCTATGGATGCTAGATTAAGGATTGCTCCCGAACCCTGCGCCTTCATCATCGGCACAATAGCATGCAATGCATTATAAGCTCCCTTAACATTCACATTAAAAACACGCTCAAAATCTTCTGATTGACAATTTTCCAAATTACCAACATGAGCGATACCAGCATTATTTACTAAAATATCAATTTTTCCGATATTTTGTGCTATAGCAGTAATTTCTTGTTGATCAGTTACATTACAACGATTAAATGCAGCCTGACCACCCAAAGCCAAGATCTCATCAACTACAGCCTTACCGCCATCTTCATTCAAATCCAGAATATGAACTTTTGCTCCTTCTGCAGCAAATTGCAGACTGATCGCACGGCCTATCCCACTACCACCACCGGTAATTACAGCTACTTTTTGTTCTAATTTTCCCATTGTTATTTAATTGTTAATGTCAATACCAAATCTGCTTCATCTGTCGATGTTGGCAAATCCAAGCGTAGACTATTGTTCTTATGACTAAACTTAATCTCTTTCTTTCCGATAAATGTGCTTACTTTTTTCACCTGATAAGGAAGGTTATTAATCAACAATTCCTTTTTATCCGTTTTAAACACATGTAGATACACTTGGTTTCCTTTTTTTGTCAACGCATAATCGTCTGTTGGTGACACCGCCCCACCCGCTGTTCCATAGATTGTTTCACCATACACCGATAGCCATTTTCCAAGTTCTTTCAAGCGCTCCTGTTGATAGTCCTGAATCTCACCGTTTGGCATCGGACCAACATTGAGCAATAAATTGGAACCATGACCAGCTGCCTTGACCAGGTATTTCAGCACTTCCTGAAAGGATTTTCGTGTCCGATCTTTCAGCTCAAATCCCCACGATCCTGCAATTGTTCCACATACTTCCTTCGGTAGTTTCCCAACATCATGCGCTTTCGTGCCGAACCCAGTAGTATTCTCCCCGGGTAAATCACGTTCGAACATCTGAAAATCTTCACCTTCAAATGGCGCCAGATGGTGGTTATTACCTACCAAGCATTGTGGCTGTAACGTATGAATCAATTCATAGATTTCTTTGAAATGCCAATCTTCATTGGGCTTGTCCCAATGACCATCAAACCAGATCCCATCGATCTCACCGTAGTTGCTCAACAGCTCCGTTAATTGGCTTTTCATAAACTGGACATAATGATTCCAATCCCCTTTTGTTGAATCGCGCCCCGCAATGCCACCACCCGTTTTACCAACAGGTAGATAATCATCCCGGTGCCAGTCTAAAAGCGAATAGTAGAACATCACTTTTATCCCTTCGGCACGGCAAGCTTCCACCAACTCTTTCACAATATCGCGTTTGAAGGGAGATTTCTTCACCACATTATAGTCCGAAACCTGGCTGTTCCACATCGAAAATCCATCATGATGTCTGGTCGTAAAGGTGATATACTTTGCCCCTGCCTGTTTAAATAACTTCGCCCATTCTTTCGCATTAAAGGAAATTGGATTGAAAAATTTAGGCAGCAATGCATATTCATCCAAACTGATATTCTGGTTGTTCATGACCCATTCACCATCCCCCAGCACACTATATACCCCCCAATGGATAAAAACACCAAACCGAGATTGTTCAAACCATTCCCTATTTTTCAGATTTTCGGGACTCGGTTGATAATGTTGCTGGCTATAGCTCGCGGATACTGATCCCATCAGCAAGGCTAAACCACAGATTACATGTTTAAGTTTCATATGTAAATGATTAGTTGTCATGGATATTCAATAAACTCGTTATACCCAACTACAAAGAAACACCTCTACGCCATGGTATGAAATCGTCTTGCCCCAACAACACCGCCTTCGGTTTCACTTCACCAGAAGCAACTTCTATTACATAATCCAAAATACGGTGTGCGGCTTCCTCAATAGTCTCTGTACCTTCGATAATGGTACCACAGTTCAAATCCAGGATATCAGGCATTTTCTCAAAAGTCTTGGTATTTGTGGAAAGTTTCACAACCGGTGTAATCGGGTTACCTGTAGGTGTACCCAAGCCCGTCGTAAACAAGACGATATTGGCACCTGCTGCCACTTCTGCAGTTGTACTTTCCACATCGTTACCAGGAGTACACAATAGATTCAATCCAGGACCATTCGCTAATTCAGGATAATCAATCACTGCCGCAACAGGTGAGGTTCCTCCTTTTTTGGCAGCCCCAGCAGATTTGATCGCGTCAGTAATTAAGCCATCACGAATATTCCCTGGAGAAGGATTCATGTAGAAACCCGAACCATCAGCTTCAGCTTTTGCGTTGTAAGTACGCATCAGCGACATAAAACGCTCCGCTGTTGGCTCATCGATACAACGGTCACTCAACTCCTGTTCCACACCACATAATTCAGGAAACTCCGCCAGAATCACCGATCCGCCTAAAGTCACTAAAATATCTGAAACAAAACCGAGCGCCGGATTGGCCGAGATGCCCGAAAATCCGTCCGAACCACCACATTCCAGACCTATACACAATTTGTCCAATGTAGCTGGTTTGCGCTCATTTTTATCCGCTTGCATCATTCCCGCAAAAGTTGCCTTAATAGCCTTTTGCATAAGCTCCTTTTCAGTTCCTTCTTTCTGTTGTTCGAAAATATACAGCGGGCGATCAAAACCCGGGTTCCGCTTTTCAATTTCAGCCTTCAGAATGGAAGCCTGCGCATGCTGACATCCTAAACTCAATACCGTTGCCCCCGCCACATTCGGATGGGTGATATAACCAGCCAAAAGACCACATAAGGCATCCGAATCCATGCGGGTTCCGCCGCAGCCCATTTCATGGTTTAAAAACTTGATTCCATCGACATTTTTGAACAGGCGTTCCTGCTCACTGGAAGTCGAATTAGCCAGTAGATCCTGATTAAGAATCGCATTTACATCAGCACCAGACTTATATAAGCTAATGAGATCTTCTACCTCAGACACGTAATTATTGGCTTTTACTTTATAGCCCAACTTTTCTTCAAAAGCAGCCTTCAGGGTCAAAACATTTCTATTTTCGCAAAAAACCAATGGAATAACCAACCAGTAATTGGCCGTTCCAACAGTCCCATTTGAACGGTGGAATCCATTGAACGTTTTATCTTTAAATGCAGAAACATCAGGTTTTGTCCAGGCTGTCTTGCGATTGCCCATTTTAAAATCTTCAGACGCATGGCGCAAGTTTTCAGTGGTAATGAGTTCCCCTTCCGTTAAGGGTGTGTTCAATTTCCCAACCAGAACACCGTACATCAGTATTTCGGCATCTTGTTCCATTGGCTGGATGGTAAATTTATGTTTGGCAGCAACAGCCTGCTTTAACGTAAATTCCTTACCTTCAAAAACAATCGTTGTTCCCGCAGCCAAGTCCTGTAATGCAACAAGGACATTATCCATTGGATGGATCTGTAAATAGCGCTGTATAGCCATAATTATACTAATTCAAATATTTTGGTCATCATTACCCATTTCTCACCTGGCTTTGCCCCCGGAATGGCCGCCTGGTATTTCCACATCAGCTGTTCCCATTCCTGTACTTTTTCATTGGCAGCATCCATAGCCGATTTTTTCTCAAATGAAAAGTCTTCACCCACCTCCATGTTCATAAACAATCTATTTTCAAAACGATAGATCTCCATCTGCAGAATACCTGCATCCAGAATCGAACGTTTTATTTCCGGCCACACCTCACGGTGGTAATCCTCATATTCCTTGATCAATTGTGGATCGTCCACAAGATCTAAAGCCATGACATATCTTTTCATTACTAACTAATTAATGTGATTTAAGATTTTCGGTTTCCGCAATACTGACATTTCTATTTTGGAAAGCAAACAACAAGACAATAATAAAACAAACCAATGGCACAAAATAGCCATACTGGAAATGTCCTGTTTTATCCGAGATAAAGCCCAAAATTGGAGGTAACAAAGCACCACCAACAATAGACATGACGATCAAGCTGGAAGCAGATTTGGTATCGGCACCGATACCTTGTACACCAAACGCGAATATTGTCGGAAACATAATAGACATAAAGAATGCAATACCGATCAACGCATACAAGGTCTGAATACCTGATCCGAAGATAACAAATAGCGATAGAACGATCGCTATAGCGGAATAGATGATCAGGAGTTTAGATGCCGATACAAAACGCATAAAAAACGTACCGATAAACCGGCCCAACATAAAAGCCAATCCCGCAAACCCAGCATAATCGGCACCATCCTTACCCGATATGCCGGCAGCTTCTGTTGCATACAATACCAGGAAGCTTAAAATACAGACTTGCGCTCCAACATAGAAAAACTGAGCCACCACGGCCCAACGCACATTTTTATGACGTAATGCGTGAAAGAAACCAGCTCTACTCTCTTCCTCGGCATCTTTGATATCAGGTAATTTGGTAAAGAAAAACAAGGCAGCGATCAATAAAATCAATATTCCCAATACTACATAAGGCAATTTTACAGCAGCTGTTTCCGACTGAATATACGCAATCTTTGCCTGTTCAGCCATTTGCGCAAGTTCCGCCTGTGATTTGGGTTCATGTGATAAAATAAATTTTCCACCAAAAATCGGAGCAACAAAGGCTGCTAGTCCATTAAAGGACTGCGCAAAATTAAGCCGTTGCGCCGAAGAAGCGGGATCACCCAAAATCGCTACATACGGATTTGCAGCGGTTTCCAGAATGGTAAGACCACAAGCTACAACGAACAATGCCCCCAAAAAGAAAACATAACTTATCGTATTGGCCGCCGGTACAAAAAGAAAACAGCCAATGGCAAAAAAGATCAATCCAATCAGGATACCAGCTTTATAGCCATATCTTTTCATGATAATTCCCGCAGGAATCGCCATCACAAAGTATGCAATAAATACAGCCGAATCGACTAAGGAAGCCTGGAAATGGGATAAGCTAAATGCATTCCTCAAATGCGGAATTAAGATTGGATCTAGGTTATGAATAAATCCCCAGAAAAAGAACAAGGATGTCACCAAAATCAAGGCAAATGCGTAACTCTTTTTATTCGTCATATTTTTCAAATGGTTATAAGTAGTTATTTAATGTAAAATAAGCTTAAAAATGCTAGACAATATTCAAGTATATTATCAAATTATTAAGCTATATTACCATAGCTAAACTGAATTATGTAACTTTACTGCATATATTTCATAATTATGAAAGCACAACTGCTTCATTTAAATAGCAATCTTGAGCATTCGTTCAACGCGCGTAAAGACAATACACCTCAGTACCATAATCTTTGGCATTACCACGAAGAACTGGAATTAATTTATTTCGCCAAAGGCTCAGGCACCCAATTTATTGGCGATAGTGTACGGCGCTTTGAATCGGGCGATATCACCCTTGTTGGTTCAAACCTACCTCATTATTGGTTATTTGACGAAATTTATCTTCAAGAGGAAGAAGCAGAAAGCGCAGATATTCGTGTGCTTCATTTTAAAGAGAACTTTTGGGGAAATGATTTTATTAATTTACCTGAAAATAAATCCATCAAAGACCTTATTCGCGTCTCCAAAAGAGGCATTTCATTATTGGAGAGCAGCCGACTAAAAACTGCACAATTAATTGACGCTATCTTGGCAGCAACAGGTACCGCACGTATTATTCATTTATTAGAAATATTACAGTATATTTCGGCCGAAGAACAACATGATCTGTTAACGAGCCCCACTTTTACCATCCAGCTGCAAGATCAGGATGCCAACCGTATGCAAATTGCCATGCAATATATCGGTGAAAATTATCGCGACCAGATACGCCTCCAGGAACTTGCCTCTCTCACGGGAATGACCCCAAATTCCTTCTGCCGTTATTTCAAATCACAGATCGGAAAAACGCTCTTTCAATTTCTGATCGAAATGCGGGTGAAAACCGCTTGCAATTTATTAATAGAAAACAAACAGACGGTGAAGCAGATCTGCTTTGAATCAGGTTTTCAAAACTTTTCAAGTTTCCATAAATACTTCAAAAATGTAACCGGCACCACGCCGCTCAGCTTTCAACGATCAAAAACTTAAGACGATTTTACCCAATAAGCTTGAATCTTCCATCAATCGATGGGCTTCAGCAGCCTCCGCAAAAGGAAGTACCCGGTATAAGGTCGGTTTGAAATCGCCAGCGCTAAGTTTCGGCCATACCTGAGACCAGATATCATCCCGTAACACTTGTTTAAATTCACGATCTCTCGCCCGTAATGTACTTCCCGTTAAAACAATCCGTTTCTGCATTAATTTGAGCAAGTTTAACTCGACTATTGCGCTTTCCATCGCATTAATATATACTAAACGACCATCGGGGTTCAATAGGTTGATATTTTTCTCAAAATATGAACCACCAATACTGTCTAAAATAACATCAACCCCCAAAGGCTTCAGCGCCTCCAGAAAATCCTCCGTTTTATAATTTATTGTTTTGGTTGCTCCCAATGATTTACAAAAGCTAGCCTTTTCAGATGAGCTGACTGTCGTATATACTGCTGCACCGAACAAGGCCGCTAACTGAATTGCCGTACTGCCAATCCCACCAGCACCACCGTGTACCAAAAAATGATCGCCGGTCTGCAAATTCCCTCTTCGAAAGACATTGTCCCATACTGTAAATACGGTCTCAGGCAGCGAGGCTGCTTCCGCAAAATCTAAATGATCGGGAATAGGCAAACAATGTCCCTGATAGACGTTAGCATAGTTTGCATAACCTCCACCCGCTACGAGTGCACATACACGATCACCAATGTTCCAGTCAGCGACCCCGGCTCCCTTTGCGACAATACCCCCTGCTATTTCTAATCCAGGTATCCGCGCATCCACCCCAGCAGGTGCCGGATAGTTCCCTTTACGCTGAAAAACATCAGGTCTATTTACACCTGCAGCCTTTACTTCGACCAAAACTTCCAGTTCACCGATCTGAGGCATTTCCACATCGCGGACTTTCAAAACTTCCGGTCCACCCGGTTCAGTAATAATGACAGCTTTCATCATGATTTTTTGGGATATTTCTGTAATCTTATATTGAGCGAAAGCATAAAATAACGAGCCAAACGATTGTTTCGAACGTCTAAAATATCATTTCCCACCACGGCACGTGAAATTCCAGTATTCTGATTCATTAGATCGAATCCCTGAAATCTTAACATACCCAAGTTATTCCTTCCAAAAGTATATTCCATATAGGCGTTGATTATCGTTGGATTAATATTGTTCCATGAGCTCGAATAACCCGCATTAAATTTTTGAGAAAGTTCAAGTCCCATGGTAAAATGTTTGCCCAAATAAGCTTTAGATCCCAAACCAACGATTCCGGAATGCGCCGTGATATTATCTTGTACAGGCCAGTCAAATGTGGCCCTGTTCAACGAATAGTTGCCATTTAATTCCGCTTCAAAAATATCACTCCAGGTATAGCGGAATTGAAGGGCTTGTGTAAACAAAAAGTGTCCACCAAAGCTCTTTTTATCATTGACGTACGAAATATTGTTGTAATAATCTGCATTGCCATTTAAGCTCATCTGCAAATTATCCGACAATAAAGAAGCTGTAAACAAATAATAGCTCTTAATATCATAGTACCCTTCTGTATTGCGATAAGTCGTTTTCTGTATCGTTGAATTAGGTTCAATTGTCCGGTTGGCTACAATCTTATCATTTACTAAGTTAAAAGCCAGACTGGCTTCCAGATATTGTCCCCTTCGCGTGATGGATTTGCGATACTTTGAAACAATACTATGTGCAAATTCAGATTTCAAATCCTTATTTCCGACCACAATATTCTGTGTGTTGGTATTGTCCACCACCGGCTGTATCTGATAGAAACTAGGTTGGTTATTACGTCCATAATAGTCCATAGAAAGATCCTCTTCTTTGGTAAACTTCCATTTCAATCCAGCAGAGGGCACGAGATTAACATTTGAATAGGAGGTTTTTATCAGTTTATCTGTTGAACTTCCCGTTAATTCGGACGGCTGAACTGCAAAACCGAAGTTTACCTTTACTTTTTCGCTTAAGTCTTGGCGGTAAATCATGCCGACTTTATTGCTTGCGAAAGAATAGTCGTACTTCAAACTAAGTGAATCCACCAGTATGGGCCCGTTGTTAAAATTATTGTTATTGTCAAAAGTAGAGCGACGGGCATCAATTTTGGTATAATCGAAATCGTAATTGATCTCCAAGGTACCACCTAAATCAACGGGCTCCACCAACGACAAGCGACTTTGGATATTTTTATTCTCATTGCTGGAACGGACCATTTGATTCAGGTAAGTTTCCGTTATTTTTGGCACGTTCGAGCTGCTGTCGATCGCTCTATTAAAATCGCGCACTTCCTCATCTTTATCCAAGGAATTAAAATCCGTATGCAAAGTATAAAGTACTTTCCGCCCCGGTTTAGTAAAACTTCGCACGTAAAAAAGATCTAAAGCCGCAGCAGGGCTTTCTGTACTATTGGCCGCGCCGTAGTTCCCCGTACTACTTAACCGATTATTTTGGATCCTTCTATCTTTTAACGTATTGCTGGTCGAATTGGTCCAAGATAGTTTGGGCGATATTTTAAGCTGATCTTTGGGCGACAGCTTCATATCAAAATCCCAGTCCATTTTATGGATACGATCGATTGATTTTATTTTGTAATCTTCAAAATTACTAATCAGATTATTCGCGGCTTTGCCATACCCATATATCGATTGTAATAAGGAATTTCCCTGGATATAATTATTACGTTGCGTAAAGCTATATTTTCCGCTTGCTGTTACCGTTTTAGAAAGCGGACTAGAGAAACTACCACCTACAGAGCCGATTTTATTGACGCCGTCTGTCGGGTCCGCAAAATCCGCTAGCTCACCCATTTCCCGCTCCCGCTCCCCGCCATTGGGCGAACCGAAAGAAAAAAGGTTGGTATTGGTATTATTGACCGACGCGATAACAGAGTACTCTTTACCGTCATTGAAACGATTCAGTCCAGCACTTCCCAAATAACGATCTACCGAACCACCGCCAAGTGTAGCTTGACCAAACGTTATTTTCTTCTTATCATCTTTGAGTACAATATTCAGAACTTTTTCGGATTCAGCACTTTTAATTCCTTTTGCCGTCGCCTCGTCACCATAAAAATCAATAACTTGAACGCTTTTCACAAAATCTGCAGGAAGATTGCGTGTGGCGGTGAGCACATCGCCACCAAAGAATTTTTTACCATCCACCTTAACAGAGGATATGGGCTTACCGAAGGCGTAGACAGAACCATCCCGCGAGACCTGAATATTGGGTAGTGCCTTAAGAGCCTCTTCTAAGAGTGCACGGCGATCAAATTGAAAAGCATCCAGATTAAATTGAACAGTATCCTGCTTATAGACAATGGGTTTATATTTTAGTACAACAACTTCTTTTAAAAGGGATACATGGGGAAACATGGTCAATTTTCCAACATCCAATTTAGCTGTCGTGCTATTGTACAACGGATAACTACGTTCCAAGATACTAAGGCCCAGCTGGCTACAGCTAATCCGAATATCATTGCCCAGTACACGATTAAAATGAAAATAACCTGTTGCGGAAGTTGATGAGAACAAGGTATCGCGGGAACTCGTCAGGTGAACACTTACACCATTTAGGGGCCTTCCAGCTGTATCGACAACAATGCCATAAACCTCTTTTTTTGACACCTGCCCTAAAGTGGTTTTGGGTAAAAAAAACAAGTTCGTTATAGCTAAAAAAAGTACTAACCGGATAATATTCCCGTCCTTTAGTTCCATCCAATAGACTTTGCAATAATACAATTCAATATAAGAATTCTTAAGCTATTAACGTAAAAAGTTGTGTTTTGTATATAAAAAAAACGAGCTGTTCCGACAGCTCGTTTTTTATTTTTTTTGAAAAAATTATTATTCACCCGCAAAGGTAACCTTAACGAGGTGCTTATCAATTTCCCAACGGCCAGTACCCTCTTCACCGATTACATCGAATAATTCAAGGATGCGTCTTGCAACAAACTCCTCCTCCACTTGCTCTTCCAAGAACCATTGAACAAAGTTAAAAGTTACGTAGTCTTTTTCTTTCGCACATCTATCCGCAATATTATTGAATTGTTCAGTAACAAACATCTCTTGTTCCAATGTCTGCTCAAATACACCACGGAATGATTCAAAATCTTGAGGGATACCCGTAACTTCCGGAGAAATTGCACGACCACCGCGGTTGTTAATATAATTGAAAAGCTTCAACATGTGCTCGCGCTCTTCATTGGATTGTTTCGCAAAAAACTCGGAAGCATTTTCCAAACCCTGATCATCACACCACGAAGACATTGCCAAATATAATGCTGAAGAATGAGCTTCAACTTTAATCTGTGCATTCAATATATTTTCGATCTCTTCTTTCAAAGAAGATTTTAATTTCAATAAATCTTTCATATTTACCTTAAGTTTAATTTCTAAAACATGAACAAGTGAAACACATGATCACCTGACTACATCACAAAGATACAGCAGATATTCAAAATGTGTATCAAGAATATGTAATACAAATTCAGTCTAAATTAGACAAACAAACCGCAACTTGTTTAGAATCAATACAATTACAAATACACACTATTGATACTTTCAATAAGCCATCAAATAAAACAATAAGTGGCAGAAAGGACTTAAAATCAGGAATGCCAACGAAAAAACAAAAGGTAGTCCATTGAGACTTATTTAAATTAAAATTAAATAAGGTCACCACAAAACAAAAAGCGGTGTACATCATAGACGTACACCGCTTTTTAAATTCGTTTATATATACTGCCTAAGCGAAAACCGCAAATGGCGAAACCTGCAAACAAGTTCTGACAACACTATTCAATTCCATCATAAATTTAGCGCCATCTAATAATTCGCGCAACTGGAGCACATCCGCTACAGTTAAGATGAAACATCTTTCTGTACGAAAAGGCATAATGATTTCAAAATCGGATGAGCGTGTTGTATCATGAAGCATATGCTCAACATCAATCCCATCGATACGTTTCTTAAATTTCAAAAAATCCGATACCGAGAAAGACGTTGTTTCATTATTATATTCCAACCAGAAACAATTTTTGCGGCTACATTGATAAACTGTACCTGCTATGGTTGAAAAAACTTCCTCAACATGTGCTAACGGACAAACCAATTTTGACATTTCTATTTCCCTTATCATTTAAATCGATCAAAAATAAATATTATTTATAATCAATCCAAGTAAAATAGAAGATTATTTTGATTTAATATAAATAAGCCTTTCCACAATGGATGCAGATATAACTTCATGATTTTCCCTGCGTCAATTTATGAATCGAACCAAGGTTCTTTCTGACCTATAACAACAAAAAAAGGAGGCCAGTTGCTACTGACCTCCTGTATGTATTCCTATGTTTTGATCGTTATTAATCGTATTCTTCTTCCTCTTCTTCTTCCGTTACGGCAAGAACTTCATTACGCCCATTGATCACTGTATTTTTCGTCTTTGTTTTATGTTTGTTAATCTGTCTACGCAAGGATTCTACAGCAATATCTGTCGCCTCCTCAAAGCTTTTCGCTTGCCCTTTCGCAAAAAGCTGGCTTCCCGGGATATTTAATTTAATTTCTGAAATTTTATTTGCCTCATCATCGACATTTTCCAATCGCAGGTAGCATTCGCCACCAATAATGGAATCCAAAAACTGCTCCAATTTTCCTGTTTTCTTTTTGATAAACTCGATTAGCTTTTGATCAGCAGTAAATCGAATGGATTGCACAGTAATGTTCATTTTTCCTCCTTTTTTTAAGCTTTTGGATGAGCTTGTTTATAAATAGACTTCAGTCGTTCTGCTGAGTTATGCGTGTACACTTGCGTTGCCGCAAGCCCCGCGTGCCCCAGCAGCTCCTTAATTGCATTTAAATCCGCCCCATTATCCAATAGGGCCGTTGCGAAAGTATGCCTCAAAATATGAGGACTTCTTTTACCTTGCGTAGAAATCAGCGTCAATTGCCGATGTACAATAGTATAGATCAGCTTGGCATATGCTGGCTTTCCTTCTTTCGTAACGATTAGTAAGCTGTTATTCGTATCAACAAATTGCGTCGCCTTTTGTTGCAAATAGTTTTTCAATTCTTTCAATAAAAGATTATTGATCGGAACCAGGCGTTCTTTGTTCCTTTTACCTAATATAAGAATATTTTTATTAAAAAAATCGATATCCTGCTCCTTAATTTTCAACAATTCTGCCAACCGAATTCCGGTACCGAACAACAATTCCATCACCATATAATCGCGGCAGGATTCAAATCCATCCTGCTCCTGTCCCATCTGATCCAACAAACGGACCAGCTTTTCCTTTTCAACAACAACCGGTAATTTTTTTGCAGTTTTTAACGCTTTAATAAGCGTCATGGGATTCTTGTCGAGACACTCCTCACGCTGCAAAAATTTAAAATAAGTTCGCATTGAAGACATACTCCGGTTGACTGAACTTGCATTTTTTCCGGACTCTACCATTTGCGCGAAATAATGACGCAAATCACGGTATACAATATCCTGCACAGTCAGCCCCTCACGATCCAAAAAAGACTGAAACATCTCCAGCTCATGCTTATAGGCAATAACCGTGTGTTCTGAATACCTTTTCTCAATCTGCAAAAACCGAATAAACTCCTTTTCCAACATATTTTCCCTCGCTATATAGCTTAAATTACAAACTTAAAAGCACAAAAAAAAGGGAAAAGCAATGCTTTTCCCTTTATATTTTAAAATTATCAGCGAATCAATTAGTTAGCTACATCTTGATTCAAAGATTGTTTGTAAATCGCTTTTTTCACTTGAATGCGACGAGTTACAGATCTCTTTTCGTAAGCTTGACGTGAACGCAACTCTCTTAAAACTCCAGTTTTTTCGAATTTCTTTTTGAAACGTTTCAATGCTCTATCTAAAGATTCTCCTTCTTTTACATTTACGATAATCATGCGTTATATATACCTCCTTTCGCCGCTTTTAAATTTAAAGTGGGACAAAGGTAAGCTATTTCTTTTTAAAACGGAAAAACAAAATTACTTTTTTATAACAATCCAAATTCTTCCAACAACACTTTTAATGGTTTCTCCTTAGTACACAACGCCGTATGCCAACCCAATTGTTTCGCTGTCGCCAGATGTTGTGGACTATCATCAATAAATAAAGTCTCCGCCGGATCCAATTGTTGTTCTTGCATGACCAACTCAAAAATCTCCGGATCTGGTTTGCGCATTCCCACTAAATGGGAATAGTAGGTCTTTTCAAAAAAACCTTCATTGTCGGCAACACCATATTTCTCATGTATATCATTCATACAATAGGCATAATGAATTGCATTATTGTTACTTAACAAAAAAGTTCGGTATCGATCTTTCAACTGCACTAGAATCTCATGATTACCTTGTGGCACACCAAGCAGTAAACTGTTCCAGGCCGTATCAATCTGTTCGTCCGTCAGGGCTGGATTTTGGGTTAATGCTCTTATTCCCTCACGGAATTGCGTAGAATCAATTTTTCCTTTATCAAAATTATCAAAAAGTGCACTTTGACCATGATGTCCGAATACGGCATCCACATTTTCTATACCTAACTGAGTAAAAGCAGTTTTCAATTTTACAAAGTCGATCATAAAGATCACATTCCCATAATCAAGAACAATATTTTTAATTTTTTCCATTGAATTATTTTGAAATATCGATACAAATATCGATAATTGCATCGTCAAAACGGCACAACAACTGTTTAAATTGACAAAACAAACGACCTGCTCCTATAGCTCAGTCGGTTAGAGTAGAAGACTCATAATCTTTTGGTCCCTGGTTCGAGCCCAGGTGGGAGCACAAAAAAAATCCCCATCACATGATGGGGATTTTTTATTATCGGGGTTTCCCTATATTTCCTTTCGATTATCGTCCGATTCAATATCAATTAATTTATTATACGGATCTATGCCTACCTGTTCGGGTTTTTGATCAACAACTAGCGTCATCGTATTGTTGATTCGATCGATTTTATGCTTTTTTAGATAAAGCTCCTGACGTTTATTACCGTCTTTGCTTTTCTTATCCGAGAAAACGCCGACTTCAATATAGTCTGCCAATGGCAATGATTTCAGGGTCACGCGATCTGATTTCTTAAAGGACAGTGGCTGTCCACCTTCGTCATTGTAACTCTTTTTCCCATTGCCATCTACGCGGTATTTAGAGACTTCAAATTGGATATCAACCTGATATTTACCATTCTTAAGTTTCTTAGAACTTACTTTTTCTATTTTGTTGTTATATAGGGTGATCGTTTCAAACATATCTTTAATCAGGTAACGTAAGGAATCTGGAGTCGCCTGTCTAAAACTATCCACAAACTCCGACGACGTTGTATACGGTGGGTTTTGAAACGCTGTACGTTGTAAATAAGATTGAGCTGTCCGGTTAAAAAGCTCCTCGCCCAGATAATCGCTCAAGGCATACAGTACCAAGGATCCCTTTTGGTAATGAATATACATTTGATTTTCATTATACATCAACGGCTTTTCACCCAATTTTTCTGCACTTCGCCCTTGTAAATAGCCATCGAGCGCATCTTTGAGAAACTTACGCATCTGCCCTTTCCCATATCTTCTTTCCAAAACCTTGAGCGATGAATATTCCGACATACTTTCGGACATCAATGTCGCCCCCTGCACATTGGCTCCTACCACTTGATGTGCCCACCACTGATGTGCAATCTCATGGGCTGTTACCGCATAGGGATAATCGACCGCATCTTCTTTCTTCTCGTTGACATCAGCAATAAAACCGATCGCTTCCGAAAAAGGAATGGTATTGGCAAAGGACTGTGCGAAAGTTCCTGCAGTGCGCGGAAATTCAATAATACGTAATTGTCGATGCGGGTAAGCACTGTATTCTTTCGTATAGTAAGCCAAAGAAGCTTTACTGGAAGCCATCATGCGATCCAGGTTATAGGTATGCCCCTTATGGTAATAGATCTCTAAATTAACCCCGTTCCACTTATCTTTTTTGACTTCATATTCGGCAGAATTAAAAGCAAAAAAGTTCAGGATTTCCGAATCCATCTTATACTCATAGTACTTACGACCATCTTTTTCCCATTCTTTTGTAAGATAGCCTGGGGCAATAGCCAACTGATTTTTGGCTGTGCTAACCGTAGCTTCAAAACGGATCCAATCGGCATCATTGGATATATAGTTATTCTGAAGGGCCCTTTTGTCAGTCTGTGGAGCCATTCTATCCCGGTGTGGCAGTCCGTATTTCTTTCGAATATCATTATCTACCAGCTCGCCACGGTCAAGATAGCCTATATTCGGAAAAAGCATATTGTTGATAAAAGTGCCATTGCCCTTCACAGGAGACTTTTCATTTATCCAGGTGTTGGCCGGACTAGCCGTGCTAAATTTCAATACAATAGAATCGCCCGGAGCCATCGCCTTCTCGAGTTTATAAATATTGAAATTATATTTATCGTCGGCCGAAATCAATTTATTCGGCACACTTAAAGAAAAGGTATAATCGTAATCATTATAATTGACGAAAATGGAATCTATAGGCGTATTGGTCTTGTTTTTTAGCACATAGGCCGCATTCGCTTTAAAACTACGCTTATCGGGAAAAATATCTAAATTAAACTTGACATCCACGACACGGGGCTGCGGCCTGTATTGGTACTTTTTATATTTCTTCTCCCATTCCACAGCCTGTTTTTCATGATCTAAACTGGTATAATAGGGATTTTTAACATGATTTTCGTAATATATTGCAGCACCGATGCCGATAAAGCCCACAAAGGCAAAAATGAGTATCGCCGTGGTTACCGGCCCCAAGTTCGCCTTAAAAATACGCCAACGCTCGCGAATTCCTGAAAAACTACCTCTCCGCCACAATAGCAGGGCTATAACAGCAAAGAACACCGCAAAAAGTAGCCAATAAACCCGATACGTTAAGAACGGCAGAACGTAACCAAATCCATCCATATCCGAGTAATCAAGATCCGGTCCCTGGTTAAACTGATAGATCTCCTGTTCTACTCCGACCATGGATAAAAAGGGTAACCCAATAAATAAGGTCAATAACACAAAAAAACCAGCCAGGTAATTTTTGAAAAGTGTATGGACAAACAGTGAAATGAACAGCCAGACCAAATTTGACAGCATACCATATACCATCAAGTGCATCACATATTGGCCGATTTCAAAATTATAATAACGATAGTATATCTGGAAGCCCATGCAGGTAACAATCACAACGGCCAGCAAGGTTAATTGCATCAAAAGAATTGCGATAACCTTCGATCCCATAAAAGCCCAGTTGGGAACAGCTGTGGTATCCAGTAGTCCCCCCATCCGAGTAATACTTCCACGATGCACAAGAAGTCCCGTAAAAAGAAAAGTGAGGATCAGCAGGAAAAATTTAAATGTAGTCCCCGGGATCATCAGCATTTTCCAGGTCACGGGATAGGTCGACGTTCCGAATATCGAACCAATGGTACTTGCCATTAAGATAATGAACAATACCCCTACCAAAGTCAATATTAAAAACACCGGATTTTTGACAATATATCGGTAGTCATACCGTGCCATCATCCACATTGTTCTTAAATAATGAAATGTCGAAAAATCATAATTTACTTTAGGTAGATTGATTTTGAAGACACTATCAAAGTTATTTTTGGTTAAACGGGCTCCTTTTTTCGACGATTTAAAGGAAATCGAATGTTGTGAAAAAGAAAACAACACATAAAACCCGCCAATGAACAGGGCTGCGACCGCAAGCCATATTAACCGGTTATAAATAACAGCTCCAGTAAATGGCAGGTTGTTTATATTCTTCTCTTCAGGAGACCAGTATTGTGTATAATACGAGATGGCACTATCCCCAAAAGGATCGATCAATGCCCCTACAAAACGGTTGTCCATGTTGTTTGCCAGATTCTGAACCAGCACCTGAAGAATAATAAGAATCAGCACCGCAACAAAACCAACGTATACGTTTCGTGTCAATGTTACCAGCACAAAGATAATTGCACTAAAAATAATGAGATTGGGGATAACCTGCACAAGATAGGTTTGTAAATAAGCCCAAACCTGAATCGGCCCTAATAAAGATTGATTAATGCCCGGCACAAATTGTGCAACGATAATCCCTAGGGTTGAAGCAAATACAATAACCAATACAACAGCCACCGATCCAAAGAACTTACCGAGTAGATAGTCTGTTTTTGAGAAAGGGTAACTGAAAAGTATCGTATGCACCTGATATTGAAAATCCCGGTAGACACAGGCTCCAACGATGGACGGTATCAAAAAATAGATAATAGTCGACATACCGTTGACCATGCCGTTAATTGCCCAAGGAGAATTCATCATGGTATTGGACGAAGTCGTTGCCGTTATACCGTCAAAAATACCGAGTGAAGACAGCATAATGAACAACGAAAGCGCAAAGAAGAGTGCCATATAGATGTAGACGGCCGAACTCTTAAACCAACGCGCAAACTCAAAATTAAAAATGGCTCTAAACATGGCGTTGATCATTTTTTAGCGCTACAAAATAGACATCCTCCAATTGGCCTTGAGCGTTCACAAATGATTCATCAGGACGCGCATCGCTGTACACCCGAATATTGAGCGTGTTGTCCTGATTGTAATTGGTTGAAATAACGTTATATTTTTGTGTATACTCATCCAATTGGTCCCGACTGATGATACGTACCCAGATTTTACCTTCCAATTGATCGATGGATTCTTTAGGAGTGCCCCTCAAAAGAATCTTTCCTCCATTCAGAATGGCCAACTCATGGCAGAGTTCACGCACATCATCCACGATATGCGTGGAAAAAATAACGGTATGATCGGTACCTATCTCGCGTAGCACATTTAAAAAACGATGTCTTTCCGCTGGGTCAAGCCCTGCGGTCGGTTCATCAACAATGATTAACTTAGGATCATTCAGCAACAATTGCGCTATACCAAAACGTTGCTTCATACCGCCCGAATAACCACTTACGCTTTTATTGCGCACGTCCCAAAGATTGGTTACCTCAAGAACACGATTGATAATGGCATCCCGATCCGCTTTAGATTTAATTCCTTTCAATTTTGCAAAATATTGCAGCAGGTCTGATGCCGACAGATTGGGATAAACACCAAATTCCTGTGGTAAATAACCCAAAACTTTTCGTAAATCGAGCTGATTTTTGAGTACATCAATATCACCAAAAGTAATACGCCCACTGTCGGGTTTCTGAAGTGTCGCAATCGTCCGCATTAAAGAAGATTTGCCAGCACCATTTGGCCCCAGTAGACCAAACATCCCAGGCTTGATTTCTAAGTTTACGCCATCTAAAGCTTTTACCCCATTAGAATAGGTCTTACTAAGGGTCTCTATTGATAAATTCATAATTTATTTTAACTGTTAATAATATGTTAGTATACCGAAACAATGATATGTTACATCAATATAGTAAAAGTTAAAAACAAACGAAAATAAAAGACTCTTTGTAGACAGGACTATGGACAAAGCAACAGTATTTTACTAGTTAACTATCCATTGGAAAAAGTGCGTCTCCAGCAGGACCAAAAAATCTGGATAGGGATCAGAAAGAATGAAGAAGTCTACTGGAAACTCCGCAATAATGGCTGGGTACTACAACGAAAAGACCCACCAAAGCTACGGCTAACCTGAAAATCAACGTATTCAACCTGCATACCCAGTGCTGAGACTTTGTCGCCTAAGTAGGCAAAAATAGGATCTGTCACATAAACCTCCGGACTAATGGCGCAAACTCATTTTCTACAAAGATCATAACACTGATTTTAGTACAAGTTGCTTTTTTTAATAAAAAAAGCAACTATTTGAAAGAGGAAACTAAATTCCCAAAACCCAGCGTACATTGAACAAATCAGTTACCTCAATAAATTTATGTGCTGTATCACCAGATTTATTTTTGATCCTTTGGGATGTAAGTTTTCCGATTAATTCCTCGCGATCAGCATTGTCCTGACAGGGAACAAATACAGCTACATAGTTTCCCACTTTCCGACCTTCATTGTGTACGAGATCGGAGCCATAGATGACAATGCGTTCGGAAATAAGAGCAGCACTCACCACAGGAGTTTCACCATAGCCTTGAAGGGGTTCTTCGAACATCTCGAAATGTAAAGTGCCCCCGAAACAAGTCTGGTAAAAGGTAAGTGCTGCCCTACAGTTTCCTGAGAATGTAATGAATATTCCGCTTTGCAAGCGTTCCATCTGCTCAACTAGCATAATTTAAATTGATTAAGCGTCCGGTATTTCAGGTTCCACAAGCTTTTTCATTTTTTCCAAAGATTCTTGCCACCCAAGATAACACATCTCCGCGGGAATAATCTCGGGAATTCCCGTCTGTTCAATCTGAAGTTCAGTGCCACAGATCACTTTACGCAAAGAAACAGTCGTAGTCATTTCACCTGGTAAATTGGGGTCATCAAAGCGGTCCACGTACTTGATAAAACCATTTGGTTCAATCTCTAGATACTCACCACCGAAGGAATGACTATGACCTGTACTAAAATTGGTGAAAGTCATTTTGAAACTTCCCCCGACTTTAAATTCCATGTGTTGTACAGTACACAGAAAACCATAAGGAGGAAGCCAGCTGGCATGTGCTATCGGGTCTGCAAAAGCACGGAACACTTTTTCAGGGCTCGCCTGAATAATTCGATGTAAAGAAACATGATTCGTTTTCATAGCTATATCGTTTATAAATAAATTAATACTGCTGGTTTTTTGTTTTACTTTTTCTATTAGCGATTATTTTAGGACAATCCAATCTGATAAGGTCTTAAACAACTGAGGTCTGGTGATACGCTCCTGTGTTGCTCATATCTTTGCTGCTCAAGCGGGCTATTCTACCCTGATAGACGTAAGAAACAGCGAGTACTGCCAATATCACAATAGGCATGGCCATAAATGCAGCATTTTTGTCAACACAGGCATGACTGATAAAAGCAAATATTAAGTTAAATGTCAGTCCAGCATAAGCCCATTCTTTTAATTTACCTGGAACCTGTGGTACAGCAATTGCAATAACGCCCAACACCTTACAGACGATTAATGCATAGGCAAAATAGTCGGGGTATCCCAATGGTTTTGTGCCCGCATTGATATATTGAGGAGCAAATAATAGTGTTCCAAGTGGCATTAGTCCTTCCCAGAGAACTATAAATACCGTTGCTATCCAAAAAGCAATTTTGTTCTTTTTCATTGTATAAGTCGTTTGTGTAAGTGTATAATTTCAGTTCTGATTCACCTTGAGGTCAGGAAATATTAATTCGCAGATTCTACGTAGTTTACGAAGTTATTCAGAATAGCCTGCCAACCCGATTTTTGCAATTCAGGATCATTTTCCTGTTCCGCATCAAAAACTGTAATCACACTGGTTTTCCCTTCCACTTCCGAAAAAAGCGTATTTACAGTTCTTCCATCAGCCATGGTATAAGCAATTTCCCGATATAGATTTACCGTATGGTAGGTTCCTTCGAAGTCAAACCCAAAGCTTCCGTCTTTCGCCTCCATTCTATTTTTAAAAGTTCCATCTACACGAAGGTCATTTTCACTACTTGGGCAGTGCCAGCTCGGATCTGCCGTATTCCATTGCATGATATCCACAGGATTGTTCCAAAGTTTCCATACTTTTTCTACAGGAGCGTTAATCGCGGCTTCAACTGTAATTTTTGTCTGTCTTTTCATTGTTTTTCTATTGTTTATATTGATATAACAAAGATGCAAAGGATCACAACATTGCGGCTGTTGCAAAGACGACAACTTTAGGGGTAGATTACGACAAAAACTATTTGTACCTTTATATCATAAACCAAAAATGATATGCAAATCTCTGTTTTTGTTCCCGAATACGGTACTATCGAAGGTATTACCCCTGCGTTCAGAACCTTTCATACGGCCAATGAATTTCTAACGGCCTTTGGAAAACAGCCTATTTTTGAAGTCGAATATGTAGGTTTAACGACTTACGTCCCGGCCAATAGCGGGGAGTATACCATCAAGACAAACCGACTACTACAGGACGTTCAGAAAACAGATCTGCTTATTATACCGCCTATTTTTGGCAACATAGAAAAAGGAATACGTGATAATGCCGAAGCGATCCCTTATTTCACAAAACTGTACCACAAAGGGGCTAGTCTTGCCAGTCTATGTGTGGGTGCTTTCCTGCTCGCTGAGACTGGTCTTTTAGATGGAAAAAAATGTTCGACACACTGGGCACATATCGAAGAGTTCAAGGAAAAATACCCCCACATTGAAATTGAAGATGGTGCTGTGATCACTGAACATGAAAATATCTACAGCAGTGGTGGCGCGAGCAGTTTATGGAATCTGATCCTCTATTTAGTGGAAAAGTATGCCGATAGGGAAACAGCCGTACTCATAGCCAAATATTTTGCACTGGATATCAGCCGGGATAATCAATCGCAATTCGCCATATTCAGAGGCCAACGTAATCATGCTGATCTGGATATCCAACAAGCTCAAGACTATATCGAGAAGAAGTACGAGGAGAAAATTACAGTCGAAGAACTGGCCAATCATGTCAATATTGGGCGGCGAACATTTGAACGGAGATTCAAAGAAGCAACCAACAACACGCCTGTTGAATACCTGCAACGCGTACGCATCGAAGCTGCAAAAAAGTTCTTCGAAGCATCACGAAAAAACGTCTCTGAGGTCATGTATGATGTAGGTTATACAGATACAAAAGCCTTTCGGGATATTTTCCGAAAAATTACTGGCCTTACACCAATAGATTATCGAAACAAATTTGCCAAGGTGACCGCCGATGTCGCCATCGAGCAATAAGCTTTGATAAACAATAAAGCCACTCAGGAGAGTGGCTTTATCATTGATCGGATTTCTTACTTTTATTTTAACATCATTTCCCGGATATACTTCACCGGAGAATTGCCAAAGCTCAGGAATTTTTCATTGAACGCCTTCAAATTAAACTGTTTTCCTTCTTTTTGCTTCACAGCTTCCCTAAGATCATAAATTTCTTTATATCCCGTAAAGTAAGATGTCAACTGCACGCTGCTCACCGACACACGTTTCCATTTTCCGGCTGCTTCAGCCTGTTGTTGAAACGCCTCATCAACCAACAAATGCATGGCGTCTTTTTCACTCATATTTTTCACATGGACGCTATAATCGAGTATCGCATTGCAAACAGTACGCAGATGCCATTTGTACCACATTAACCACATTTCTGGGGCATTGTCTCCGTAACCATTTTCGAGCATCATTTGTTCGGTATAGACAGCCCAGCCCTCAATCATTGCACCATTTCCTAAAATACTCTTGATGAGACTCGGCGATTGGTTGGCATACACCAATTGGGTATAATGGCCTGGAATAGCCTCGTGGATATTGAGTATCTGTAAAATGTAATGGTTATACTCCCGAAGGTAACTTTCCGTTGCCTCTTTCGTCCAACCGGTCAGACTGCCCACATTGTAATAGGTATTTCCGCCTTTATCATATGGACCAGGTGCACTGATTGAAGCTCCCGCAACACCAGCCATGTAAGCAGGCTCTTTACGCACCACGAGCGGCTTGCTATCATCGATGTACAATAAATCTTTTTGTTTGACAAACGCAACCAGCTTCGGTATCTGTGCTTCGATAGCCGATTGAAACTCTTCTGCTTTAACATGGTTGACAGACAGGGTGTCGATCATTTTTCGAATGACAAGCAAACTATCGGACGGCAAGGACGATTTTCCAAAATATTTAGGCCACAGCTCTTTGCTAATTTTATACATCTCACCGTGCAAGTAGCTTTTCCTTGCGAGAGCAGCCTGGTAAATCTGTTCAGCTGTTGAACCAGATTGGATGTCAAAGT
Source organism: Sphingobacterium sp. Ag1 (assembly GCF_000988325.1). NCBI lineage: Bacteria > Pseudomonadati > Bacteroidota > Sphingobacteriia > Sphingobacteriales > Sphingobacteriaceae > Sphingobacterium > Sphingobacterium sp. Ag1. Next base: position 18,833 of record NZ_LBGU01000021.1, on the reverse strand, counting down.
CAAATTTTTTGTCGTAAAGTTCCTTGCCTAATCTAAAACTTCGTGGCGAAGGGTTAGGTGCCACTTTTAAAAATTGAACATACCCATTGATCGCCGCAATAGCTTGTTGTGAGGCCTTCTGAATAGCTTCCTTTTCTGAAGCCGACAGATCAGATTTTTTAAGTGAATCACGCAAATCGTTTTCAAAAACAGATAAACCACCCAAATTCTGCTGAATGGCCAAATCGGTCAAGACCGAGGCCGGATTTTTAAGCTGTCCTTTCGCAGCCTCATAGTAGGCCGGAATCTTCGTCAACCGATGATATATCGCTTTAAGTCTGGTCGATAAAGGCGCATAATTCTCGGCAAGCATAAAAGCGATCGTCCCGCCAACATTGTACGAAGAAGGGTTCCACTCATACGCGCGCTCTTTTTCAATCGCCCAAATATTGGATTCAAGATAGTTTTGAATCAGATGATAATCTGTTTGCTGAGAAAGATTCAACGTACTCAGATCAAAATTTTTAAGGCTGTCCAAATGTCTTTTCGAAAACTCCAGTCGTAGTTTTTGCGCATCAGCATCAGGTATGGTCAACAAGGAATCATACTGATGGAATCCGACCTGGGTAGCCCATTCCGGATTTTCCTTCCAAAGCTGTAGAATAAAGCGGTCCTCATACGATTTAAATTTTTCATTCGCAGCAGTATCAACAGTAGATTGTCGGTCCTGAGTTCCCGATCCACAGGAAGCCATTAGGCCCAATCCAAAGATAGCAAGGGTATATGTTATAAGTTTCATTGGAGTATTTTGCCTAAAATTAACATTATTGTTGATGAATTTCAGCATTTTACTCCAATAATTTACAACTATAACCAGGTATGAAATTTCCGAATAAACCAATTTTTCACCCACTGCGTCAATAAACAATAGCAGATCAAAATACCGATAAGCCATGGAAAATAAGTTAGGGGCAGTGCCTCCATTTTTAAAGCAGCAGCAAATGGTGTAAACGGCAAAACAACACCGATAATCATCATCAAACTCGTCAACGTCACAACCGGTGCTGCAGCCCAGCTTTGAATAAAGGGTATTTTCTTGGTCCTTATCATATGGATAATCAATGTTTGTGAAAGCAATCCCTCCACAAACCAACCAGTCTGAAAGAGTGTTTGATCCGATACGGTATTGGCCTTGAACACGAAAAACAATACTGCAAAAGTGGCAAAATCAAACAGTGAGCTTATGGGACCAATAAATAACATAAACTTAGAGACACTGCCAGCGTCCCATTTCTTTGGCTCGACAATAAATTCCTCATCCATACTGTCCCAGGGAATAGCTACCTGCGATATATCATAGAGTAGATTCTGAATAAGCAGATGCACGGGCAGCATTGGAAGAAATGGAAGAAAAGCGCTAGCACCAAGCATACTGAACATATTGCCGAAATTGCTGCTCGCCGTCATCTTGATATATTTAATGATATTGCCAAAAGTTCGACGCCCGTAAATAACCCCTTTTCGCAGCACCATAAGGTCCTTTTCCAACAGAATGATATCTGCGCTTTCCTTGGTGATATCGACAGCCGTATCCACGCTGATACCGACATCAGCCTCCCTAAGTGCCGCTGCGTCATTGATGCCATCGCCCATAAACCCAACCGTATGCCCCTTTTCCCTTAATGCCTTCACAACACGAACTTTTTGGAGCGGACTTAATTTCGCAAATACCGACACCCGATCAACACATTGATTTAGCTCGCTGTCCGTGATGCTATCTAATTCATTTCCATTGACGATCCGATCCACCGGAATGCCGACATCCAGACAGATTTTGCGTGTAATAATCTCATTGTCTCCAGTCAGTACTTTAATCGCAATCCCCAATTTCTGCAAGGCTTCAATCGCAGGCTGTGACGATGGTTTGGCCGGATCCAAAAAGCCAATAAATCCGGTCAACGTCAATTTCGCTTCATCCGCAACAGCATAGGTCAACGGGTGACTACCTTCAAATTCTCGGATAGCAACCAATAAAACACGTAATCCCTCCTCGTTCATCTTTCTTGATGTTTTCAATACAATTTTACGCATCGTATCGTCCATCGGTACTGTACGGTCATTTTCGACATGCAGGCTACGGTCATCTCCCGGATCAAAAGCATGTGTACATAACTCAAGCATTTCCTCTACGGCCCCTTTACAGATCAATAGGTGTTTGCCATTATGCTGTTTGAGGACCACAGACATCCGTCGCCGCTGAAAATCAAATGGAATCTCGTCAATTTTCAAATATTGATCCTCCACTTTCAAGTAATCGTGCAATTCGACATGTTCCAGCACAGCCTTATCCATCAGATTCTTCAGGCCAGTCTGATGAAAACTATTGAGATAGGCCCATTTGAGTACCTCGTCATCTTCGACACCGTAGACGTTCAGATGTTTTTCCATGACGATCTTGTCCAATGTCAATGTTCCTGTTTTATCCGTGCACAGAATATCCATGGCACCTATATTTTGGATGGAATTTAGCCGCTTGACGATGACTTTACGTTTGCTCATATTGACAGCACCCTTTGCCAGGTTAGCGGTGACAATCATGGGCAGCATTTCGGGGGTTAAACCTACAGCAACAGCAATGGCAAACAGTAGTGCTTCCGTCCAGTTCCCTTTCATCAACCCATTGATCAAGAAGATCAGCGGAACCATGACCAGCATAAAACGGATCAATAAGAAACTCACCTTATTTATCCCCTTATCAAAACTTGTTTCGGGACGTTCGCCCGTAATCGATTTGCTGATACTTCCAAAATAGGTGTAGCTTCCTGTCGTTACAATCAGGGCTGTCGCCGATCCACTAACGACATTGGTCCCCATAAAACAAATATTACAAAGTTCAATAGGTGATTTATTCCCTGCATCCCGGATCGGCAAATAATTCTTCTCTACAGGAAGCGCCTCTCCGGTCAGCATACTTTCACTCACAAAAAGATCCTTACTCTGAATAATACGGCAATCTGCAGGAATCATATCCCCTGCGGAAAGGTATACAACATCTCCCGGCACCAGCTCAACAATAGGAATCTCTCTTTTGCCTTTAAATTTCCGCAATACTGTCGCCGTGGTTTTCACCATACTTTTTAATTTTTCTGCGGCGGCATTACTTCGATACTCCTGTACAAAACGAAGCAGTGCACTGACCAAAATCATAATGGACACCACAACAACTGTTTTATAATCCCGTTCTCCGACCTCCGGAAGCCCAACATCGATAATAAAGGAAACAGTGGCAATCAATAACAGAATATATATAAAGGGGTTAGCAAAAGATTTCAATAGCTGCACATACCACTTTGGGGCCTTTTGATGTTTCACCTCATTTAAACCAAATTTCTGTTGACGCTCCGCAGCCATTTCATCTGTAATCCCTTCTCTGCTCGTTTCTAACATCGCGCAGGCAAGTTTTTCATCCTGACTGGCCACCCCCTGCAATTTGGTCACAGTCCCTACATTCATTCCATTGGAACTGATCATATTGTGCAATGGATTCCTTGTTGTTTTATTGTTCATTTTAATCATAACCCTATAGCCCGTTTCATGTTAATTTCCGTAAACCCCATTCTTATTACCGATCCAATTCGTATTACAAATCCGACTTGTATTACAAATCCGACTCGGTACCAATAATTTCCCAGCTTATTTTTGTTACTCTTTCTTCAATGGTCAATCGGCTAGCCATCCGTTCGATAAGACTGTCTTGCTGACCGATGGCTCTAACAATAGCCCTAATGACAACAGTGTTAGTAGTCAGGGTATCGTCACTCGAAAGGGAAGACAACAATAGCTTTTCGTTACTGCTGAGCATCTGCATCAATAAAACACGAATATGATTTTCGATGTCTATCCCACAGCCTATGGTCAGTAGATATTCGGTCTGGGATGCTGCCGATTTATTAAAAGTCAAGAAGGCCATTTTTTGTCCGATTGGACGAAAGATCAGGTGTGTAAAAATAATAGCCAGCGCAACGACAGATGCTTGGGCATACAAACCTAGCCCGGAGAGTGCGCCTACTGCCGCCGAACACCAAATTGTCGCTGCCGTGTTCAGGCCATGCACATTCAAACCGTCCTTCATAATTACACCAGCGCCAAGAAAACCAATTCCACTGACCACATAAGAAGCGATCCGTCCGGTAGCATCACCGCCAATTTCTATGGAAAGTAACACAAAAGCTGCTGCTCCCAACGAAACTAAGGTATTCGTCCGAAGTCCCGCATTTTTCTGGCGCCATTGGCGCTCCACGCCCACGGCAGCGCCCAAAAGCAATGCAGCAAATAATCGTATGGTAAATTCAAAAACACTCATCTCTTTATCCTCCTTTGCCTGCAAAGGTCCACATTCCTGCTACCATGATTCGTTAGAGATCTTTTAGAAAATTATTAGAATTTTATTAGAGAAATACTTAAATTAAAAAACTATAATACAGACACTTACAATTTAAATATAAAATTTACAGATCAAGCTGTCCAATTTCTTTAACTTCAAGCATTGTTGTGGTGTAAATCAGTTACACTAAAAACAATAAAAAAATGGAACAACGAATTAATTTTTTCGCAAAAGGGCAAAACGCCATGAAATCGATGTTTGGAATAGGTGCATATCTGAGCAAGTGCTCGATAGAACAAGAGCTTTTGCATCTTATTTATTTCCGTGTATCACAAATCAATGGCTGTGCTTATTGTCTGGATATGCATTCAAAAGATCTACTGGCCACCGGAGATCAACCACAACGATTGTTCTTATTGGATGCCTGGCGGGAAGCCCCGCTGTATAGCGAACGTGAACGTGCTGCACTGGAATGGGCCGAAGCCGTGACGAAAATTACACATGGCGATGTATCGGACGAGGTTTATGCTAAAGCAACTGCAATATTTTCGGAAGAAGAACTTATTGACCTGACCTTGGCCATTACAGCAATCAATTCCTACAATAGGATCAATATTTCCTTCCGCACACAAGCAGGAAGCTACAAAGTTGGGCAGCACAAAGTACAGCCAACCTCATAAATAACGAAACGTATATTTATACGATAAATTAAACCATAAAAATGAAAGATTTCATCTTATTATTTCGTCAGGGGGCCAATGAGCAAAGTCAACTGACAGAAGAAGAAGCAAAAGCTGTGAACAAAAGGTGGTTCGACTGGATCCATGACATCGATACGCAAGGTAAACTGAAGGATCATGGCTCCCGTCTTGAGCCTGCCGGAAAGGTATTAAAGCCGGGCGGTATCGTTACGGATGGACCTTTTGTGGAAATTCGGGAGAGACTCGGCGGTTTTATTGTCGTCGCAGCAGAGGATCTTGACGAAGCCACAACCTTGGCCCATGGCTGTCCTATTCTCGAATTTAACGGAAGTGTAGAGATACGTGCACTACTCAACTAATCATATACAGGATCGGCTGTACACTGACATAGCCGATCCTATTTTAAACTTATGGATCCAGATTTTCTAAAACAGCTTTTCCAGCAAGAATTTACCAAAATAGTCGCTGTCATCAGCAAGAGTTTTGGCCTCCAGTACATCGAAATAGCGGAAGATATCGTCAGCGAAACGTTCTTAGTTGCCACGGAATCCTGGCAGACCAAAGGCGTTCCTGCAAATCCTACGGCTTGGCTGTACACGGTTGCAAAACAAAAGACCTTGGCCCAGTTTAGAAGAAATAAAATATTTACAGATAAAATCATCCCTGCAGTACGGCAGCGGGAGCCAGAAGCGGAGAGCTTTGACGAGTTTAGTTTCTCGCAGGAAAATATTAAAGACAGCCAATTAAAAATGCTGTTTGCCATCTGCACGCCAGCAATTGCCAGTGAGGCACAAATTGGTCTTGCCCTTAGAATCCTCTGTGGTTTTGGTATAGAAGAAATTGCCGAAGCATTTCTTTCCAACAAAGAAACCATCAATAAGCGCCTATTCAGAGCAAAGGAAAAACTACGTTCAGAAAAAATCGAACTCGAACTGCCTTCCGAAACAGAAATTATCAAACGCCTCGATAATGTACTCCATATTATTTACCTCTTATTTAATGAAGGGTATTATTCTAAAACCCAAAATCAAATTTTACGAAAGGAGCTCTGTATTGAAGCGTTACGCCTTGCGCTTATGCTTTCATCTTATGAAAAAACCAATACACCCAAGACCAATGCGCTCATTGCGCTGATTTGTTTCCATTCTTCCCGCTTCGAGGCAAGGCTGACCAATGAAGGTGATTTCATTTTGTATGAGCAACAGGATGAGGAACGCTGGAATCAAGAACTCATCCATCAGGGGCTTTATTTTCTGAAGAATGCGGCATCGGGCGACGAACTCACATCTTATCATCTGGAGGCGAAAATTGCGCAATGCCATTGTATAAAGGAAGACAGTCCAGAAAAATGGACCGAAATCCTGCAGTGGTATGACCGTTTATTAGTCGTCAATTATTCCCCCGCAGCTGCATTAAATAGAATATTTGCCCTATATAAAGTAAAAGGCGCTAAAGCTGCATTGGCCGAAGTAAAAACCTTACAACTAGAAGACAACCACTTTTATTTTGTCCTCCTCGGGGAACTTTATCAGGATCTAGATAAAAACAAAGCCATCGCAAACTTCAATAAAGCAAAAAACCTCGCCAAAATAACATTGGAAAAAGAGATTATTCAACAGAAGATTGATGCTATAAAGTCTGCAATGACCTAATTTGTTTGCTAGACATCGATTACTTTCACCCTTTTCCAATAAGAAACAAAAAGCTGATACAGCTCGGAGGGTTCCAAATCAACCGTTGAGGACGAATACATAATACACAATTCTTGGGTGGATTCTTGATAAGCCATTTTCCATAACAGCGACGAAAGCCGCTCTTTATATTTAGAAGGATGACCCAGTGTTACAACGACCAGGGTATCACCACCGACTTTTTGTAAATCAATGCTTTTAACATCCTGCCAGTCGCCTCGGCCAAAAGCTTTTGATACTGGTGTTGTCTTTCCAAGAAAATAGCGATCGTTCAAAACAATTTGCGCCGTTTTATCCCGAAGACTCAGTAGGCTGGAAAACAATAAAATTAAGAGTACCAGCAGTGCTCCGGCAGAGAAAACTGTCGGCTTTGCCTTAAATACTCCATCAAATAAACCGATACTGAACAATAAAACGACCAAAAGCAACAAACATAGAGCTCCCGAAATTGACAACAGCTGAATTGTTTTCCGTTTATTTCTATATAAGCTTGTTTCCTCCATCGGCTTAGTTCCCCCAGTTAACGTTCAAGTTATGTTTTTCGGCATAAGCTTTTCCTAAAGCATATACGTTGTCAAACACACTGTTAATGGAAGGCATATCGTTTTTTTCGATCTTCTGGAGTAAAGCCTGCTTTTCTTCAGCCGAACCTTTACCGTCACATAACTTTGCATAAGCGGTATATTCGTTTTTATAAACAGGCAACACTTTTTCAAATAATGCAATAGACTGCTCTTTCAATGCTTTTGCATCGGCATCAGAAACATTCAGTTCTTTAATATCCTTTAAAGCCTTTTCGACCACCTGAATTTTTATTCCGACAGATTTTTGAGCTTCGTCGCCTACTTTCTTACTGGAGGGCATATCTGCAAATTCTACGGTCTCCTGCTCGAGCTGTTTGCCGTAGCGTTCAGGGGCAAAATCTGCTACAAGATTTGTGTTTAAAACAACTTTTCCGAAAAAAGTCTCTGGACTTGGGGATTGACAGGCTGTAAAAAATAAGCTCGCCGACATAAAAATAATAACTAGTAAGTGCTTCATATATAAATTCTGTTTGTGACCAAAGTAATTAATTATCATGAAATAGGCAAACATGTTGTCCCACCATATCGCTGTATAAAATTGTCATCAACCTGTCTGTTTAGGCGAAAAAAGCACGATAGCCGAGCAATTCATATTGCACAAAATGTTAATTTTTAATATATTAGCAATTACAACATAAGCGATTAAAAACAGTCATTATGGGTTATGATATTAGTTACCACCCCATCTCAGAACAGCAGATAGAAACTTGGTATTTTGACTTGCTCAAAAATCCTGAAAAGATTGAGGAAGTTTCTGCAGTTCACCAACTAGAAGACTTCTATAAAACCAAGTACCAAGACACCTTAAATGCGGGTCGGGAAACCGACAAAAATGATTATTTTGACAAAACCCATGGATTTTTCATTGCTGTTGTCCAAGGTTTTTTCGAAAAATACTTTTATGTGCGCGGTGGAGCCCTATCCTTCTCCAAAAATGACCATTTATCCGGCTATTACAAACAGTGGAATGAATTTGTACAACATGAATTTCTGACCAATAATATCGAAAACAGGCTTGTAGAAAACTATTGTTCGGGTGTCTTTATCCCAGCAGAAAAAGTTGCGCAATTGTTGGTAGACTACCATAATAATCCAACGATCAAGGCTGAACTAGATACGCTATTTTCTGATAACCGTATTGCTGTTTTCCTCAATGCTCTGCAATATGCCAAAGATCGTAACCTTGGTCTTTTGGAAGCAACAGAAGTTGTCGAACCACAACCTTTTGATCTGAATGAATCAAAAAGTTACTCCAACCTCTTTAACTGCGACAAAGAAGGCCCACTTTTATATCAGACAACGGCATTAAAACAGATCCAGGAAATAGAACATCGTCATGGAATTCCTGAAAATGAGATCTTACCAAATGTCAAAACAGAAACAATCCATGCCGACCCTAAACATTTTGACACAACAGATAGTTCGCAAAGCAGTAAAAAAAAGAGCTTTTGGAGCCGGTTATTCGGCAAAGGTTAAACACTGATAATTGCTAGACATTCGGCCCTATAACGATATACTGTTGAAGAAATCTTGAATTCCAACCTATTAAACACTTCAATAATATTGGTTTCAAGCCACTATACACATAGACTGCAAAAAAAAGACTGCTTTGCATCTGAATTAAACAAAATGATTTGACGATATTCGTCTTAGAATTATAACTGCTCATCCCATTATGATCTTCATTTTTCTTCTTATTATTCTTACGCTTTTCGGAATTTTATATCTGCTTCGTTCTGTTGTCAAAAAACAACAGCGGAAAATAACAATTGTTGAGTATGCGATCATCATCGGTTACCTGATTTCGTTAATGATAACCGGAGTAGGGCTATTATTCCACTCAAGTCAATATAATCAAGCCGTAGATCCTGTAGATGGTGATTGCTATATTCCCTTCGGTGGAAAACACATTTTATCGCTTCTGTTTTATTTCCTAACATTTAATATTTCAGCAATAGCGATTTGGCTCAAAGGACGGAAAATCCCCCCTATTCCTCTTGTTCTAATGCTGATTATGTTAATGATAGGCAGTATGATCAGTGTGTTTGTACTCGTTCAGGTCAGTCACCACGATACGTCCACATTGGATATGTATGTTGGCAACGAGGGAACCCTATACTTTATTTTCACACCAATATGCTGCTTGATCATGGGTGTAGGATTAATCCGTAAAATCATCGTTGAAGAACGGGGTTACGCCTCGACAAGAAGCTATGCCAACGCCACGCTCAACAAGATCAATAACCTACTTTCGGCAAAGCTAAATTACCCCACATGGGCGCTTATTTTACTTGTTCCGGTCTTTCTTTTACTAACAATTATCCTCATCCTATTGGGGCAGGATCGGGATTCAATGGTGAAAGTTTTCACAGAAACAACCACTTGGGCTTTTTCACAAAAAATGCACCCTCCCATCTTGGATCATCAGGGACATTACCTCTGTACAGTTGCAGCCAAAGGAGATCCCGCCCTTGTAAAACCATTGAGATTAGGCAAAAGACATGGTAACACCATTATCGTCAATAGACAACTCCAAATTGCCAATGCATTCGAAGAAATATTAAGCGATCTATCGCCAGTATTACACCGCTATGTTAGATATTGCTATGATAAATATGGGTTTAATATCTCGATCAAAATAAATTCTGTTAGGGCATCAAATATGACCTATGTCCTGATGAAACCCCTTGAATATTTTTTTCTTTTTTTCCTGTATATGTGCTACGTGGAACCCGAAAAAAAAATTGCCAAGCAATACAGCTGATCTTTTCTGAAAACAGCAATGCCCTTTTTCGGCAGAGAAACCAAGTTTGGACTAACTTGGGACTTATGATCTGCTAACTTATTACCTTTTAAACATTATGGATCAAACAGCTCAATTTATTGTCCTGACAGGAGGACCTGGTGTCGGTAAAACAACGCTATTAAAGGAATTACAACAACTGGGATTTAGTGTTGTACCGGAGGATGCCCGGCGGATTATCCGAGAACAAATGGAAATGAATGGCGACGGCCTCCCCTGGAAGAATAAGCGTCATTATGCCGAGCTCATGCTAGCGGCGTCTTGCAGCGGTTATTCGGAACAGTTGCGTAAAGATCAAACCCGCTATGTGTTTTTTGACCGCGGGATTCCAGATACATTAGCATATATTGCCATGGAAAGTCTTGCAATCGGGGAAGATTGCCTGCGACAAGCAAGATTGAAACGTTATCATAAAAAGGTATTCATCTTACCACCTTGGGCAGAGATCTATGCGAATGACAACGAGCGGAAACAAACTTGGCAAGAGGCCGAAAATACCTTCAAGATAATGAAAGAGACCTATACAAAACTGGGTTATGAAACTATTGAGGTTCCAAAAACAACCGTATTTGATCGCGCGCAGTTCATTCTGAAAGTCCTGGATCAGCAAAACTATTGATTCCGCATTTCTTTCTCAATACGGCGGTCGGGAATAATCCACATGATAGCAACCGTTCCGTATAGCACTAAACTGATATACGGATTGATAAAAGACAGACCTATTCCCAGAAAATACAGTGCGGTAGAAATATTTTCTTTTGTTTTCGATTTGACCGCTTTTTTCAATGCAGAATCTTCGCCCTCAATCTGGATCACAAAATACTCCACGATATGGTAGGCAATAGAACACATAATCAACACAACACCGTAAGCAATAATCGGATCTCGACCAAAATGGGATTCACCTATCCAATTGGTGGTAACCGGCATTAAGGATAGCCAAAACAATAAATGGAGATTGCTCCAAAGTACTTTGCCGTTTACTTTGCGAACGATTTGAAAGAGGTGATGGTGGTTGTTCCAATAGAGTCCCACATACATAAAACTTACGATATAAGAGATGATTTTGGGCAATAAAGGCTTGAGGCTTGCAAAAGTAACCCCTTCAGGTACTTTTAATTCAAGTACCATAATCGTTATAATGATGGCTAGAACGCCATCACTGAATGCTTCTATTCGACCCTTAGTCATTTTTAAATAGTGGGGTTAATAACTGATATTGTAAACCCAAGCGGAATACATTTAATCGTGCGGTACCGGGATCAGCGCCAAGCATCCCGCTGTTGTAATCCTTCAGTCCCCATGAATATCCAGCAAATACGGTATAACGATCATAATTTACATTAAACTGCAATCGAGGGCGTAGATCCAAATCTATAATCTTGCCGCGGTCACGATCAAAACTTGTTTTATTACCCTGCTTATCTTCAATGCTACCATTTTCTTTAATGCTTAACGTTTTGGCAATATCCATACCCAGCTGTATATCCATTGTCATCGGTTCAAAAAAGACACGATAGCCAACAAAAGGATTAAAATTGATAAATTGTTGATTGAGACGGGTTTGACCACGGCTTCCATTCATAAACTCGTTGCCTTCCAAATCAATCTTTGTCTGCAATCGTTCATAGGCGCCCTCCAAACCTAATATCAGGTTGTTGGCAAAAACATACCGGTAGTTTAAAGCACCACCGATATTGATTCCATATTTTTTTCCATAAGGATTATTGGTATAATAGTCCTGCTGCGTAGATCCATTCAACATACTCTTCGCTTCGGCTCCCGATCCCGTAAAGTTGGACACACCGGAAGTAATACCCACTCGTAGTTCGTGCGATTGCGAGAAAGCCATAAAATGGGTTATACCAGCAAAAAGTCCGACAAGTAAAAATCTCTTCATCATAACCGAAATATTAAATTAAAATCCTTAAAAAAATGAGCGTGTTCGATTGTTAAAAGTAAGAAAATTTATGTGATTCAACTTACTCCAATCCTTATTTTTTCTGAAACGGCAATGTTTATTCATCAGCTGAAATCCATCCGCTTGATCGGCTATAAAAAAAAACATCATAAGACAGAATGACTATATTTATTGAACTACATCAATGAAAATGAATCAATTCAGGCTTATTTTTGTTGTATTACAAACAAAAGAATGATCCGTATGAAATATATATTGGAAAACCCTGTCATCGGTCATATTGCCGAGCAGAAATATAAGACCAGCATCCACTGGAGGAATGGTGAATTTATTACGGATGAACCTGAAAAACTTGGCGGAAGAGATCTTGGGCCTGACCCCTACACCCTTCTGATTTCATCGCTTGTATCTTGTACATTAGCTACGCTACGCATGTACATCGATAAAAAAGGACTTGATATTCCAGAAATTTCTGTCAGTTCAAATATGTATCTCAAGATTGAAAAAGGACAGGTGGTTACGTATTTTGATCGCGAGATCGCTTTTGGACAAATCTTAGCGGAGGATACCCGAGAACGACTTCAACAAATTGCCGAAGAATGCCCCATTTCAAAAATTTTAAAGGGTAATGCCATTGTTAATACAGTAATTCGTGCAAATCCTTAAGAAGGAAGCATCACGATAGCGAATGATAAACAAAAGTTGCGCTTCAACTCATCAACATTAGCGTGTAACGAATTTGTGTATCATTATACTAATCATACACTTAAAAATAGCATTCATCATGAAAACCATAAACTTTCTCCTATTGGGTAAAAATGAAGAAATTCTCCTCACGCTCAAGAGAATCATTGAAAGCACACCCAGCTGGAATGCAACGATACAACAGGATTTGGGTACTTGTAAGAAACATCTGATAGACAATCCTGTAGATGTTTTATTATTGAGTTCGGGACTCTCTCCTCAGGAAGAGCATGAAATAACAGATCACCTTTCACGGCTCACTTATCCGATTGGTCTGATCAAACATTATGGCGGTGGAAGTGGACTTCTAAAAAATGAAGTCTACAGTCTTTTTCCAGACTTACGTTCCGTTTAATAATGCCTAGACCACAAGCAACAGCTTCTTAGAGAAACAACTAAAATCCGCTAAAACCCTTTCTTTATTGAACTAGATCAATAGAAATTGGTGGCTAATAGGCTAATTTTGGATACTAAATAATAAGATCATGAACAAACAGAACTTTATAAAAAAAGGCCTTTTGGGTTCCGGAATATTTGCATCAACAGTATCTTCAGCTGATATCTTGAAGAATGATATTGACGAGATAGAACCGCTTGAAACGCTGGATGCCGAAGATGTAAATTATAATTCAGACAAATTGGAAAACCATAGCGTCCTCCATAAAGCAGCTACACGCGGTCATGCAAATCATGGCTGGTTAGAAAGCAATCATACGTTTAGCTTCGCCAATTATCACGACCCGGAACGCATGCACTTTGGTGTATTGCGGGTACTAAATGATGATATGGTGGCTGAAGGAAGAGGTTTTGGCAAACACCCGCACGATAATATGGAAATCATCAGTATTCCTTTGGAAGGTGATTTGCAACACGAAGACAGCATGGGTAACAAAGCCATTATCCGGAAAGGAGATATTCAGGTCATGAGTGCCGGAACGGGCATCATACACAGTGAATATAATAAAAACACCGATCAGGTGGTGAAGTTTCTTCAGATTTGGGTGTACCCTAATCAACGGAATGTGAGCCCGCGCTACGATCAAATTACATTAGATATCGCACAAAGACAGAATAAATTCCAACAAATTCTTTCGCCCAATCCAGAAGACGAGGGGGTATGGATCCATCAGGATGCCTGGTTTTCTATGGGGCATTTTGACAAGGACGTCCAGACAAAATACCAGATCAAAAAGGCCGGAAACGGTGTATATGTTTTTGTAATAAAAGGCAGTGTTACCGTCGAAGGACAAGAATTGGAGAGCAGGGATGGTTTTGGAATCTGGGATGTCGCTGAAATTAACCTGAAAGTCACCTCAGCAGATACTGAAATCCTACTGATGGACCTCAGTATGATATTGGACTAATTTTATACACTTAGACGTCAATTAACAAAAAGGGGAGCCTATGAGGCTCCCCTTTTTGTTAAGGCTATTTATTATTTTTAGAAAGTAACGGAATTCAGCTTTTTATCAACCAAAATACCATCTATCGCTTTCAGATTGAAGTTGACATTGCGTTTTGCTTTCAATTTAATCTTAAATAAAACTTCAGACCCATTCAAGGTCTCTTTATTGCCAAGATTAACAAAAGTAGCATACAGCGCTTTACTTCCATTGGTGTGAAGACGATCGTTACTATAATTGTTCATCTCTTTCAGGTGTACAGGTTCAATACCGACATATTCAAAATCGCCCTGATTGTACGGAAGAGCAAAACTAAGCGCATTGACAGCTTTAAGATTCTCCCCGCTAATACTGATCTCTACGGTGTCTCCCGACTTCAAGCTTGTTTTTGAGGGAACCAATTTTAGTTTACCAGCTACTTTTTCTTCCTTTGCTGGTTTTGCACCACCTTCGATAACAACAGCGACATTGGAAATATCATAAGCGTCAATCAAATTATTCTTATTGACATCACCATTGCTGACATAACCTTCAAAATCTCCATCACCCAATCGCAATCCCGTATAGTTAATATAAGATGTCAAATCATTATGATCGATCAATCGGTCATTATTAATATCGCCTGGTAGGTAGCTTGACGATCCTGGCACTTTAAACACATATAATTCTCTTCCTGAACCAAAACCTCCAACAGCTTCAGAAACTGAAATTTTGATAAATCGGGCCACCGGATGGGTTCCAAAATCAAAACGTTTCATTTCGCCATCACGTTTCCAATCAAAACTACCAGCTTCCGTCCAGGTATCCTTATCGTTGCTATAGAATACTTTTCCTTTTAAAATGATGCCGTTTCCGCCATCGGTTCTTGGAAGATACTCAAACTTATCCAATTGATTAACAGATTTTAGATCTAAGGTCATATCAAACGGAACAGCTGCCTGTCCCCATTTTGTATGCCACATATCCCCCTCATCATAATTGAACAATTTATTGATACCATTTCCGCCTTGGTTATCCACAGAAGTCTCTGCTTTGATTCCTTCGATGGCAAATTCCAATGGATTTGCCTTTGTCTTTGCTGCAAATGTACTCCAATCTGAAACACCAGATTTATTGACAGCTCTAATTTTAAACTGGTAATCAGTTTCCGCGGCCAATCCTTCGAATAGCAATTGACTGTCTTTGATGGTCGAATAGATCAGATGATTGAATTCAATTTCATAATAATCAGCATTTGCAACCTTTTCCCAGGTTGGGGTTAAGGTATATGCTTGTGTATGTTGATCTGTGATAACAGCTTTGGGCGAAGTCAAAGCACCGGTCTGAGCCAGATAGTTGTCAACAGGAGCATATTCGAAACCCTCCAATTGTACTTCTATTGCAGTCGATGAGACATCCTGTTTCGCTAGTCGTACCAGCAACATCGGATTTTTCACCAAAGGTACTTTTTCAAATTCAGATCCCTTGGTTGCAAACTGATTCAGGTTTGGCTGTGCATCGTAGAAATATACGTTTTCAGAAGTATTGAACGCGTCTAAGCTGTTCACTTCTTTAAGTTTATTATTTTTTCCATTGACCTTTACAGTCAATTTCTTAGGTGCTTTGCTAACGTTGAAACGAATTTCGGTAGACTTCATTTTTTCAAATCCGTCAAATTCGCCCTGTGTTGGAGCAATCGTAAAAACAACTTTATTATTGTTTAACTGCGAAGTTAGGGATGTAGTTACTCCCTTACCATACCGATAAGCCTCGGTTTTTCCATCATCATCATATTCCAGGAAATTGGAATTCCCATAAGGATACACCTCATAAATACGTTGATCCTTTTTGATTTCCAGCACATTATTATTCGGGTTTGTCACTGGAATAATGGCTCCATTTTTCACGAAAACAGGCAGCTTCCAAATAGGCACATCAAAGTTATTGATGATACGGCCACCCTGGTATTTTTCACCCGTAAAATAATCAATCCATTCACCATCCGGCAGGTAAATACCATTGCGAATATCATTTCCCTTCTCATCCACATGTGTTTCCTGATAAATCGGTGCCACCAGGAAATTTGGACCATATAGGTACTGGTATTGCGTTGCCTTTCCAAGCGTATAAGCATTTGCTTGCTCTAAAAACATCGCGCGAATGATGGGCAGTCCATCTACCGCTTGTTTTGCCACACTATAGCTATAGGGAACCAATTGAGATTTCAATTTCAAATATAGACGATTGATCGAAGTAGCCGGCTCGCCCAAAGCATGTGGGTATTTCTCGTTCGAGCCCCAGCCATCCATATTGAGTTCCATGGGTGTCCAAGTCTTCCATTGAAAATCACGGATATTGACCTTGAAGTTTTTACCACCAAAGATCCCGTCCATATCAGAGGTAATATTGGGCTGACCCGAAAGTCCCGAGCCGATATATGTTGGTATGTGGAATCGAATATACTCCCATACACCTCCAGTTTGGTCACCCGACCAGATACCCGCATAGCGCTGCGTACCTGCCCAACCATCCAATGAAATAATAAATGGACGAGCGTCGTTGCCATAGTAAGGCATGGTATGCCCTACATCAGCTACCCCGTTGAGACCAAAGGAGTATCCTGGGCCCACCCAGGCCACATCCGTCTTTAGGACTCTCACACCTGCATCCCGTACCTCTTTTACTATATCACGTTGCAGTAATGCACTGATGCTGTCTTTGGGATGGAGATCAGACTGTGTCCATAAACCGATTTCCACACCATTCTTACGCGCATAATCGCCAAACTCTTTCAGGTTTTGGATATTTCCATCTAAAGATGCCGTTTGACCATATCCAGCACCGTAACCATCATTGGGAAGAATCCAACCCAAAGGCATGTCATGGGCTTTATAACGGTCTATGACTGCGCGAGCCGAAAATTGATAATTGTTTTTCTCGCCATTCAGCGATTCTTTGATTCCGCCATTGTCCTTTTGGCTTTCTTTATAGCGTTTGCCATCTTCAAAAAGAATTCCCTTTTCATCTTCTTTCCAAAAATCGCGGTTATAAGCATTAAGATGTCCTTCGTACAAACCAAATTTTGGTAGAAGAATTGGGTTACCCGTCAATTGGTAGAAATCGTTGAGCAAAGGCACAATACCGTCACCAACCATAAAAAAGACATCCAGATAATCCGTATCGTGGGCCAATTTGACTGTGCCAGCGGTTTTGGCTCCAAAGGCGTAACTTCCCTTCTTAAAAGTATGCCACATAAAACCATACCCTTTGGTTGACCAGTAATAAGGGGTTGGAGAGGCAACACCGCCATCGGTCCAGCTGTTCTGATTTTCGATAGCAATTACTTTTCCCTTATGTGAAAAACGCCCATTTTGAACGCCACCACCAAAAAAGTACTCATCCGCATTTTCCTTTAATTCAAGGCTTACTTGTTTGTCCTCAAAAACGACCGGCTTTAAGCTTTCAACTACAATCTTATTGGTTTTACGATTAAGGATACTAAACTGTGAAGTCTGTTTATCCATTGAAAAAAGAATATCGTTGGTGGAGATGCTGACCTTATTACCCTCATCCTTTACTTCGAGCTCAGCGACAGTTTTCCGAGGTTGCTCTACCAATATTTTTGCATCGGGTTTAGCTTCGGGGTCACGAATAATACCACCATGAACATCCTGAAACATCCTAAAAATATGATTACCGTAGAAATCTAAAGTCAGACGTTGGCCATTATCGTATACAATCTCAACTGTAGTCGGATTAATTTTTTGAATCGCGATAATACGATTAACTTGATCGCGACCTATTGTATTGTAATAATTGATCGTACTTACTTTAGCCTCAACTCGAGTGGGTTGAAAAATAAAAGGAGAAGCCAATCCCATCAGTAAACTGACTTGTGCTTTTGTGCTCCAAAAAGATACCTTCATGCGTATGATTTATAATGCATTAAATTAACTTAACAATAATACAATAGTAAATTGAAGTAAAAAAGAGTTTCAGGAATGCAAACGATTGTCCAATAATAATGTTGCAGGCTAACCGAGCTATTGTAGGCTATTCACCAAATATCGAATGTTTACTTTCATGTGGCTTATGAAATGACCATGATGATAAATGCCACATAAAACTGGAGGGATGGCTAATAGTGGTGCACCATACCACTGTGGGGCAGGGCCGGTCGGGGGTACGGAAGATATGCAATAGCATTGTACAGGGAAGTACGGGGGTTACCTAAACGAAAGAAGCCCTTGACTGTTTCCAGCAAGGGCTTCCGTGTAAAAAAAGGCACCGACCTACTCTCCCACCTGTTACGGCAATACCATCGGCTCTGGCGGGCTTGACTGCTCTGTTCGGAATGGGAAGAGGTAGACACCGCCGATATAGGCACCTAAAAATCTTTATTGGTCTGCTTCCTTTTAGGAGCATCAGGCCAACTGACATAGATATTGAAAGAGTTTCGTTTCTTTTTTGTTTCTAAAAATTAAAGAGGAAGACAACAGTGTTATCTGCTTGAGAAAGCTTCGGGCTATTAGTACCACTTGGCTTTGGTCTCTCAACCTTTACACCTATGGCCTATCAACGTAGTCATCTTCTACGACCCTATAAGGAAGTCTCATCTCGTGGCTAGTTTCGCACTTAGATGCT
>NZ_LBGU01000003.1:0-3332 GCF_000988325.1 Sphingobacterium sp. Ag1 | reverse complement strand
GAAGATGATCGTTCTACATTTTACTTTTTGTAATGCCGAAGCATTGTCGAAATGAAAGGGGAGCCCGCTTGTATCGAGCTCAGGAGCGATATGTTGCGTCCAATCTTCAAAACTATAGTAAGGTGCCTGAAGAATAAGCATTTTTGGGGCGTTATGGGAAGCAATAGTTGAAGCCAGTGCTGTACCCATCGATTGACCAATTATGACAATATGATCTTCCGGATAATGTTGTGTCAGGTTATCATAGGCCATTTGCAGATCACTATAAAGTAGTTCTTCATTGGTTACTTTACCTTCACTTTTTCCGTAACCTCGGTAGTCTAACATAAAAAGATCATAGCCGTTATCAGTATAGATATTCGCAATTTTACCCCAAGTGTCTACCGCTCCATTACTTCCATGCAAATAGAAAATTAGTCCTTTGCTCTTGTCTGCCTTAAACAAGATCCCATGGAGTTTAACATGATCTGCTGTTGTGATAAATTGTTCTTCAAATTTGCCCTGAAAGTGGAACGTGGAATCCTGGAGCTTTTTACCTGGAAACAGTTGTTCTTCAAGGATCTCATTCCAGTTTGGTTTCACTTTAGATTTACTGTTGGATTGAGCATATACCACGGGGTATAAAAAAATGAATAGCAAGAGTAATAGTATCGGACGTAACCAAAGGAGACGGTAGAATTTTGTTAATGTGACGGTATTGTTTGCGTGCATAAAGATACTTGGTCTATGATTTTTATTAAGTTACACATTTCTATGGCATCCAGAAAATGTGGGAATTCCTAGTTTTAGCGGTATCTTTCTTATAAACTTAATCTAGGTTAAGTTTATGCCTTAATCTAGGTTGTTGGAAGCAGGCTTCTTCTTGTCGTACCTTTGAGATAGCAATTTAAAATGAAGTGATCATTTAGGCTTCAACTTAATTCATCAAGAACGATAAAAAAGGAGATCATAACATGAAAAAATCAATTGAAAGAATTTTCCAACGTCCAGCTCAACCTGGCATGGTAGGAGATGGATTTCGTGTATTTAATATGATACCAGGGAATGGGATTTCCCAAAAGAGGATGAGTCCATTTCTTTTACTGGATTTCAATGCAGCATTTGATTTTGGACCTTCGGATCATATTAGAGGCGTGGATGTACATCCGCATAAAGGATTTGAAACCGTGACTATCGCCTACAAAGGTAGTGTAGCCCATCATGACAGTTCGGGGAATAGCGGTGTTATTCGTCCGGGTGATGTACAATGGATGACTGCCGGCGCTGGCATATTGCATAAAGAGTACCATGAAGAGGAATTTTCAAAGAAAGGCGGATTATTTGAAATGGTTCAGCTCTGGGTTAATTTACCAGCGAAAGATAAATCAACAGCGGCGCACTATCAGGCAATTACTGCCGATCAGATGGGGAAAGTCGTGTTGCCCGATGCGGCAGGGGTAGTCAATGTCATCGCGGGGAAATTTCAGGATATGGTTGGACCAGCGAGCACCTATACACCCGTCAATCTATTTGACATCAAATTGGAAGAGCAACATGAAACGAACTTTTTGGTTTCACAAAATCATAATACGGCGATGTTGGTTGTGAATGGCGAGGTCGTAGTCAACG
The DNA here is from genome assembly GCF_000988325.1 of Sphingobacterium sp. Ag1. NCBI lineage: Bacteria > Pseudomonadati > Bacteroidota > Sphingobacteriia > Sphingobacteriales > Sphingobacteriaceae > Sphingobacterium > Sphingobacterium sp. Ag1. The sequence goes on along the minus strand of NZ_LBGU01000003.1, from coordinate 1,724 downwards.
GTGAACTTGCGAAGGAGCATAGCTTTGTCTTATTTGGTCATGATGGTGAAGAGATTTCGATAAGGGCAAATAAGAATGCAGTTTTACTTGTGTTAAGTGGTGAACCCATTGATGAACCTATCGTGAGTTATGGCCCATTTGTAATGAATACACAGGCGGAGATTTACCAAGCCTTTGAAGATTTTCAAGCTGGCAAGTTTGGCGTACTTGAATAAATGAAATAAATTTCCATACATGGCTTATATCCTTAATATGTAGGCCATGTATGGAAATCAAAATAGAAAAGATTGTCCGTTAACTTGCATTTCTTGGGATTGTCGTGCTCAACGACTAAGAAAAGTTTTTTGGTCGTCTATCATGCCGACATGCACGATGAGGACCAGTAGTGTACAACAAAAGCCGGTCAATACCACGCCATTCCATTGAAAGTATTTCCAAGCCAGGGAAGCCAAGTAACTACCCAATGATCCACCGGCAAAGTAACTAAACATATAGACTGTATTTAGTCGGTTGGTTGCCCCTAGATTTAAGGCAAAAAAAGCAGATTGATTGCTGATATGCATGGATTGTAAACCCAGGTCGATTAAGATTACACCGCTTATTAATCCGATATAGTTATTCCCTCCGATGTAGAATAAAATCCAGCTCAATAGCAGAATAAATATGGAACCAAGAATAATGGTATACGTAGAAACACGCGTTGCAATCCGGCCGACCACTGATGCTGCCAGCGCGCCAACAGCCCCTATTAATCCGAAGGATCCCGCTACGGCAGAGCCTGCGTAGAAAGGGGCTTCCTGTAAATGAAATACTAATGTAATCCAAAAAGCACTGAATCCAGCAAAGCCTAAAGCCCCTCTGAGTGCAGATAGCCGTAATACCCGTTGAGTTTTTGTCAGATGGACCAATGAGTGCATTAATTGTAGATAAGTACCTTGAAATGTCGGTTTTACATCAGGTAGTGCGAAAGCTAATAATAACATGAATAAAACCATTAATGCTATAGCTATATAATAGATTGCTTGCCATCCCCAGATATCGCCAATAAATCCAGCTGCGACACGGGAAAGCAGAATACCCAATAGTAAGCCACTCATGACCATTCCGATTGATGAATTGCGTTTTTCCGGAGCAGCAAGTTCGGCTGTCAGGGGGACCAGCATCTGAGGAACAACAGAGCTGAATCCAACCATAAAGCTTGCGATATAGAGCAACTCGAGGGTGGGAGCTAAGACCATAGCCAATAAGGAGACTAAGATGAGCAGAAATATGGTTAATATTAATTTCTTTCTTTTTATCATATCTCCCAAAGGGACGATAAACAGTAGCCCAGTTGCAAAACCGATCTGTGTGAGCATAGCAATCATACTAATTGCAGCTTCACTAACGTGAAAGTCTTTTGCCATCAATCCCAAAAGCGGCTGATTATAATAGTTGTTGCCGACGACAATTCCCGTTGTCAAGGTAATAAGCCATAAAAGGGGCTTCGTCAATACAGGTAGATCCGGTTTTGAGTTTACCTGAGGTTCTTTGCTTTGATCTGCTATGTTTGCTGTATGTATCATCTCGAATTGTATTTCCTTGGCCGCAAATTTAAAGAGAGAATTGTTGGCAGAAATGAAGAATTCGATCCATGAATTGAAGAATTGAAGTTTGATTAACATCAATAGTGTAAAACTCAACAGGCCTATGCAGTTCTTAGATGCATAGGCCTGTTGAGTTTT
>NZ_LBGU01000001.1:0-1078 GCF_000988325.1 Sphingobacterium sp. Ag1 | reverse complement strand
AGGCGAGCCTGCTCTGGATCACTTCATCCTTTCCGTTGACTTTCTTCTTGGTCTGTACCAGTCTTCCCACATGGTCATATTCATTGGTGGTAATGATGGTCACCGCTGCCCCAGTGGATGGTGTATGAACTCTGGTGCTCTTGACTACCTGACCTGGAAAATTGTATTCATTGGTCACACGGTCTGTGCCGTTCAAATGGTTACGCCCCACACTCTGGATCACACGTCCATAGTCATCATAATAACTGATGGTCAGCATTGAATCCGAACGGTCATCTTTCCACACCATACTTCCCGTTAAAAGCCCTTTGATCTTGGTGCTTCTGGTAATATTCAGTGGCTGCAGATTGGCTGTATTTCCTCCAGTAAATCCGTAATCATCGTAATAATTCACCAATTGCAATGACTGCCCCGTCTTTGGATAGGCCTGATTGGTATAATTGGCAGTTCCGACACGGTCCTCCCAATATTTGCTTACCGTGTTCACATCGGCCTGTGCCGCAGGCTGGCTCGCAAAAGTCTTGCTGTATAATCCCGTCTGTACAACACGCCCAAATGCATCGTATTTTGTATAACTCCATTTCCCTAGTCCGCGCTGTACGGCATCCTGCGTCAGCACAGCCTGATCATTGGTATTGTACACCAGCCATTCCCAGCCCTTGCCCGGAATCTTTTTCTCAGCCAGCCTTCGCTTTTCGTCGTACTTGTAAGCATACACCAGCTCATGGAAATCGCCTGTGGTGGCCTCGGTCAGTGCTGTGGTCGTAGCCGGAAATCCCGGCGGGATCACATACCGCAGGTCTCCAAAGTCATCATACACATACTGCGTTTCCAGTTTCTTGCTGTCCGTTTCCCACACGCGCTTGAGCACTACATGCCCCTCGAACTCCTTATATTCCTCCACCGTACCGCCCTTTCCGTTTGCCGATACCCAGTTCTCATCTTTGATCACCGTTTTATAGAGTTTGCCGGCAGTATAATAACCTGCTGTGGCTCCGGTACTGTTGACTGTCCACAGCCGCACATCATTGGTCCCGTTCGTCCCATAATCGCTTACCACCGTGCGGCCGGAATCGGT
>NZ_LBGU01000008.1:0-9723 GCF_000988325.1 Sphingobacterium sp. Ag1 | reverse complement strand
TTCATCCGTATAAATTATTTATGTAATTATGAGCGTTCTTCATTTGTATAAATGAAATCATTTCACTCGGTTATTTGTTCATCATTTATTCTTTTGTCACAAGTATTCACGCTGCCTTGGCGGTATGCGTAGTAATTGTGTCCAATATATACTTTTTTGAACAACAGCACAAAATTATCAGATTATATGAATTATTCGTACTTTTATTTAACAATATTTTTGTATTCCCACTATTTTAAATGGGTGATTTTGGAATTGTTAAAATTGATGTGCTAAAATACGCATTTGCCTATTAGAAAGGACGGTTTTAACCAAATTTAACAAGTCTATTGACGATATTTACGCCTATAAAATGGCGGGGTTTTAGATCCTCACACTGCGGAATGAATGGGGAAATTTGAGCGGGATCTCGCATAATTTAGAAACAAACTTGATGTAACGGTCTCATTCAACACAGGAGTAGCTATATTTATAAAATAATTACAATGAAAAAAGCATTTATTTATTTGATGACGATTTTACCTCTGGCTAGTTTTGCGCAACAGATTCCCATGTTTGTGGGAACATATACGAGCAAAACTGCGAGCAAGGGTATCTATATTTATAATTTTGATGTTAAAACTGGTGAAACAACTTTGTTGAGCACACAAGAGAGTAAAGATCCATCCTTTTTAGCGCGAAATAATAACTTTATTTATGCCGTTAATGAGGTTCCAAATCAAGAGGGGGCCGTTTCGGCTTATTCTTTTAAGGACGGTCATTTAACTTTTCTCAACTCACTTCCTTCTGGAGGAGAGTCGCCTTGTTTTGTTGAAGTACATCCGAAGGGTAGCTTGCTTGCCGTGGCAAATTATACGGGCGGCTCTGCGGCGCTGTTTGATTTAGAAAGTAATGGTGTTTTAAGTAAAAGAGCACGCTTAATACAACACGAGGGTAAGGGGGTGGATCCTGTACGCCAAGAAAAGCCACATGTACATTCTACTTTTTTCTCGAATAAAGGGGATAAGTTATACGTCCAAGATCTTGGTTTGGATGAGATTTCTATTTATCCGGTGAATAAAGCGGGAAACGTCTATAGCCTTGCTGATGAATCGGAAGATGTCTTTACGCCAGCTGGAGGAGGACCACGTCATATTGTGTTTGATAAGAAAGAAAAATTCCTGTATGTCGTCCTGGAAATGACCGGTCAAATTGCATCGTATAAGAAAGATGGTGATGCGTGGATGTATCAAAGTACTTTTGATATTAACCCGGAAGGTTTTAAAGGAAGTAATGGTGGCGCTGATATTAAGATCTCTGCTGATGGAAAGTTTCTATATGCGACCAACCGTGGCGATGCCAATACGATAGCTACTTTTTCGGTAGAGAAAGATGGGGAATTGAAGAAAATTGCCAATCTTTCAGTAAAAGGTAAAGGACCGCGCAATTTCAACCTTTCTCCGGATGGGAAATATCTTTTGATCGCCAATCAATATACCAACAACATTGTTTTGTTTAGCCGGGATACTAAAACAGGCTTGTTGACAGATACCGGGAAAGAAATTGCTGTACCTGCTCCTGTTTGTATTATCTTTTAATCAGGACAAGAAGTTCTAAAGACAAGAAGATTTTTAGGAATAACTGTATAGCTTTTCTTAAAAATCTTCCTTTCGACAATCTAATTTACCTTCCTTTTCAAGGTCATTTAAGGTGGTTCCCTTCCATGTTTTCACCCGCTGTATATAAGCAGCTCTGCCAATCATGTGTGCGGCAACCGGAGCCGTTAGGATCAGAAAAAATCCAATGGCTATAGCCTTGGTTGTTACGGATACATCCGGGAAGGTCATGGCCGCACAGATGAGTAAAAGTCCCACACCCAGCGTTGCTGCCTTTACCGTAACCGAAAGACGTAAATAAAAATCGGGCATCCGCAAGATGCCAATAGACGCAAATAGTATGGCCAATGCCCCGATGGTACTGAGTATGGCTAAAGTAATATCAATCATCTTTGCTTTGTTTTTCTAAATAAAATGAAAATGCGATCGTGCCAAGAAATGCGATAAGCGCTAAGATCATGGCAATGTCTAAAAACACTTCCTGCGACGTTCGTATACTATAAACGGTAATAATGCCAATTCCGATGGTGATAATGAGATCGAGGGCAATCACACGATCAAATATTTGGGGACCTTTATACAGCCGGATAAACGCCAGTATGACTGAAATAGTCAAGATCGGAAGGATCACATAATCAAAATAGCTATTTAAAGTCATCTTAAGAGTTCTAAAAGTCTTCGTTCAACATTATTTTTAAGGGTAGAAACAAACTGTTCTTTGCTTTTCATATACATGACGTGAATAAAGAGCGTTTTTTTATCTTCACTTACGTCAAGGATAAGTGTGCCGGGTGTCAAGGAGATAAAGGTTGAAAGCAGGTTTATTTCCAAATCGGTTTTTGCATCCATGGGATATTTGACAATCGCCGGTTTGATAAAAAATTTGGGTGTTATCACGTCGTAGGCTACCTGCACATTGGCGACAATCATTTCCCACAAGAAAAAAAGAATAAAACTCAATGTTTTGGGTACCCGATAAAAATAGCGTTGATCTACCTCATTCCTGTTCATCAACCAGAGGATACCAAATCCCAACATAAAGCCGAATAGGAAGTTGGTGTAGTACATCGATCCCGTTAGTGCGACCCAAATGAAGGATAACATAAGGTTCATTAAAAACTGTTTAATCATATCATTTCTGCCCTCCTAATACAGCGTTTATGTAAGGTGATGTGTCCAATAACTGTGTAGCAATCTCATCGGCGACATGGATAATCGATTCGGCGTTGAGTCCGATATACAGGGACGCTGATGCCAAAATAACGACAGGAAGTATGAGCATTGTTCTTTTATAGCCAATCATGCCTGCAAATTTATCCTCAATGATTTCAGGGTCAGGTGCATCTTTCCAGAATACCTGTGCCCACATTTTGGCGATGACAAACAAAGTGATAAAACTGCCAATAATCAGGGCTCCCGCGAATGCATACTTTTCCAAATGAAATGCATCTTTGAATAGATAGATTTTAGGCCAGAAGCCCGAGAGTGGCGGGATGCCCACCAGTGAAAAAAGAACAATGGCAAAAAGCAATGAGATCTTTGGGTATTGTGCATAAAGTCCGCCCAGTTTATTCATATCCATGGTACCACGGAGTTGTCGTATAACACCGGCGATGAGGAATAAATTCGTTTTGACCATAATATCATGGATCAGATAGAATACTGCCCCCAATAAGGCCCATTTGCTATATAAGCCCAAACCGCCAATCATAAAACCAATATGGCAAACGATCAAATAGGAAAATAACCTTCGGATATTGGTCTTGATCAATGCACCAAAAGCGCCCGTCAGGATGGTCAATATGGCCAGTACGATAAGAAGCTCCTTGGTAAAATGATTGGGAATAAATAATAGTGAAAAGACCCTGAACAAGGCGTAAATCCCAACCTTGGTCAACAAGCCTCCAAATGTCGCTGCTACGGCTGAAGGCGGCGTATGGTAAGAAGAGGGTAACCAGAAATAGAGTGGAAAAACGGCGGATTTGATGCCAAAACCGATCAGGAAAAATGTGGCTGTAATTTCTACTAATGCCTGATTTTGTATTTTGGGGATGCGCAGGGCCAAGTCGGCCATGTTTAAAGAACCTGAAATACCATAAAGTATGCCTATGCCGGTTAGGAAAAACGTGGAAGCCAGGATATTCATGGCCATATATTTTACAGCTCCCTCCAATTGGGATTTTCTACCCCCTAAGGTCATGAGTACAAAAGAGGAAATAATAATGACTTCAAACCATACGTACAGGTTGAAGATGTCACCTGTCAGAAACGCGCCGTTTAGTCCCATCATCAAAAAGTGAAAGATCGGGAAATAGCCGTATAAGATGCGCTGGCGTCCCACACCGACACAGGAAAAGATGGAGACCGCCAGACCTGCTATTGAAGTCAGGAGAACAAGGGTACTGCTGAATAGGTCGGCAACAAAGACAATCCCAAACGGAGCTTTCCAATTGGCCGCATTCATGGTCAAAATACCACCGTCATAAACCTTGAAGAATAGTTTAAAGGCAAGAATAAGTGCGAGCAAACTTCCACCAACGCTCAAAAACCGTTGTGCAGTGGATTTGCGCCACAACATCAGTTGGACAATAGCAATAAATAAATGCACGATAATCGTGGCAATAATGTGGTTGTCTATCATATATCTTCTTCCTCAGGGGTGTTCAAATCATCCAGATCATCTGTACCCAGCAATGCATATACACGCTTGAGTAAAACGATGGCAAAGGAGGTCAGGCCAAAGCTGATCACGATGGCCGTTAAAATAAGGGCTTGCGGAATCGGGTCCGCATAAATATCGGTGAATACCTTCAAATCGGGACCTATGATGGGTGGTTTACCTTTAATAATATTTCCCAATAAGAAGATCAATATATTGGTACCATTGCCCAGTAACATAATACCCAGCAACAATTTCACCATGCTTCGACGCAGGATGAGGTATATTCCGGCAGCATAAAGGATGCCGATCAAGAGTACGAGTATCAGTTCCATTATTATTCTTCTTCTTCAGTCGTTAAAGCAATTGTAAATAAAATCGTCAGGACGACGCCAATGACAACAAAGTATACACCAAGGTCAAAAAATAAGGCGGTTCCTATCATCCCGATGACGGGAATTTTCTCTTCCAGCCAAAGACCGGTCATGACGGGATAACCAAAAAATGCAGGTAGGAACATACTGATGGCCGAAATTCCCAGTCCGATGGGGATGAGCGACAGGGGCTTGTATTGAATCAATTTCATGGTATTTTGCGGGCCAAAGGCAAAACTATGCAGAACAAAGGCAATTGAAGCAACTAGGCCTCCGACGAAGCCTCCGCCCGGATAATAATGCCCCCGGAGTAGAAGGAATACCGAGAAAAGTAAAAGTATTGGTAATAAATACCGCGTAGCGGTCTGTAATATTGTACTGTTCATTTGTTATTATTTAGCAATGAGTTGTCCGCTCATTTATGCATAAACTTTATCTATCATTATTCTTTATCAGAGGACTTTAAACGTAATTTTAATAAGCTATATACCCCCAATGCAGCGATACTCAATACCACAATTTCAAACATGGTGTCAAAACCTCTGAAATCGACAAGTATTACATTGACGACATTTTTTCCTTTAGCAAGCACATAGGCATAATCGCCATAGAAATCACTGATATTTGTCGTTGTTGGTTCATGCAGAACTCGAAGTGCGACCATGGAAAGCAAAATTCCAAAAACGATAGCGACAATGGCGTCACGAATGATGGTGCGCCGGTTGGCCAGGTTCAGGAAAGAAGGTAGTTTAAAGAGTACCAATACGAAGAGTACCACAGTGAGGGTATCGATGGTAAACTGTGTCATCGCTAGATCTGGAGCACTGTAAAACACGAAAATAAGACATATAGCATAACCTACAACACTGGTGGCTACTACAGCTGTTAATCGGGACGAGGTGCGGATGGTGAGTACAATGGCACCAATCAAAATGCAGACTGTAGTGACTTCGTAGAAACTCACCGGAGATAGGGTTTCCCATTTGATATGGAGTGGCCCACCCAGGTATAGTTGGTAGGCGATCAATAATTCGGCAAATAAAATAATTTTCAACAGATACGAACGCAAATAGCCGTTGTGCATTTTGTTGGTGAAGAAGGCCGAGAATAAAACAATTTCCTGCGCACATAACTGGATGATATATTCAGGCGAAATCTTATTGAAATTTGCAATCCAAGCCAATTTTTTAGCACTGGGTCTGTTTGCGAAATAAAGTAAGGTACCCGCGGCAATTGTAATAGCGCTTAATAGCAGGACTAAATTGAAGCCATGCCAGATTTTCAGGTGAAAAGTTTCCGGTTTTGCAAGTATGCTTACCGCAGTCGGCCCTGCAATCCAGTCGCCGATAAGTCCGGGGACACAGCCAAAAACAACACCGAGGACGGCTAAAAGTAAAGGTGGGATCCATAGGGCTTTATAAGGTAGGTGGATTTCATGAAATTGCTCGGGTAGCTTACCCATAAAAGGTTTGATGCCGGCCATAAATCCAGCAGAGACCAGGAGTATATTTGTTGCTACTGCAGCGACTGTCAAATAGAGAAATAAATCAGGTGTGGCATGTAGTGTTGCCTCATAAATCAGATCCTTTCCAATAAACCCAAATGTAAGTGGAATACCGGCACTGGAAAGTGCCGCTAGGAAACCTGCTATAGCGACAGGCATTAATACCTTACGTAGCCCCCGTAAGATGGTAAGATCCCGCGTTCCCGTTTCATGGTCTATAATCCCCGTAATCAAGAATAATGCGGCTTTATATAGGGCATGTACGAGTATAAAGACACTTGCTGCGATAACGGCATCCTTGGTGCCTAGTCCCAACAAGAATACTAAAATACCGAGGGCGGATATGGTTGAATAGGCGAGTACACCCTTGAGGTCTGTTCTGAAAAGCGAATGGAATGCGGCATACAACATCGTGAAACCACCAATGGCCATGAGGGAATACAGCCAGATTGGGTTGCCCCCAAGTATTGGTGAAAAACGGGCCAAAAGATAGATTCCTGCCTTAACCATCGTTGCCGAGTGTAAGTAGGCCGACACTGGCGTTGGCGCCTTCATGGCTCCGGGTAACCAAAAATGGAAAGGGAATTGTGCTGATTTCGTAATTGCTCCAAGTGCTATGAGGCCAAAGACGAGGGGAAATAGTGGATGTTGCTGAATGAGGGATACTTTGTCGATGAGTGCGGTAATATGGTAGGTACCCGCGATATTACCCAGCAAAATAAAACCTGCCAGTAGAAAAAAACCACCCAAACCAGTAATGGCTAGTGCGGTTAATGCGCTTTTGCGCGAATCATTTTTGTCATTGTTAAATCCAATGAGAAAAAATGAGCTGATCGAGGTTAGTTCCCAAAAGATGAAGAGCAACAGCATATTGTCCGACAGGACAAGCCCCAGCATAGCCGACATAAAAAGGCAGAGGTAGCCAAAGAAACGGTCGATATACCGATGACCTTTGAGATAGGCATTCGCGTAGAAAAAGATGCAAGCTCCGATCCCGGTAATCAATAAGGCGAAAAGTAGCGATAGTCCATCTAATTTAAAATCCAGATTGATGCCTAAGGAGGGCACCCAGGGTGTTGATTGCACGAAATAGGAGCCTTGACCAATAGGTACAATATATTGTGCAAAGTATAAAAATAGAAGTACCGGTAAGAATGCGAGAATAATACCCCATCTGGTTTTTAGGAACCGACCAAATGGAACAATAAGGCTCGATGTTATTAATCCTGACAGAACAGTAAATAGCATTTAGTCTTTGTTTTAATTTTTAACCTTCACTATTTCATCGTTGCCAATGCTTATATGGCGATGAAGGTTTTTTGAAAGTTTACAATATAATAAAAAAAAGCGAAAAAGTGCCAGTTTTTGACCATTTTTCCTCTATATAAAGGATAAAAGAGGGGATTTTGTTTTCGGCTAAGAACAGATTTTTTAAAGAAAAATACGTTTATAAAAATGAAATAAGAGATCCTTATTTATTGAGCGATAGAATTTTTTAATGTGCAGTATGAATAATTTATGTAATAAATGTGTTAATTTTTGTTTAACAAAAATTAAAAATTATATATTTACAAACTAGTTTATCAGCCACCAACGATTGTTGCTAATCAATTTTGTTATACCCGTTTGAAGTATGGGCCCCGAAGAGAAGTTATTTAGAACGCATTATAGAAGCTTGTGTCACTTTGCATGGAAATTTGTAGGGGAATCTGCTATTGCTGAAGATTTGGTACAAGAAGCATTTATTACTTTTTTTAAGGATCGCGAGCGTATGGATGAATCTGAAAGCTTTGTTCGAAATTATTTATATACTGCCGTTCGGTTTTCCTGCTTGAAGCACCTTAGGCATGAAAAAGTGAAGGAAAAGTATTGGACGAAAGTAGCGTTCACTGAAGAAGATGAGCATTCTGTGGAACTTTCTATGATTCATACCGAAGTGATCAATGAGGTTTATCGGATTATAGCAACAATGCCTGCTGCCTGTCAGCAAATTTTTACGATGGGCTATTTGGAAGGCTTATCGAATCTTGAGATTACGGAAAAACTTCAGATTAGCGTGAACACCGTGAAGACCCAGAAGCAACGGGGAATGAAGATTTTGTTAGAGAAGCTTCATCCCGAATTTTTACCCCTTATTATTTTTTTAATAAAATAATTTTAATTCTTGTCACCCCTGGTGAATCTATAGGGTTTCTAACCTATAGATATGAAAGCTAATACCAATTACATAGCCAGACTAATTAGTAAGTTACTTCGTGGTCAAGAAACCGTGGCGGAACGAGATGCTATTGAGCAGTGGCGGAAATCTGACAAAAGGAATGATGATTTGATTGAAAGCTTTCGAGAGGCAAAAAATATTGAAGGAGATCTTCATTTTTTTGCTAATTTGGATGAAGACGGGGCTTGGGGTAATATTCAGCGGACTCCTCAGAAAATAAAGAAAAATTATCGTCTTCTACTTCGTGTTGCCGCCATTCTCATTGTACTATTAGGAGCATCACTCTTTTATATATTTCAGCAGGATCGGAAAGTTCCTGAGCAAGTAGCAGCTATTCGTCCCGTAAAAAAAGATATTTCACCGGCGCAGCCAGGTGCCTTATTGGTCTTGGCGGATGGATCAGTTTTGCCTTTGGAGAAGTCGAACAAAACAGTAGATCCAAAAATCGTTGCTGATCATATACCCCACGCAGATCTGGCAGTAACAGAAGGTTCATTACAGTTTAACACGTTGGTTGTTCCAAAAGGTAATTTTTATAAAATAAATTTGGAGGATGGTACCCAGGTCTGGGTAAACGCCAACTCTCAGCTTAAATTTCCTGTAAAATTTAAAGAAAATGAGCGTCGTGTCTTCTTGGAAGGTGAGGCTTATTTTGAAGTTTCTCATGACGGAAATAGACCTTTCTTTGTGGAATCTAAAGAAAACGAAGTAAAGGTATTGGGGACGCATTTCAATGTTAATGCGTATGGGAAAAATGTTCGCACAACATTGTCTTCGGGAAGAGTGCAGGTAAGCCATTCTGGAAATATCGTTGTTTTGGAACCTGGGGAATATGCGAATCTTGTAGGAGAACAGCTTCGCAAAGGAAAGGCAGATTTGGAACACGATTTATCTTGGCATAACAATCAGTTTTATTTTAAGAAAGAGACCATTGTTGAGATTGCCTCCACACTTTCAAAATGGTATGACATCCATGTTAAATTCAGGAAAGATGTGGCATTGGATAAGGTGTATACAGGCAATTTTAAACGCGATGTCAAGTTGTCTGAAGTTTTAGAAATGTTGACGTACGTCTGTGATTTAAAATTTGAATTTGACGGACAAGAATTAATCGTAGGAAATAAATAAAAGGAGTGTCTATGTAAAAGAAATAATACCTAATCCAAGGTCTTATAACGAAGTAAGAACAGGAATGTTGCAGCATCCCTGTTCCGAAATGATCAAAAAGGCCTAAAAAAATTAAAAAGCGAATTAAGTAAACCCAATTAACCACAAAGAGTAAATGTATGAATAACTTACCATTTGGCAAAACGTGGCGACTGATACCTCATGACCCACGGTTTTGTAAACCTTTACGTATTATGAAAATTAGT
>NZ_LBGU01000002.1:0-1634 GCF_000988325.1 Sphingobacterium sp. Ag1 | reverse complement strand
CAGCTTTTTTATTTTGTTATTTTTACTATTTCTTGTTTTCCACCCAGTTTACAATGGCCGGGTCCAGTGGATTCGTCGCGGAACGGAAACGATGGACAAGTTTGCCGTTCTCATCAATCAAAAACTTTTCAAAGTTCCATTTGATATCACCTTTAAAATCTGGGTTCTCCTGAGCGGTCAAATACTTAAACAGGGGTGAAATTTGATCTCCTTTTACATCGACCTTTTCGGCCATTAGAAAATCAACACCATAATTTTGTTCACAAAACTCTTGAATCTGCGCATTTGAACCCGGTTCCTGTTGTCCAAAATTATTTGCCGGAAAGCCAATAATGACGAGCTTATCACCAAAGGTTTTGTGCAATTCCTCCAGATCTTTGTACTGTTTTGTAAAACCACATTTCGAGGCTGTATTCACGATCAATATTTTCTTTCCCTTGAAATCGGACATTTTCACTTCTTGCCCTTCAAGTGTCGTAAACTTAAAATCATAAAAGCTGGGATTGCCAAATAACATTGACATATACACCATAATAGTTGCAATAATCATATTTAATTATTTTAAAGACTTAACAATGAATTACTTTCTCTTTCCAATACCGCATCAAAAAGCTCGTTGATAGGAGATTTTAAAATGGTCCCTACCTGTATCTGATGTGCTTCACAGACTTCCCGCAAGATTAAATCAAAACTATACGCAATAGAACCCACAAAGTGACATGCATATTTATTATAGTCGGGATAGGTCAGAATTGAAGCTTGAACAAATTCTTCAAATCCACTCTTTACCAGATCAATAATAAAGGGATGGGTAATATTATCGGACATGAACGGCGCAAAAGATGCTAAGAAAGCATTTGGACGTTCTTTTTGATAAACATTTTTGATGACAATCTCTTTATTGATTCTGTATTTGTTCGCAAATTTTTCGTTCAGATCTTTCGGCATACGGCCATATAAGAAAAGTCTGACGAGATTTTTTCCAAAATATGCCCCTGAGCCCTCATCACCTAATACATAGCCATTTCCATTATGCGAGGGCATTAGCTCCTCCCCGTCAAAAAAACTCAAATCAGACCCCGTTCCTAATGTCGCTACATACCCTTTTTTATTACCACAGGTCGCTAAGGCACTACCAAAAAGATCGTTCTCAACAGAAATGTAAGCGTTTTCGAACAAGGGTGTCAATGCATTTGAAACCATTTCCCGACGATCGGGCGTAATGCATCCCGCACCAAAAAAATACAACTCGGTAACTTCATCGGCATAGGGAATAATTTCGGGTATCTCCTTAATAACGCGTGTGATTTCCTTTTCATTCACAAAAAAAGGATTGAGTCCATTTGTACTGAATGAGATAGGTGCACTATCTGGCAACTCCAACTTCCAGTCCGACTTTGAAGAGCCGCTATCAACAACTAAAATCATACAAATTCTTGATTATTTTCCCCCTATAAACTACTGTATCAAACTTAGCAAAAATTCTGATAAAAAACAGATTTTTTGCTTCATCTCCCTAGACCAATTAAAACGGGCATTTCATCCAAATCAGCAATTTTGCCATCGATTTATGCCTCATTTCTTAAATAAATTTATGTATATTGGAGGATACTATCAGCTTGTTCCTGTCATCG
>NZ_LBGU01000006.1:0-8824 GCF_000988325.1 Sphingobacterium sp. Ag1 | reverse complement strand
AAGGGACTTTTTTATGTTTATCCAAAGCTCTTCTTCCTCCGTTGAAGAAATCGGTTCGGTTATTTTAATAGTTTTTCAAATGCCTTACGTGATGCGCCTCTAAAATGTACCTCCCCACAATAGTGGTAACCCAACTTTTCAAACACATGCAACATACCTCCATTGTCAAAATTAGTATCCACCTTGATACTATAAACGCCGTGATCAACGGCGATCTCCTCCACTCCGGACATAATAGCCGTCCCCACACCTTTTATATGTGGATCCTGCGCCGAGGCCAGTCGGTGTATACCCACATAAGGACCATCACTTAACCATTTTCCTTCAATATCATTATACGCAGGTTCGACATCAAAAATAATAGCAACGTAACCTACAGTCCTACGTTCAACTTCAACGACATGCCCATAGCCATTATCAATATCCGACTGCACCACATCTTCATTCGGATAACCATCTTGCCATTGTCGGCTACCTTGTTCTTTCCTGAGGGCAATTGCTTGTTGTATAATTTCCCAAATCCGTCCTTTATCAGCTAATGTCGCTTTTCGTATTTCAAACTTGTTCATCCTATCTGTTATTTTTATTCGTAAAACTACATATTTTACAGCAACTCCAACGAATATCCCAAAACAGCAGCAATCTCTACAGATATCTACATTCTTTGATCAAACCTATTTGCAGGGCATAGTATTTGCTAGTCATTATACCTATCAAGCTTTTTAGCTACATCTAAATTTATTCATTCATAAAAAACGACAAACTTAAAATAATAGGCTATCAGCATCTTTAAAATACTATCAAAATAACTAAGTTTGTAAGCAGTATAATTGTGAGCTTTTCAATGTCAAATAAAGGAAATACATTTAGGCAGACAGGGAATTCAGTTTCCGGCAAACGTGCCCCCCAAAAGGAATCGACAACATTTAAAAAAGAAAAAAGTCAAAAAAACAGTGTACCAAGAGATTATTCTGATGCACAGCAAAAAACTGTCAAGATATTAGGGATTTTATTGATCTTACTTTCATTGGCATTTGCAACAGCTTTCGTCTCCTACTTATTCACGTGGGAAGACGATCAAAGTTATATTGCAAAAACAAATGGTGGATGGTCGACATTATTTCGATCTGCAGAAGAAATTCATGATGAAGCTGTTGATCTACCCGTTGTCGACAATAAACTAGGGAAATTTGGCGCATTGCTTGCCAATCAATTCATGTACGAATGGTTTGGCGTCGCATCTTTTCTTTTTATCCCCGTATTATTCATATTAGGATATCGTTTGTTGTTCAAGAAATCATTGCTTCCATTGTACCGTACTGTAGTCTATTCTTTTGTTGCTATCGTTTTTATCTCGGTGACGTTAGGCTTCCTGCACGGATTTATGGCTAATACACCGCATATGCTCGAGGGCAAATTTGGCTTTTGGACCAATAAATTACTAGAAGCACAAGTTGGCATTGTCGGCGTCGGCTGTATCCTGGCTTTTGCCTACCTGACAACATTAATCTTACTTTACAACCTCGATTTTAAATTTGTCCTGTTCAGTAATAGAAAATCCAAGTCATTCTCCGAAGATATGGAGGAAGAGGATGTAGATGAATATGCGCCACACAATCTAAGAAACAAAATTCATATTGAAGATGATTCCATCCAGTCGGTGCGAGAATCTTTTCAACGGCCAACATCAATCAATGAGCGATTTCAATCTGCTCGTGAAAAAGACATACAGGAAGAACTTCAGCGCCCTGCTTTTACCCATCACCCTGTACCTGAGGTACAAATTGATCCGAAAGACAAAGTGGTGCTCTCCTTCGATGACAGTCCGATGGAACGCACAGAAAGCACACCGTCAATCAGTTTTACAATTGATCAGCCGAATGAAGAATTTGATGCGGAGGACTTACCCCTAATCCGGGAATATCAAGCACCGAAAATCGAAGCAGAACCTCAACAAGAGCCAGAAGCAGCCATTGAAACTGATGCAGTACCCGGTCTGGTGGTCGAAGATATCAAAGAGGAAAAAGAAATTACCGCCAGTGACCTAGTGGCCCAATTCGGGCAGTATGACCCCAAATTGGATCTTTCTGGCTACCAACATCCAGCATTGGATTTATTAAAGGACTATGGTGGTGGTAAAATTACCATCAATCAACAGGAACTCGAAGCAAACAAAAACAGGATTGTTGATACGCTGAGAAACTATAGCATCGAGATCGAAAGTATCAAGGCAACGATAGGTCCAACAGTGACTTTGTATGAAATTATACCAAAACCAGGTGTACGGATTTCAAAAATCAAAAATCTGGAAGATGACATTGCCTTAAGTCTTGCGGCATTGGGTATACGGATTATTGCGCCTATGCCCGGAAAGGGAACGATCGGTATTGAGGTACCAAACTCCAGTCCCGAAATGGTATCAATGCGATCGGTACTTGCTACGGAGAAGTTTCAGAAAACAGACATGGATCTCCCAATTGCTTTAGGTAAAACAATTTCCAACGAAGTGTATATTGCCGATTTAGCTAAAATGCCGCACCTTCTGGTTGCTGGGGCTACTGGGCAAGGTAAATCAGTAGGTATCAACGCGATTCTAACATCCTTACTGTATAAAAAACATCCGGCCGAATTAAAATTTGTCCTTGTTGACCCTAAGAAGGTTGAACTTTCCCTATTCAAAAAAGTTGAACGCCACTTCCTCGCAAAATTGCCTGACGATGGAGATGCCATTATTACCGATACGAAGAAGGTAATCAACACCTTAAATTCCCTGTGTATAGAAATGGATCAACGTTATGATTTGTTAAAAAATGCGCAGGTAAGGAATTTAAAGGAATATAATGCAAAATTTATCAATCGCAGATTAAACCCTGAGGAGGGTCATCGATTCTTACCATATATCGTTCTTATTGTTGATGAGTTTGCCGACTTGATGATGACAGCAGGAAAAGAGGTCGAAACACCGATTGCACGATTGGCACAATTAGCCCGTGCGGTAGGAATTCACTTGGTTATTGCAACCCAACGTCCTTCCGTCAATATCATTACCGGTACAATAAAGGCCAACTTCCCTGCACGTCTGGCATTCCGTGTGTTGTCGAAAGTCGATTCACGGACCATTCTAGATACAGGCGGTGCAGATCAGTTGATCGGTCGAGGTGACATGCTTCTAGCGACTGGAAGTGATTTGATACGTATTCAATGTGCTTTTGTGGATACGCCTGAGGTTGAACAAATTTCCGATTACATCGGTGCGCAACGAGGCTATCCTTCGGCATTTATGCTTCCGGAATACGTAGACGAAAACGGAGATGGTTCTGGTAGTGTAGATTTTGATCCCAAAGACCGCGATCAGTTGTTTGAAGAAGCTGCCCGATTGATTGTCATGCATCAGCAAGGCTCTACGTCATTAATCCAACGTAAATTAAAATTGGGTTATAACAGAGCAGGACGAATCATCGATCAATTGGAAGCTGCAGGAATTGTAGGTCCATTTGAAGGAAGTAAAGCCCGCGAAGTGCTTTATCCAGATGAGTATTCATTAGAACAATTTTTGGAGACGTTAAGAAAGGACAACTAAGATGAAAAAACAAGTATGGTTTATTGTAGGTCTGCTAATCATGGCATACAGCCAAAACAGTTATGCACAAAATGACGCTGCTGCCAAGGCGTTACTGACAAAAGTAAGCCAAAAGTACAATGCATACAAAACAATACAGGCCAATTTCTCATTAAACATTAAACAAGCTAATGGCGGCTCGCATACTGATGCCGGAACAATATACCTGGACAAGAGTAACAACAAGTACCAGGTCAATACCAAAAATCAAGTATTGATATCGGATTCCAAGACACAGTGGAATATCATGAAGGCCGAAAAAGAAGTTGAAATCTCAGAAGCAAGCAATTCGACCAACGAGATCAATCCAACAAATATATTCAGCTTCTATACCACCGGTTTTAAATATACCTTGACTAATACAGAAAAGGTAAAGGGGCTTAGCTTAAGTGTTGTTGAATTAAGTCCACTTGATAGCAAAAAAAACTATTCAAAGATCAAGCTGCGCATCAACAAAGCAAGCAGTCTGATCTATGATACCACCGTATTTGATAAAAGTGGTAATCGCTATACCTATACATTAACTTCACAGGAAGGTAATAAGGCGCTTTCCGGTAGTCTATTCGTATTCAACAAAAATGATTATAAAGGTTTCGACGTCGTCGATCTGAGGTAAAAATAGAGCAACGCTACAGGTCTGATTAAAGACAGTACAATAGAAAGGGCTTTCCACTATGCAGTGGAAAGCCCTTTTTATGGTGAAGTACACTATTTTACAGCATGTTCGGTTCCTTATCCAACGTCTCACTTTCTTTATTGGCATAACGTGAATAGCCATGCTTCTGTGGATGTTCGATAATTTCCTTCATTGAAACAAGTTTGTACACATACGACCCCGTTTCATTATTCAATTTCAAGGCAAAATAGTCGTCCTTTTTTTGTCTTCTTATAGAACCTCTTAAACTACCATCACCGACATTATACGCCGCAGCAACCAAGGTCCAGTTACCAAATTGGCCATAGAGGTATTTGAGATATCTCGCTGCAGCATGCGTAGATTTAACAAGATCCTTTCGGTCATCTACCGTACCATTGACTTTTAATCCATACAAACGGGCTGTTGCAGGCATAAATTGCCAATAGCCACCAGCCCCCTTCGATGAAACAACAGCTTTACTAAGGCCACTTTCCACCAATGGAATGTACTTGAAATCTTCCGGAATACCATGTGATTTAAGGATCTTTGCAATCATAGGCAAATAGGTCTCTGCCTTTTTGTGCATATCGTACGATCCTGTTTTTTTAAACGAGAATCGACTGAAAAATTTACGCAATTTACTTTCCACAAGCGGACGATCCATCGGTAATGAATCTTCGGCAAATGTCAATGAATTCATATACGATTCAAACGAATTGCTTTTTTCTTTTTTTTCTTCTTCATCCCCATGATGAGCGGGAACTACTACGCGCTTCGGTTCAACGATCTTATCGCCGTTTGAAGCATTGTTGTGTGGGGTTGAGTATAACTTTGACAGCAATAAAGCAGACAAAATCAGACTACTACATAAAACTTTCTTTCTTATCATTCACTCCCTTAATGCTATCCTATCCACGACTGCAATCGATCAAAAAATAGCTTGGTTCAAATTCAAGGGTACAAAGATAAACACTATTTATTTAAAAAACAAATAGTTACATTCTAGACAACTTGAAGCGGCTTTTTTGGGCGCAAAAACGCACTAAATTCAAGAAAAGACAAAAAGATAAGGATTTTTTCGCAAAACCCAAAATTATACCTAACTTTGTGGTTCACATTTTAGCAAAACACAATGCCATTCAGCAATAAAAGGAACAGTCGTGATGACAACTCCAGAAAGTCACGAGGCAACTCAGATAGTTTCAAATCTAGAGGCGATAAGAACAATAGTTTCGGAAAAAAATCATATGGGTCGAATGACCAATCTGAAAGAGGCTCTTTCAGAAAAGATGATAATCGTGAGAACAGATCATTCGGATCTAAAAAATTCTCAGACAAACCTTCCTTCCGAGGAGATAACAATTCCTTCCGTTCAAAAGATAATTCAGAAAAATCCTTTGGTAGAGGAGGCCGCTCATTTGATAAAAATGATTCTTCAAGATCTTTTGACAAAAAAGATAACTTCAATAAATTTGATAGATCAGAACGTTCTTTTGACAAAAAAGATAACTTCAAACGTTCCGATAGAAATGACTCTTCAAGATCTTTTGACCGTTCAGAACGTTCTTTTGATAAAAGAGATAGTTTCAAACGTACAGATAGAAATGATTCCTCAAGATCTTTTGACCGTTCAGAGCGTTCTTTTGATAAAAGAGATAGTTTCAAACGTACAGACAGAAATGACTCCTCAAGATCTTTTGATAGATCAGAACGTTCTTTTGACAAAAGAGATAGTTTCAAACGTTCAGACAGAAATGACACTCCAAGATCTTTTGACCGTTCAGAGCGTTCTTTCGATAAAAAAGATAACTTCAAACGTTCAGACAGAAATGACAGCCCAAGATCATTCGATAGATCAGAGCGTTCTTTTGACAAAAGAGACAGTTTCAAACGTTCAGACAGAAATGACTCTTCAAGACCTTCTAACAGAAAGTTTGATGGCGATAGAAGTAGGAATTTTGACGACAACAAAAACTTTGGTGATAAACAATATATTAAACGTCCAAAGAAAAAAGCAGAAGATGCAGAAGATGACGGCTTAGTTCGTTTAAATCGTTATATCGCCAATGCTGGTATCTGTTCAAGACGTAAAGCGGATGAGCTTATCACTGCTGGTGTTATTTGGGTAAATGGAGAACCTGTTACGGAATTGGGTACTAAGGTAGATCCAGCAACAGATGAAATCCGTTACAACAACGAACGTTTAAAACGTGAAAAAAATGTTTATGTTTTATTGAACAAGCCAAAAGATTATATCACGACTACAGATGATCCGCAGGAGCGTCATACCGTAATGGAACTTGTTTCTAAAGCGACAAAAGAAAGAATCTATCCTGTTGGTCGTCTTGACAGAAACACAACGGGACTACTTTTGATGACAAATGATGGTAGCCTTGCTGAAAAACTTTCACACCCGCGCAACAGCATCAGCAAAATCTATAATGTCGAGTTAAACAAAAGCCTTACACAAGGCGATTTCAACAAAATCAGCTTTGGTATCGAATTAGAGGACGGTGTAATCAAACCTGATGACTTGAGCTATGTTCAAGGTGGATCGAAACGTGAAGTCGGTATCCAAATCCACTCGGGAAAAAATCGTATCGTACGTCGTATTTTTGAATCACTAGGATATGAAGTTGTTAAATTAGACCGTGTGGTTTATGCAAACTTAACGAAAAAAGACCTTCCACGTGGCCGTTGGAGATATTTAGAGGAGCGTGAAATCGTGCAGTTAAAGCACCTGATTTAATCGCTTAAGCAGATAAATAAAAATAAAGGACGGTCATTCAGTTAACCGTCCTTTATTTTTTATATTTGCTCTTTCAAATAATAAAACAAAGAATATGACTGATCCGAAAACACTTTCATCCGTTGCGGAATTCCATAAAACATTCCAACATCCAATCCTAGACACGCCTACTATTCCATCTGAACAAAGATGTGCCTTAAGGGTATCCTTGATCGCTGAGGAATTAAAAGAATTAGAAGAGGCCATCCAGGATAAAGATTTGGTCGAGATTGCAGATGCGCTATGTGACATTCAATATGTACTCGCTGGAGCGGTATTGGAATTTGGTTTAAAAGATAAATTCTCAGCTCTTTTTGATGAAGTTCAACGTTCCAATATGAGCAAGGCATGTAAAGACGAGGCGGAAGCTATCGCTACACAGGAGCACTATAAATTAAAAGGTGTAGAATCCTATTACAAAGAAGTTGATGGCAAATTTTTGGTATTCAGAACAGCCGACAATAAAACGTTAAAATCTATCAATTACTCTCCAGCCGATTTAAAAACAATTGTTGAGGGCTAAATAAAAGAGGAAATCTTACCCTATTTTTTGTAGGTAAACAGCAAAGGCTTCATTAGAGAAGCCTTTGCTGTTTTTATAACGCGGAATATATTCGTTAAACGCGATAGCATACAATGATCTATCAAAAGAGTATAAAATATTAGGGACGACTAAAAAAGACTTCCCTGCACAACCTGACGTGCTTCCAATCCCTTATCGATATATGTTTGAATACCTGATTTCGGTAAGCCCCAATTCGGAGCAATTAACAATTCTTTATCTGCAATCCCGAAAATACGTTGAATGATCAGATCAGGACGCAATCGAGGAATAAACTTTGCTAAGAATTCGGTATAACCTTCCATCGAGAAAAGTTCAAAGGGCTCACGTTTGAACTTAACACCCATAATAGATCCCTCTACTATATGTAGGTGATGCA
This sequence comes from Sphingobacterium sp. Ag1, assembly GCF_000988325.1. NCBI lineage: Bacteria > Pseudomonadati > Bacteroidota > Sphingobacteriia > Sphingobacteriales > Sphingobacteriaceae > Sphingobacterium > Sphingobacterium sp. Ag1. The sequence goes on along the minus strand of NZ_LBGU01000006.1, from coordinate 839 downwards.
ACTTCACAAATTTGATCTGTGGGAAGCGGTTGATTTCATCTGCATATTTCAACATCATTTCTTCAGATTCCCATGGGAAGCCAAAGATGGTATGCACACAAAGCTCCAACGGAGTATCCTTCAGCATGTCCATCACCTGAACAAATTCGTCGTGAGAACAGCCTCTATTGATCTGCTCCAATGTATCGTTGTAAATAGATTCCATACCCATTTCCAAATCCACATCGTAACGATCTGTATAAGACTCCAACAATGCTATCTTTTCAAAATCCAAACAATCAGGACGTGTACCCACAGAAAGACCTAAGGTATTTTCGGGGTCAATACTTAAAGCCTCATCATACATCATTTTCAGTAGATGAGTCGGCGCATATGTATTTGTATTTGGCTGGAAATAAATGATAAATTTCTCGGCGCCATAGCTATTACGTGCTCTTTCAATGCCCGACTCCACCTGCTCCCGTATCGAAGGGATTTTACGCGCAGTATCCGGTGTAAAAGAATCCACATTACAGTACGTACAACCACCATAGCCCTTACTACCATCACGATTGGGACAGGTAAAATTACCATCCACAATCACTTTAAACACTTTCTGTCCGTTATACTTTTGCTTTAAATAAGCCCCGTAATGATTATACGGTTTAATTCCGTTATCCAATAATGTACCCATTGCGCTGCAAAGTTACTCAATAAAAATCATAATTGTATTATTGCTCAGGAACAAAGCACTATGACATCACCCATTGTTGCGTCATTGTAAAAGATATCAGTTGTAAGGATAAACACTATTTTTACAGTAATAGATAGGCAGGTAGCTAAACGAAAGAAGCCCTTGA
>NZ_LBGU01000035.1:0-172424 GCF_000988325.1 Sphingobacterium sp. Ag1 | reverse complement strand
ACAGACAGACAGACAGACAGATAGATAGACAGATAGAAACATGTACGTTATTGCGGATAAAAAATTAATCGTTGTTTTACAATAAAAACATGGAAAAGTATTATATTGTAGTATGGATTTCATTCCAATAACCACATATTTATTTAATTAATTGAGAAAATGGGTAAATTTGAAGTAAAAACACGGAAAAATGGCGAATTTCAGTTTAATCTAAAAGCTGGAAACGGACAGGTGATTTTAAGCAGTGAAGGTTATACAACTAAAGCAAACTGTTTAAATGGCGTTGAATCTGTTAAAAAGAATGCTCAGGACGATAACAAATTTGATCGTAAAACTTCTACAAACGGTAAGTACTACTTCAATCTCAAGGCGTCCAATGGTCAAATTATCGGAAGCAGCGAGATGTATGAAAGCGCTAGTGGTATGGAAAATGGTATTGAATCTGTCAAGAAGAATGCGCCTGAAGCGACAGTCGAGGAGATAGCCTAAGTCTATATTGAAATGTCGATCTGCTGCAGGTAGACAGTCTGTAAATAGAAGCGCATAGGAGTTGATAGCAAAGAGCCGGTATAAAACCGGCTCTTTTGCGTTTATCTTTCCGCTGGTGGACGTGGAATTGAAAACCAAAAACTGCTGCCCAAGCCTACCGTACTGTCAACTCCTATCAGACCCGCGTGTTTTTTGATAATTTCAGCGGAGATATAGAGTCCGAGCCCGAGCCCCGAGTACGATTTGCCTTCATGGTTTGCTCTATAATATCGATCAAAAATAAAAGGCTGTACTGCCGGATCAATACCTTCACCTTGATCCTTGACGGCTATCTTGATACAATCTTGCAGCTGTTCCACAGAGATATTGATTTCTCTCGATTCTGGTGCATATTTAACGGCATTGTTGACAAAATTAACAAGCACTTGTTCAAGGCGTTGCTCGTCAGCAAATATAGTTGCATCGAGATCGCCCGTAATATTAACTTGATGGTTGCCTTGGGATATGATATTGTGACAACTGGAGGCAAGAATCTTTGATGCTTTGAAGGTTGTTTTTTCGAGATGAAGCTGTCCTTCACTGATTCGGTGCATATTGAGCAGGTCATCAACAAGTGTAACGATTTTTTTGATATTGACAGCAGACTGATCAATAAGCCTTGAAATGATGTCACTTCCAGTTTTGTCCTTAAATCGTTCCAGCAATTGAATCGTTCCCTTTAAGCCTGTGACGGGCGTCTTTAGTTCATGGCTGGCAATGCCCAGGAAGTCATCTTTTTGTGATTCATAATTTTTCCGTTTTGTAATATCTGCCACTACGCCGATGAGGTGAGTTGCATGGCCTTCTGGATCGTATTTGGGAAGACCCGACGCATTGATCCAGTGTAACGATCCGTCAGGCCAACGGATGAGATATTCGGCGTGATAAGTGGTTTTGTTCTGGATAGCATCCTGCACTTTTTGATAGACCATTTCGCGGTGTTCAGGGACGATGCTTCGCATGAGGTCTTCATAGTCAAAGCGGTCGTTTTTGGTGAGACCAAAATTGAGTTTACAGGTTTCGGAACAGTCCATTTTTCCTGTTCTGATATCGCGATTGTAGGAGCCGAGTTCACCAGCTTTTAACGCAATTTCCAACTGATAGTTGAGAGCTTCAAGGTGTTCGTTTCTTTTGATACGCTCGGTAACTTCATTGGCGATAACAATAATAGACTCCGTTTCACCTTCATCATTTTTTAACGGCTCATAAGTGAAATCAAAATAATGATCGCCCAATACCCCCATAGACTCAAGTCTTGCGTAGGCAGTATCTCCAATGTAGTTTTGGCCGGTAGTAAAGACATCGTCCAATATCCCTAAATAAGGCTGTCCCTGTAGTTCTGGAAGCGCTTGTGCAAGCGGTTTGCCGAGGACAATTTCGGTTTTGCGCCAGAGCTTGAGCATCCTATCGTTGGCAACTTCAATAACTAACTCACGGCCTGTTAAAATCGCAAAGCCTATCGGGGCTTTATCTATAAAGGATCTGAATCGACGTTCACTTTTTTTGAGATTTTTATTGAGTAGCACTGTCAAATCATAGGATTTGTTGAGCTGGCTATTGGTGCGATAAAGTTCATCATTGGCAAGCTCCATTTCATCATTAAGCTCGAGCAGTCGTTGTTGCATGGTTGCCATGGTAATATTGACGCCCTCAAGCTCATCAATTTTATCCAGGGAAGAACTTCGAAGCTCGATTTGATCCATCGCTGTCCGCGCAAGACCGGCTAATATCTGGCGATCAGCTGCGGTAAAAGCGCGCGGATGTTTGTCGATAACGCACAGTGAACCGATCATAAAGCCATCATGTGTAATAAGCGGTGCACCTGCGTAAAACCGTAGGCCAAAGTCACCAATTACATTTGGATTGGTCAGTAGCATATCTTCTTTCAGTGTATCTTCAAAGACCGTTACTTTCTTGTCCAGAATAGCCAGACTACACAGGCTTTGCCCCCGATTTGTTTCCTTTGTGGCACCCATGCCAATATTTGCTTTGAAATAAACAGATTCTGCATCGACCAATGATAGCAATGCAATAGGGGCATTAAAGATCTGGCTGGCTAATTTTGCAATTCCATCAAAGCTGGCTTCAGAAGGCGTTCCCGTTATTTTATAGCGTCTGAGAGCATTCAGTCGGTCATGTTCATTTTCAGGCATTATATCCATTCCAAACGTATTCTCTATCATAGTGACCGTGTAATTCTTTTTATAAAGATATCGTTTTAATTACAAAAGCGGAGATGCAATTTTTTTTTCTGTTCATCAGCAATTCAACGATTCCATGAAATCACCAAAAAATTTCTAAACCTATAGTTGAGTTAACAGCATGTGGGTACTTGAACCTTGCTCTGTTGCTTATTGCTGGGGCAGGATGGCAACCCGACCGTAAAAACGGATCCCTTATTGGGTGTGCTTTGGATGTTCACTACACCTTTGTTTCGCTCAATAAGATCCTTACATAAAACAAGACCTACACCCGATCCGGGTTCGTCTTCCGTTCCGAAAGACTTTTGCTGGATCTCATTAAAAAGTGCGGCGGACTTCGAGGGGTTAATTCCTATTCCTTCATCTTGGATATGAATATGTGTATAGGTTTCATCCATACTGGTGTAGATGTTGATATTCCCGTTCACATAGCTGAATTTGATCGCATTACTGATCAAGTTGCGTAAAATAATGATGGTATGATCCCGATTGGCAATTATCTGTGTGCTGTTAGGTATATCAATATTGATTTTTAGTTGTTTAGATTGTGTGTTCTCATTAAAAACTTCAACAATTTGTTGTATCATGGGTTTGATCAATTGGGGGGATGCCTTGGTATTCATCCCCTGCATACTGCTGCTGCCCCATTGCAATAAATCATCCAACGCCTGATTTTGCTGCGTAATTTGTTGAAAGATCTGCTGGATGTATTCCTGGGAGTTTGTGCTGTCGAGCATCTGATTACGAAACATAAAGACCAGTGCTTCCAGGTTGGCAAAAGGACTTTTGATGTCGTGCGCGATAATAGAAAAGATTTTTTCTTTGTCCCGATTCATGGATTCTAAATTGCGGCGTTGCTGCTCAATCTTTTTTATGTTTTTATAGATGATGTCAAGAAAGAAATTGACCGCAACGACCATAAAAGCAAGTGCATTGATAATATTAAAAACCGATCTAGATCGAGGCACTTGCTGGCTCAAGGGGAGTATATCGGGAAGTAGATATAAGAGTGAAATTAAAAAAGCTACCGTAATACAGAGGGCTATATGGATCTTTCGATTATCATACATCAACATGGAGACAATCAATGTGCACAACAAAAAGTATTCGCCACCATTTTTATAAAGTAATGCCCCAGCGAAGAAAAACACAGCATTACTCGTTAACAGTGTTGCCTTAGCAATAGTATGCTTCTCATAATATTGAAGTAGAAGGACCGTAAGCGCACATATTGAATTGCAGAAGTTAATCGCTGCTAAAATATAACGGTGGTCGATAAGATTGAGGATTGAGAAGAAAATTGTCGGAAACAAACATAACAATGCAATCAGATTGATCATATATACGCGTTTGAAATCGATGTATGACATGCCCGGATGTGCACCAATATGGGAAAGTAGTTTCCAATATTTACGAAAGTGATTCATAGAGACGTGTCTGATTTGCTTACAATTTCTAAAGGTTCAAAATTAGCCATAAATCAGGAGTCCAACAATGATTTTTCTTGAATAGCAGGATAAGATTGGCAAAATCTGTCCTGAAAGGAAGATAAAAGGCTACGTCACGCTATTAATTTGGAAAAAACAAACGAATTTCGGTCCCTTGGTTTTCCTGACTAAAGATGGTCATCTGTACGTTCAGTCTTTCCAGAATTTCCTGAACGATAAACAATCCGATACCCTTTCCTTCGTAATCCGCTGAATTTGAGCCACGGAGCCTTTCCATGCGAATATTCTCGAGTTCATGCTGCGGAATACCGATACCATTATCTTTAATAATATATAACACACCGTTCGTTACTTTTTCACTATAAATATGCAGCGCTGCTTTCGTATTGGCCGAAGAGTATTTAATGGCATTGTTGATCAAGTTTGTAAAGATTTGATAGGTTCCATTTTGATCACTGTTTACCGAAAATAGGTCGCCAAAGATAAGTTCTGTATGTGGGCTACGGTATAATAATTTCGCTTCTCGGCACCAATTGGGCAATGTAAGGTCTAAACGGACAGGTTGTTTCCTTAGCTTATTCATTGGAGCAAGGCTCAGTTCTACCGTTTTGTCGATAATATCAGCCATGTTTTCAAGTGATTGATCGATGACCTCATACAATTCGAGCCGCCTATTGGACTGCATATCCAAATGTTCTTTTAGAACACCTATACCCAATTTAGCAAGTGCCAAGGGATTTTTTGCATCATGTGATAGCGTATAGGATACCATGCGCAGGTTGGTTGCGGGATTGATCGCTATATTTTCTTGATCTAAAGATATCTCATGGTGTATCTTATGCGTGACATCGGTGGCGGTGTGGAGGATGGAGTAGGTTCGTCCGCGTTTATCAAAAAGGGGCTTATACTCAAAATCAAAATAACGTTTGATTTTGAAATCACCGTCAACTATCGTTGCGGGAGTTTCAACTGCCTTGTAGGTAACGCCGCTTTCCCAGACATTACGAAGTATATCTGTAAATCCTTCCTCGGTAAAAACCGGAAAAACCTCTCCAAAGGAATGTCCAACGATCTCGTTCTCTGTACGCCACATATTTAGCATACGTGAATTGGCGAATGCGATATTGAGATTCGAATTATTATAAATGGCCGTTGCAATCGGCATCTGATTTAATGCTTCAAAAAAAATCGGAAAATCCTTTTGAGGTTTTTGCATATTGGGTATTTAATGATCATCTGCTTACCACAGAGCGATCGTAAAGGTAGTCAAAAATCAAGCCAATAGCGATGTTTTTTATGTTTTTTGGGAAAAATACGATCAGTCAGTGGGGTTCGAAATTGCGCAATAAAAACCCACTGAATTATTCTTATATTTAATAAACTTCACAGGAGATGTAAGTTAAAAATAGACAGGGATTTGTAATCATGCCAATTATGGATAAGTATTTGGAAATTAGGAAATATGATGTTGAGGACACCAATAAGCTGATCGATATTCTTCATCTGAATATACCGAAGTATTTTGCGCAGAGCGAGGTTGCCGATTTCAGGGAATATCTGGATCAGGAAATGGAAACCTATTTTGTTGCACTGGTTAACGGACAAATTATTGGTGGCGGTGGTGTAGGTTTTTCCGATGATGAACGCACAGGATATTTGAGCTGGAGTTTTTTAAATCCAAAATATCATGGATTTGGTTTTGGAAAAACCCTACTGCATCATCGTATTGACTTTCTTTACGCCCATCATCAGGTTGAAAAGATCGAAGTCGGCACCTCTCAATTTACGTTTGGATTTTATAAGAAAAATGGTTTTGTACTACGGGAAATCCATAAAGATTATTGGGCTGAAGGCTTTGATTTATATGATATGGTCCATACAAGAGAATAGACAAATGACTGAATGCTGGTCAGGCGACATGTTGAAAAATAGGTTGCTACTTAGTGGTTTAATGACGCCAAGTTTTCCTTAATTTGATTCAGGTGGTGTAGGGGATGATAGCTCATCAGGTAAAACATTTCACGTATACTGAGTTTTCCGAGCAAAGGGTGGGGTAAGACCAGGCTATCGAGCTCCTCTTCATTGTACAGTGCGAATAATTGATTAATTGTGGTTATTACTTCTTCTAATTGCGTTATAAGGCCTTCTTTTTGTGCAGGCAGGATTTCATCAGGCAAAAATTGACCTGGCGCCTGTAGGCTTGTTTTGAGATAATTGTTAAGTACTGTATCGTAGTCCCAAGATGTACGTTGTAGGGTGCCGAATTTTTGGACGATGAACTCTTTTGATTGCAGTATCTTTGGAAAGGGTAGAAGCGTTAAGAGGATATGTTTTAGCTGCTGACCAGCTGTCCATTTTTCATGATTACGGTATAAAAAAAGGGGATCAGGTAATGCCTGGATATAGGCAATAACCGTATGATGGTTGTCAGAAAAAGTTTTGATCAGTTCTTGTCGATTCATCCTATTTTTTTTTGGTAAGTGTTTACTTCGGTCGTTTATTCTCGCTTATTGATAAGTCAAAGCCTGCACGCCGTACTAAAAATATAAAATTATTTGCTAACCACACTTATGAAACTCACTTATTCATGGTGATCAAAACAAAAAAGGCCGGTATTGTTTGTTATACCGGCCGCCTATTCTATTGGTTTAAAAACTAATATGCACCAAAATCTGCAAGATGAGAATAGAAGAAATCACCCCAGGAACTTGTCGATTCTATTTTAAGGTATTGGGTGTTAACGGAGGCATTCAGATCGACATTGATCCAGGAACCAGCAACTTTGCTCAGCTGCGTCGTTTTGATTAATGTCCAGCTTACACCATTTGTACTTGAGTAAATATTGACATCTTTCATCGCTCCATTTAAATTGTCGCGGTTACGGAAAGCAACTCCTTTCACGGTGCGTAATGCCCCCATATTGATGGAGAAGAAGTGAGGCTGCGGAGTTTGAGTGGACGACCAGGGCGTATGCCACACTGTACTTCTATTCATATCCAATACATTGCTCGCCGGTGATCCAGGCTCGTTACTATCGCTAGCGACAATTGACCAACCTGTTGTCGGTAAAAGTTTATAGGTAACAACCTTGGATAGATCGGGTACATTGTTAACGAAGTTATAAGCGTACCCTAAGGTTGTACGGCTTCCATTGGCATGGAGAAACCCTATTCTCATTTCGTAATTCCCTGTCAGATCATAAAAATCAGCTAATGGACACTCGAATCGAAAGCTATCCTGGCCAATTATTTTTGTGGCCCATTGTACGGCATCATAATCGTTGTTTACGCCAAAAGGCTCTCTATCATGCCAGACAACAATGTCATTGACCGGTTTTGTTGTCGTAAATTTCCCGGAAATGATAATCTTATTGTTCACAAAGCTTGATGACAAGGATGTAATTTCTGCAGAAGCGGATGCATACCAGTCACTTCTTACCACAGTGCTAAATACTTGGCTATTGTTAAATGTTGCTGCTGTGGTACTGGTCAATGAGGTTGTGGAGATTCCATAGGTTGAATTGCCTGAACCCATTAAAGCCGTACCTAAAGTTGGTGCTAATGTTTTGTTCATCCTATTGTGACTGGCATTTAATCCGTGGCCCAGTTCGTGGATCATTCCACCGATCCACACAGTTGCTTTCCATCCAATATCGCCGCCTATTCCTAAGTTTTTAGCGTCCAGATTTACATAATCTAAGGCGTAGCAGCTGGTGCCTGTACCATAGAACGGCGGACCTCCGGGATTAGCTGGATCTGTATTATATGTTGGAATAATGATTAGATTGTGCTCGCTTTTTTTTCCTGACGGATTTTGGTTAAAATAGCTGTCCACTTCTGCCTTCACTGCTCCGCTACCCCCCGAATATGGATAAGTAGCTTTGCCGTATTTTCCGGTGATGTAATGGATATTAATCAAACTGTCATTGAGTAGATCCAATCCGAAAGATTTTCTACCAAAGCCTTCGCGATCCATATTATTTGCAAACATATTTTGGGCATCTAAGAGGATCTTGCTAAGACGCTTTCTGAAATTGGGAATGGAGTCAACATCATTTGGAACAAAATAGATGACATTCAGCTTATAGGGATTACTGCTCCATTCATTGGTTACCGAAGTTGTTGCTGCGTTTGCCTTTAGATTTCCTACACTTTCTTCGGTGTTAACCAAGGTCTTGTTGCAGGATGCAACCCCTAGTGCGAGGGTTGCAAGCATTAAATTTAAAAGTTTTCTCATAATGGTTTATATTGTGTATCAATAAATATAAATAAGGTATCTTTTATGGTGTGTAAAAAAAATAAACTTTTATCATAATTAGTTTAGTCAATCGATTGATTAATCAGCTTTGGAAATTGTTTTGTAACATTTTAATTCGTTTGGGTAGGAAATCATTAAGAATTAATAGGAAATGGACGATCTTTAACCGATGGTGTACTTGGCTTTCATCGTGGTCTTATTACATTTGATTGCATGAATAATTAAATCGTATGGAAAAAATCAAAAAACTGATATTACTGTTGGGCCAGCAGTTTTAGCTATGCAAAAAATGGAGAGAACAATTAAATTGACAGTATTTTTGCCCTATGACCAAGATCTGGTGTGGCGTGCATTGACGGAAGCAGACCTGCTTGGGGCTTGGTTTATGCCAAACGACATCGAAGCCGAGACAGGACATTATTTTACGTTTAGGATGAAAGCCCAGAAGGGCTGGGATGGTATTACGCATTGCGAAATTATTTCGGCAATACCCAAGCAATATCTTGCGTATAGCTACCGGGGTGAAGCTACTGGTGAGAAAGCATTGGCCTGTGCCGGAATTCATTCGGATAAGGCAGATAAACTAACGAAAGGAATCTTCACAAAATTGGATACAGTGTTGAGCTTTTCATTAGAACCAACCTGTAGTGGGACTCTTTTGAAAGTGAAACAGTCCGGTTATAAAGGCATTAAGCTGGTTTTGATCAGTTTTATTATGGAAATGGGCTGGAAAAAGCAGTTGCACAAAAAGTTACCCCATCTCTTGCAAAAGCTCAAAGCAGAGCTATAGAAACAATGATTAGTCCAATTTCTTTCTGAGCCATGTACGGACAGGTTCGTCATACCATTTCAAGCTGACATAGGCCAGTGCAATACTCGTCAGCAAAATCAATAGGGCATAAGGCAAGGCTGTCACTAGCGTCACATCCTTGTTATTGCTGATCCAGGCAACATAAAAATAGACCAAAGGATAGTGTACGAGGTATAGCGGGTAGGAGATGTCACCCAAAAACTTGCAGAGCTTATTTTCTATTCTGCTACTTGATATGTTACTTGTTCCCAAGTAAACAATCAAGGGAAATACAATGATAATGCATACAGACTCATATATCCCGTTCAACCAAAGCTGATCTGCTCCGCCTATACGAGGCATATACAACACAATGGCGATTAAAATACTGCAGTATAAAAATGCATGTCGGATACGGCTGGGATTGGTTATTCTGGATAGCAAAAGGCCCGCAAAAAAGGGATACATGGTGCGGGTGATTCCTATCCGCACTTGCTCAACATTTAACGTCCAGCCACCACTAACATCACCATTGGGACTTGTAATCGCCAAATGCGCGAGCGCCACAGCTGCGATAATGACCAAAATGCTTAAGGCTGTTTTGGATAATTTACGAATACCGATAGCATAGAGAATATTGGCAATATATTCAAAAAACAATGACCAGCCAACACTATTGAGCGGGTGCATTTCCTGCCAACCACGAATATCCAAAGAGAGGGGGACGGGGAGAATCGTATAACCGATGAGCATTACGAGAAGCATTTTCCAAATCGGGACGGTATGAATAAGTGGCCAGATGGTGGAATCTGTAAAGTAGAAGCCTATCGCGCCAAGAGTCATACCCAGTATAACCATGGGCTGAAGGCGTTCAATACGGCGTTTAAAGAAAGTGCCAATCGACATTGTACGCCAGCGATCATCATAAGCATAACCGACTACAAAGCCAGATAAAAGAAAGAAAAAGTCAACTGCCAAATAGCCATGGTTTACCAAGATATCGAGGTGACCTGTTGCCAATGGCTCGGTGAGATGAAAGGTGACAACGATAATCGCCGCCAATCCTCGTAGTCCGTCTAAAATGGGATAGTGTGGTTTTGTAGAAAGGTTTTTATTATTCATGGCTTCTGATTGTATTTCGAAGATGTCGATGGACTTGCTAATTGTTTATACATGTTATCGAATGAATGGGTGAAAATAGTGAAATAACACATTTGATTTTGGTCATATTGTATCAAAATCCCGATGGTTAGTCTCATTTTGCTGTTACGCAGATTCGTTTATACGGATTCACTATTCTTGTTACTGGTCTATACAGCTAGCCAGCTTATTTTCTTGTCGATGAAGCATCGCGGGATTCAATACTCCAAATTTTTATATCTTGCTGTCCGATTCACAAAGGTTTTCTTTAATCGCTATACGCAATTAAACCACGTTGTTTATTACTACATGCAATGTCAAGGATGTCATCGATCAAGGTCCAGCACTTATTCTGCTCGTTCATGTAAATATGGGGCTAAATTGCTAAACGCCCAGGTAGACAGCAGCGTTATTAATATGGTTAGCTTGATCCCTTTTTGATGGCTGCCACACTTGGCTGATAATAAATAGCTAAGGAGGCATTAAAACTGATGCATTCTAATACCAATTTGGAGGTAATAACAGTTTTCAATCATTTTTTAGACAGTGATTAGTCAGTATTTGTTCAGTTCCCACTGAGTAAGCACTGAACAAGCACTGAACAAGCACTGTACTAAATTAGAATCTGATCACTCTTTGATCCTCATTTACTGCAATTAAAGATCAAACAAAAAAAAGGAAAAGGAACTACACTTCTGTGACAAAAAAAACTGTTTCGCGGTAATAGTTCATTTAGGTATAGAGATAAAGCGAAATGATCTTTTGACCTATTTCAAAGCATCTAAAACTGGAATGTTTTAACGTTGACTACTTACATTTTTAAAACTAATCCATATACATTTAGAATTATCGGCTGTTGGATATGGAAATATGATTAAAGGAGGTATTTTGAACGGAATTAAAGGATTAAAGTCATTGCGTGAAAATAAATGACATCATTAAATCGAAGTAGAATAACCTGATAAACAAATTCCACATTGATAATTATGTGTCTTTGAAAATCTAAGGTAATACGCTTAAAAAAGAAAAGCTAATCTTGCGATTAGCTTTTCTCAGTGATCCCGCTGGGATTCGAACCCAGGACCCATACATTAAAAGTGTATTGCTCTACCAGCTGAGCTACGGAATCTTACTTCTTTGTTTTTGAACTGTCGTTCCTTGTTTGAAGTGATGCAAAAGTAGGGCTTTAATCCTGTTCCTGCAAATAATTTTGGCTTAAAATCACGCTTTGAGGTTTAATAAGCTGATTTTAAGCCAAAAAAATTAACCATTTTCCAATTCCATGATTTCTTCCGCCAGCTGCTCCCAACTCTCCTGAAATTGCGTCAATAATGCCTTCGCTGAGTTGTAAGAGCGTGTAGTTTCCTGTAACTTAGTCGCATCCGAATACACTGCTTCGTCGGCAAGCTTTGATTCTAAATTTTTAACTAAAATTTCCTGCTCCTCAATTTTTTGTTCGAAAGACGTTAGCTCCTTATTTTTTTTACTCAACAAACGTGTTTTATCTTCCGTAAGCGGTTGCTTTTCTTTCTTTACTTTGGGTTCTTCCTTAACTTTTTTCTCCGTTTTTACCTCCGTCTTCACAACGCGTTTTGCAGCCCATTCTTCATACTCCTGGTAAGTACCTGGGTACTCCTTGATCTGTTTGTCTTCAATGTACCAAATTTTGTTTGCTACATTGTCCAAAAAATAACGATCGTGGGAGACAACGATAAATGTACCTTCGTATTGCTGTAAAGCCTGGATCAGAATGTTGACAGACTGCATATCCAAGTGGTTGGTAGGCTCATCAAGCGCCAGGAAGTTTGCGTCCGCGGTTAATGCTTTTGCAAGGGCTACCCGTGATTTTTCACCTCCGGAAAGTACTTTGATTTTTTTGAAAGCGTCATCACCGGTGAATAGAAAACACCCAAGGATGGAGCGCAATTCAGTCTCTGTATGCTTCGGCGCAAAAGCTTGTAACTCGGCAAGTATGGAATTTTCCAGGTGTAGAGCCTCTAGCTGATGTTGCGCAAAAAATGTCTGCGAAACGTTGTGCCCTTGTTCAGCTTTTCCTTCAAACTCATGATCTGCATTGGCTACGATACGTAAGAGGGTAGATTTACCTTTACCATTGGCACCAATCAGGGCAATTTTATCCCCTTTTTCTATAATTGCTGAAGTATTTTTTAAGATCTCCAGATTAGGATAGGACTTAGAAATATTTTCCAATGTCACGACGTGGCGCCCCGAAGCTTTTGAAAATTTAAAGCTGAAGTTGACCGTAGGATTGTCATCGTCCACATCGTCAATTCTCTCCAAGCGATCCAATGCCTTGATGCGCGACTGCGCCATTTTGGCTTTAGAGGCCTTAGCGCGGAAACGCTCAATAAGACGTTCTTCCTGTTTTATCTTGGCTTGCTGGTTTTTGAACTGATTGGCTTGCAATTCATTCCGTAGTTCTTTCTCTTCAAGATAAAAACTGTAATTACCTGCATAAAGCGTTAATTTTCCTTTGCGTGATTCTACCGTTTTCTTAATGATGCGGTCAAGGAAGTATCGATCGTGGGAAACAATCACAATGGCACCGTCGAATGCTTGAAGATAATTCTCCAGCCATTTGATGGAAGGTAAGTCCATGTGGTTGGTTGGCTCATCCAGTAACAGAATGTCTGGAGTTTGCAATAGGATACGGGCAAGCATAACCCGCATACGCCATCCTCCGGAGAAAGTGGCCAATGGTCTTTTCTGTTCTTCTTCAGAAAAACCTAAACCGGCAAGGATTTCATGGGCCTTAAATTCGATGTTATAACCATCTAAAGCCTCAAATTCTACTTGTTTATCGCTTAGCTTATTCAGGATGTCATCCGAATAATCTGTTTCTAATTTGTGGAGTAAGTCCTCGATTTCGGCATGTAATTGATTTTGGCGCTCAAAAGCTTCCATGGCAACATGCAAAATGCTTTTGTCAGAATGGTACGACAATAAGTCCTGGTTTAAATAACCAATCTTAAGGTCCTTCGCCATGGAAATCGTTCCTGATGTGGGCGTATATTGACCGACAATAAGGCGAAGTAAAGTCGATTTACCTGTGCCATTGGCACCGATCAAGCCAACTTTATCTCCTGGTTTGATATGCCAGTTTGCTTCGTCATATAAAGCGCGAGATCCTATTTCAAATGTTAAATTATTTATTGATATCATTTCAACTGCAAAAGTACAAAAGTAATGAATATTTCTTCTTCTTTGAGTAACTTTGCGATTATGTATAAATTAGTCAAACCTATATTCTTTACAATGAATCCGGAGACGGCTCACCATAAAGTGACCGGTGGATTGAATGTTTTCTCAAAAATTTGGGGCGCCAAACAATTATTGAATGCTTTTTTTACCGTGGAAGATCCACGTTTGGAACGCGAAGTCTTTGGATTGAAATTTAAAAATCCGGTGGGTCTTGCTGCTGGCTTTGATAAAAATGCGGAATATATTGCAGATATGACTAATTTGGGATTTGGTTTTATCGAAATTGGAACGGTAACTCCTAAGCCGCAACCGGGCAACGATAAACCCAGGATGTTCCGCCTTGTTCCCGATGAAGCGTTGATCAATAGAATGGGATTTAATAATCAGGGGGCAGATGTTGCCGCCACAAGGTTGAAAAATCTAAAGGATCGAAAAGGATTGTTAATAGGGGGGAACATTGGTAAGAATAAGGTGACACCCAATGAAGAAGCTGTCAACGACTACATTTATTGCTTCAATGCATTGTTTGACTACGTGGATTATTTTGTTGTTAATGTGAGCTCTCCGAATACACCGGGCTTACGGGATTTACAGGAAAAGGAGCCTTTAAAACATATATTGAATACTTTACAAAGCCTCAATATCGCAAAATCGGCTCCGAAGCCTATCTTGCTTAAAATAGCGCCCGATTTGACGGATAGTCAATTGGATGATATCGTCGAGATCGTTTTGGAAACTCAAATTGCAGGTGTTATCGCAACAAATACGACGATTTCAAGAGAAGGCTTACAGAGCCAACAGGAGCTGATCAATGAAGCGGGTGGGGTAAGTGGACGCCCTTTGACAAAGCGTTCAACGGAAGTGATTCGCTACTTAAGTGAAAAGTCCAACAGGGCATTTCCCATCATCGGTGTAGGGGGTATTCATTCGGCGAAAGATGCCATTGAGAAGTTAGATGCTGGAGCCAGTCTCATTCAAGTTTATACCGGTTTTATATACGAAGGCCCAGGCTTGATTGCAAAAATTTGTAAAGGTATCCTGCAGACAGGAAGATAAGGATTAGCATGGCAGTTGATTTTGATCTGAAAGATTTCTTGGATAAGAAAGTTGATGAATATAATCAACCTGGTTTTATTCCAAATGATCCCATATCGATTCCCCATCAATTTTCCCGGAAGCAGGATATTGAGATCATGGGATTTTTGGCTTCCATCATGGCTTGGGGACAAAGAAAGACGATTATCAATAAATGTAATGAACTGGTGGCTCGTATGGATGGTTCGCCATACGATTATATCATTAATCACCAGGAACAGGATTTAAAGACCTTACTGGGATTTAAGCACCGTACCTTCAATGATACCGACATTCTTTATTTTGTTTCTTTTTTTAAGCATCACTATGCGCATTTCGAATCTTTGGAGGATGCTTTTCTCGTAGGACAGGAGAACAGGGAAGAGGTCGACCTAGAAATGGCATTGAATGCTTTTAAAACCTATTTCTTTTCCTTGCCTGATTATCCTGTTCGCACGCGGAAGCACATTAGTAGTCCAGCACAGAAGTCGACCGTTAAGCGGATCAATATGTTTTTACGCTGGATGGTCAGAAAAGATACAAAAGGTGTAGATTTTGGTATTTGGCACCGCCTGTCCCCAAAAGATCTCATCTGTCCATGCGACGTCCATGTCGAGCGTGTTGCCCGCAAATTTGGTCTAATTACGCTGGATAAAGTGAATTGGAAAACAGCCCAGGAATTAACAGCCAATCTGCGCTTACTGGATCCGCTGGACCCGGTCAAATATGATTTTGCGTTATTTGGATTAGGCGTTGAAGGGGAAATGTAAAATTAATGCATGAAGAAAAAAAAGCGTCCTTGCCAATTATAATTGGCAAGGACGCTTTTTTTATGCCGCCACCTATCCTAAGATGATGATGAGGTAGCAAACTTATACGAGCCTGTCGATCTTGATCAGAAGGTCAACCAAACGATTGGAATAACCAAATTCATTGTCATACCAGCCCACAACTTTGACCAGACCGCCCACCACCGAGGTTAACTGCGCATCAAATACACATGAATAGGGGTTATTGATAATATCGACCGAAACGATAGGGTCTTCTGTATAAAATAATACGTTTTTTAATTCGTTTTCTGCTGCAGCTTTGAACGCTTTATTGATTTCCTCTACGGTGGTTTCTTTCTCGAGCGTACAGGTAAAGTCCGTCAATGAACCATTGAGTACGGGTACACGTATCCCGGCTCCGCCAAGTTTATTCTGCAGATGCGGAAAAACATTGGTAATCGCTTTAGCGGCACCAGTAGTTGTTGGAATGATCGCCGACGATGCTGCCCGCGCTCTCCTCAAATCTTTATGTGGTGCGTCGTGAAGATTCTGATCTCCCGTCATGGAATGAACCGTGGTAATATAGCCATCTCTGATGCCCCATTTTTCATCCAATATTTTAACAAGTGGAGCAACATTGTTTGTTGTACAGGAAGCATTGGATAAAATCGAAGCGGATAGATCAATGACACTGTCATTAATGCCCAATACCACTGTTGGAATGTCTTTATCTTGTGCCGGGGCGGAGATAATCACTTTTTTTGCACCAGCTTCCAGGTGGAGAGCCGCTTTGTCACGACTGGTGAAATACCCTGTAGATTCGATGACAACATCAATTTGAAGCTCCTGCCAAGGCAGTGCTGCAGGATCTTTTTCATTGGTAACCAAGATGGAAAGACCATTGACAATAATATGTTTTTCATCGTGTGTCACGGTGCCAGGAAAAGGACCATGTACAGAATCGTATTTAAATAGGTGGGCTAAGGTCTTCGTATCTGTCAGGTCATTGATGGCAATGACCTGCAGTTCATCGAAAGCCTCCCGTAAAAAAATATTACGTAGTGTATTCCGACCGATGCGTCCGAATCCATTGATTGCTATGTTTAGCATTTCAGATTATTTATGAAATTGGCTTATTGCTTCGTTAATATTTTTTTCACCTTCCCAATGTGCTTTTAGTTTTCCGTCCGCACCATAGACGTAATTTGCGGGAAATTGTGAAGGTACGTGGATGGTCTGTATAAACGTTTGGTCTTTATC
This sequence comes from Sphingobacterium sp. Ag1, assembly GCF_000988325.1. Classification (NCBI taxonomy): domain Bacteria; kingdom Pseudomonadati; phylum Bacteroidota; class Sphingobacteriia; order Sphingobacteriales; family Sphingobacteriaceae; genus Sphingobacterium; species Sphingobacterium sp. Ag1. The sequence goes on along the minus strand of NZ_LBGU01000035.1, from coordinate 155,734 downwards.
AATCAATACTTCTACGTTGGATGCTTTGGATAGTTTAGGTGCAAAGGTGTCAAAAAAACCTAATATTAAGGCCGGATCATTCATGGAAATATAATAAATATTGACGTCTTTTATACGATCAATATTCTTTTCAAGCTCCGTAGCTTCATGTTGGCAATGACTACACCCGGGATCAAATAGAATAAAAACGGTATTCTTGTCTTTAGCGACGTTTTCCTGCGTAACACGGATGCCCGAACGAAGCTGATAAAATGTGAAATTAGGAAGAATGGCTGCAGGGTCGGAAGATTGCTTTGGCGCAGCTTGACTAGGGTTGTGGTCTGCATGATCATGGCCTGCATGGTCATGGCTTTCAGCACTGGCTTCCTGCGTCGTATTTGCCGTTTGATCTGATTTTGTTTTGTTGTTGTTACATGAGGAAAGAATCCCGGCAGTCAATACCGCTGTCACTCCTAAGATTATCTTTTTGTTCATAGAATACGTTTGCTTTTAAATCAATTTCGTGATTTTATCATTTTAATGCTTAATACATCGTCAATTTTTGCGTAGAAAGTATTGAAGAATCTATTATACTAATGATCAAAACTATGAAAAAAAAGGGATTCTTAATCGTAGAAATTCATTTATGACAGTATACTGGATATTAATGCATGTTGTGATCAAAACAATTTAACCTGTTGCACTTCCCTTATTCTATGATGTCAGGACCGTCATGCCTGGACTTTGTGTCTGTCAATGAGGTAGATTGAATAATATCAGGTGTACTTCGTCCGAATTCAATGCTGTACACTTTCAGTAGCACGCCAACACAAGATAGGATTAGTGGACCAAATATTAATCCCAGCATACCAAATAGGTTTAATCCCAGCAAAACACCGAATACCGTTATTAAGGGATGAACGTCACCCAACTTTTTCAATATGGTAAATCGAAGTACATTATCAATACTACCAATTATAATGATACCATATAAGGCAAGACCTATTGCATTTCCGGACTGTCCATTCGCCAGTAGAAAAAGCGCTGCGGGCAGATACACCACCATGGTTCCCAAAATTGGGATTATAGTGGAAACTGCGGTAAGAATTCCCAGAAAGATCGGGCTCTCTAAGCCAAAGAACCAATAGCCAAGACCCGCTACAATACCTTGGCATATGGCCAAAATCGGGATGCCGATTGCATTGGATTTTACCATCATGTCAAACTCTTTCCACAACTCGGCTTTACTGGTTTGGGTGAAAGGGATAGCTTGATAAATGGTTTGTTCTAGTTTTTTGCTGCTAACCAACATAAAATACAACACAAATAGCGCCACCAGTATATTGACACCAACTTCCGCAACGGAATTCAGAATATTGGGTATAAATTTAGCTGCTTTTTGAAGCGTTCCCATTAAGGCGGTATCAGAAAGATCGATATTGCTTAAATAGGGGCTGTCTTTAAAGTACGTTTTGATCGAATCAAACTTGTGTATCAGATCGTCTTTGTTGCTAATGACTTCTGTTACCTGAGGTACCATGTAGTTGATTAACAGATAGAGTGGCCCTACCCAGAATATGATGGTTAATAATATCAATAAAATACTGGCAAAAGATTTATTCCATTTTTTTTCTTCAGTCAGCTTAAAGTTGATTTTTCTAAAAAGAATATATAACGTAACTGCTCCCAAGAAACCGGGGAGATAGTAGAATAGGCTTGTAAATATCAATATACATATCGCCAATATGATGACGATTAGCATGATTTGATTGATGGAATTATTGTTGATTTGTTTGTACTTCATATAGCTGACAAATATACTGTCTATCGATTGTTATTTATCGTATGACAATATTTTTTTGGAAAAAGTTTTGTCTTGTTAAAATAAACTTTCTTTTTTATAATTTCAATGTTTTATTGTATTTCTTTTTCTGCCCTAAAGCCAATTGTGAAGTTCTGGTTCCCAGGGATTAGCAATCATGTTGTTTTGCTAAATTTTGATAGCTTTATTCGCTATGTTGTACCTAGACTTTCTTTAACCTAGGCAGTAATCGTGCGTAGTAAACATAGTCTGTTTACGTTTACATGGAGGGCCAACATCATTCACGTTACTATGGAAGATGGAAATCTGTTTAATTTTAGTTTTGATTCTGCGGCATTAAAACCTCCCTTAAGATCGTTAGTATATCGTATTGTTTGACAAAAAGGATGGATTGTACCGTCCTTGTTTGACGGGTTTCTTTAGCTGAAAAGGCCGTGCAGCTTACTGTTTTGGTTGCCTTATGAAAAAAAGGATGAGACCCTTTTTCTTTTTTATTGTTTGAAAATAAGCCCATAATCTTTTGTTTTTGTTGGTTATAGCGATCAGGCTCGTTCAGCGGAACCGCTATAACTAATATACAAAATAAAACGGAATTAATTGATAAAAATTTGGCTGCCCCTTTCTTCATCCTTTTCTATCGAAAGGGACACTGGAATACGTTCTTTGAGCTCTTCAACATGTGAAATAATGCCGACGATGCGGTTTTCTTTGTGTAAATCCAATAGCGTTTCGAAAACAATGTTAACAGAAGTAATGTCTTGTGTTCCAAAGCCTTCATCGATAAAAAAGAAGTTTCTGGCCGCACGCGAATTTGACTGTACACTTTCTGCTAAGGCCAAAGCCAAGCTTAGGGATACTTGAAACGCCTGTCCACCAGACAGTGTTTTTACGCTGCGACTTTTTCCTTCGTTCAAATAATCGATAATTTCAAATTCATTGTTGTCATTCAGCTGCAGGCTGAGTTGATTGCGGGTCATGCGATGGAAACGAATGTTCGCATGATCACACAGCTGCCGTAAATAAATCGAAGAAACATATTGCACAAAGCCCGCTCCTTTAAATAAATTAAAAAGTTGTTTCAAATTCTCGTGGCGTAAACTTAGTTTGATCTGTTGTTGCAGGAGATTTTCCTTTTTAGCATAGGCGATTCTTAGCTGATCGCGCTCTTGTTGAAGTCGGGCAACATTTTCTGTGCTTGCTTTCAATTGTTGGGCGCTCTCATCCAGGATTTTTTCCTGGGCGAGATATTGGTTTTCGTCATATACCTGGTCGACGAGTTTCTTTTCCAACTGACTGATTTGTGCCTTCACCGTTTCAAATTGGATCTGAAATTGCTCCAGCTCTTGTCGGATCTGTGTGACAGACAAATTCTCCGCGAGTATTTGCCGAATCTCTTCCAACGTTTCAAAGGGTGACGCCTCAAGTAGCTGTTGGAGCGTGACATCGGCCTCTTGACTTTCACGTTCGATATGTCCGAGCTGTTCAACAATGGTCTGTACCAAGCTGTTTTGGGCTGCAAATTGACTGTTTAACTCATTTAATCGTTCGCTTAAAGCAATGTAGTCGCGCTCAATCTCAAGATTCGATCTTTTCAGTGCAGTATATTCCTGTTCGACTGCTTCGGACTCCCGCATTTTATAGTCGGACCAGCGCAGCGTTTTTAGATTCCCCATATTTTGATTAATCTGGGCCTGTTTGCTTGCTTCATCACGTTCAAACTGATGCAGTGCTTTATTGTATTTCTCCAGCTTTTCCTCAACGGAGGCGAGTGTAGCCTGATGTTCGACGAGCAGCTGCTCCGACGCTGCTATCTGTGTATCGATCCGAGCGAGATCCTGCTTCTTTGAGATATAGTTGGATTCATCGGTAGCGCTATAACCAGCCCATGTAAATTGCTGCACATGGGCAATTTTGTTACGGGCATTTAGCTGAATTTTTGTATATAGATCTTGTTGCTGATCATGCAATGACTGCAGGCGTAGCTGGAGTTTCTCGACTTGAAATTGCTGATCCTGTTGATGCTTAAGACTTTCATTTGTCTCGGTAATCAATTTTTCATTGGCGGCAATGTCCTGGGAAATATCCTGTCCTTGATTGATGGCGGGATGTTCCAAAGCTCCACATAGTGGGCATGGGGATCCTGGTTTAAGGTTTTCAGCATATTGGGTCAACCTTTGCTGCAGGAGAAGATGTGATTTTTCCTCGTGGAGGGCCTGAAGTTTTTGCTCGAGGGCGCTGACCACAAGAAGGTGATTTGATCGGAACTCTTCGAGGTTAGGATGGAAAGTATGGAGTTCCTGGTTCAGCATGGTTATGCTTTTTTCTAAATCAATGGCCTGTTTGTTCAGGTCATCTTCCAGTTGTTGGATGCCCTGCTGTTTCGTATACCACTGCCCAAGTTCCATGAGTTCATGGGCTGAGGGTTTTGATTGCTTTAGGCTAGCGATCTGAATTTCTGTCTCCTGGATTCTGGCTTTACAATGTCGTTGTTGATCTTTCGTTTCCTGCACAAAATTGCGTCCCTTCTGCGCCCGATCCTGTAAACTCTTGATTTCATTTGAAAACGTAATCAATTGGCTTATCAATTCCAGGTCCAATTCCTGAATACGACGCTGTGGTAGCAGCTCATATTGTGATTTCAACAGATTTAGACTTGAGGAATGCTCCTGGATCAGCTGTTGAATTTCGGCCTGTCTCTGCTTTTCGGTTTCTACTCTTTTCTGTGCAATTAGGCCTTCTGCCGCTAATTTTTCCTTGGTTTTAAGAATATGTAGAAAGTTGGTTTGCGCTTCCTCAAAGCGATTTAACTTTAACCGTAAAGTTTCTTTTTCATCTTTTTGTTCTAGCAATTGCTGAAAGAGTGCTTTCACTGTTCGGAGTTCTAAGAAATCCTCTTTGAGTTTTTTGAGGTTTAAGAACCTTTCATGATGCGCCTTGTACGACGACTCAATGACGACAAAAGACTCGACTGCCAGTTGGAGATTTGTTTCGGTCGTTTCTATCAGTTCGGTTGTGACCTCATCAAATCCGATTAATTGACCGTTGAGGTGATCCAGTTCGGACTGATTTTTTTTATAGAGGTTGGAAACTTTATCCTGCAGGTCGAATCGATGCAGCTGAAAAATTTCTTTCATCATATCCGTGCGTTCCTTGGCGCCGAGTTCTATAAATTCTTTGAACTGTCCTTGGGGAATGATGATTGTTCGCTTGAAGTTCTCATAGCTTAATCCGATGATATGCTGTGTATTGCTGCTTTCTAGTGGAACCCATGCTTCATTGATTTTTTCGTAGAGTACAACCGTGGGCGATTTCACATCATCGAAATTTTTGGAATTGCGTTTAAATTCGCGGGTAATTCTAAATGTACGGTCTTCAAAGTTGACGAAATCAAGCTCAATATAAGATCGGTTAGACTTTAGATTCATCATGTTATAAGCGCGTTTATCCCGTGCATTCAGACGTTCCGTCTCTCCAAATAGGGCGTAGGTAATCGCTTCCAATATCGATGATTTGCCGGAACCCACAGCACCGAAGATACCAAAAAGACCTGCTTGAGAAAGCGCAGAGAAGTCGATCGTCTGACGTTCTTGATAAGAGTATATCCCTTCTAGAGTTAGCTGTAATGGAATCATGGATTATGAGTTTAGGATTTCGCGGAAAAGATTAAGGATATCATCATTGGGTGCCTGGTTGCCGTTCTTGGATTTAAAATAATCGTTGAATAAAGTCGACATGTCTTGTGTAAGATTAATTTCTTTGGCTTCAAGCAGCTCTTGCTCATCTTGCTTAACGAGCGGAATGAGGTAGATTATTCCCGAATGGCTCTGATAGATTCGCTTGCGGTCCTCGGCTTTTAAGAAGGTCTCTGATTTCAACGTGAGCTCCACCAATGCATCGGGGTTTTCAGACAACCAGCATATACACTGCTCAATATCGTCGAATGATTTTCTGACCAGCGGTTTGCCCTGAGTCAATGGAATGCGCTCGACAATTGCTTGTTCGCCGGCCAATACATTCACCAACGCAACGTATTTAGTTTGCCCAGCCTCCGAAAAGCTATAACATAGGGGCGAAGATGCATAAATCACCGGTTTCTCAGCCGAACCGATATTTTTATAGCCATGGAGATGTCCTAATGCCGTGTATTGGACCTGCGGCGGGATGGCCTCTGAATAGATTAAGTCTGCATTACCAATTTTCACCGGTTTTTCGCCATCTGGCTCCTCTAAAAGTGGACTGCCCAATTTATTCATGTAAAGGTGTGCCGTCAATATATTGACGCCTTTATCATCGCAATAGGTATTGGCTATTTTTTGCCAATTTGCCGCTAAAACTTCATTCAATTTACTTTCTTTCTCTTCGCCTAGATACTGTTTTAAGCGTATTTCATTGGCATAGGCTGTGTGAACAATACGAATCGGGTAGTCAAATTGCGGCAAGCTTAATTCGATGAAGCCTGTATCTGACTGTAACACGGTGAAACCCTCTGTTGCGAAAGGAGTGACCACAGCATGAGGATGCCCGATTAAGATGATCCCCGACGCTCTTGCCAAAGGATCGGGCGCATCAATCAAATGAGGTGAATCGTGATTGCCTGCGATTGCTATTACAGGACGCATGCCATTTTTTGTAAGACGCTTGATGGTTCGGTAAAATAACTCAATGGCTTCCACACCTGGATTGAAGGCATCGAACAGATCTCCTGCGATGATCACCAGATCCACGTCTTCCCGATCTGCGATACGAACGATTTCATCCATGACCAGTACTTGTTCATCTATCCGGGAAAAACTGTCCAATCTTTTTCCTAAATGCCAATCGGCGGTATGCAATATTTTCATGTGAGAGCTTGGATATTTTGCTTCAATGTTACAAACTAAGATAAATTTGGCATGAAATGCAATTATAATTGGATGGAATCTTTCAAATGACCAATTTGTGCTAATAAGGAATGAAGCTTTTCTTTTGTTTGAATGGCCATGTTCTCGAAATCGAAATGTTAAAACATGTTAAATGCATACCATAAAAGTCATTTAATTGTATTTTTAGTGCTCCAAAATTAAGCTAGATAGTCATAGACAAGAAATATGCGAAAAATTTACCTGTATATCTGTTTTTTCTTTATGCTGTTGATGCGCGTAAACGCGCAGGAAATACACGCTATAAAAGGGGAGACTGCTTATCCTTTTCTATTGAAAGATGCTGCACCGGATTCATTGGAATCTGAAAAGCAGCCTGTGTTTGTGTTTTTGCACGGAAGAAGTTTGTCTGGGACAAATTTAGACCGTGTAAAGCGTTACGGTGTATTGTATGCCATCAATAAAGGGCAGGATGTACCTGGGATAATTGTTGCACCACAGTCCCGGGGAGGATGGGATCCAGACAAAGTAATCGAAATTGTTGACTATGTTATTGAACATTACAATGCCGACCCCGACCGTATTTACGTTTGCGGCATGAGTATGGGAGGCTATGGCACCATGGATGTGGCTGGTAAATATCCCGAAAGGGTCGCTGCTGCCGTTGCAATATGTGGTGGTGGATCGAGTCAGTATGCATCTAACCTGACGCAGGTGCCGATATGGCTTCATCATGGTACTGCTGATCGTGCTGTGCCAATTTCGGAATCCCGAAAAATTATGAATGCGATAAAAAGAGAGGACCCGGAAGCGAATGTGAGCTTAAATGTAATAAAAGGGGGCACACACGGAAGCGTGGAACGATTGTTTCATGACGATGCAATTTACAATTGGATGTTGAAATTTAAGAAAAAGCATAAATCTTAGCTTAGCGTGAATGCGAAGGTGGTCTGTCGGACAGCGATTTATAACATAAAAAAGCCTGATGAAATATTTCTATCAGGCTTTTTTGTTGTTAGCCTTCGTGATCAAAGGCAGACTGTCTTTTTTGAAATTGAGCCATTAATATATTGGGTTGATGGATCAAACGTGTTTTTGCGAGGTATTCGGAGTTGTCGGCATAAATAAACAACAACGTTCCATCTTTGATTGTGTTAATGATTGGACCTGCAAATTCCCTTGGAACCGCGGGGCAGCCGTAGCTTTTGCCAAGTCTGCCTAAACTTGCTATTGTTCCTGTGCTACAGTAGTCGGCGCCATGCATCACAACATATCGTGCTTTTGCATTGTCATTTATCCCTTCTTCAAGACCATTTAACACCAAAGAGTAGCCGTTCTCGCCATTGTAGGTGTTTTCTGTTGTAAAGAATCCTAAAGAACTTTTAAGTGACTCCTGTTGATTTGAAAAATTGACGGCATAGTTTTCACCGCTATTTTTTCCATGTGCGACCAGCGTGTTGAATAGTACTTTTTTGTGCGCAAGATCGAGTACTACAAGCCTCTTTTCCGTTGATGCCAATGAAAAATCGATGACGGTCATGATGTCCTTGTTGTGGATCGGAAGTTCTTTTCTGCCTTCCATTGCTTGACGAAATGCTTCGTATTTTAATACTTTGCCTAGATTCATTTCATCATACAACGAGTCAACTTCGGTGTGTTGACGTTCGACATTGATACGATGAGTGCTGGTGGTTTGTTGATTTGTTGTTTTTAATTCTTCTTGTGAGGACAGTGCTGTATTAAGTGCCATCAAAAGAAACATAAACGTATTTCCCATTCTTCTCCCTTTTCTGTGTAGATGTTTACAAAATTAATGATTAAAGTTAATACATATTTGATTTACAGAATGTTAAATATTGTTAATCAATAACAACAACCAGCGAAGCGAGGTCTTTTGACCGTTTATAGACAAATTGAGCGTGAGATGACGCATTTCTGACGCACATATGGGACTTGGGTATTGTGCCCAGACTCTCACTATATTCAATGATGCTGCCATTGGGATTGTTAACTGGCACCCCATGTATATAGGCTCCGGCGGTAAATCGGGTAGCATAGGGGGCGAATCCGGCATAAGTTTTGGTACCGTCTTCGTAATAAAACATCTTGGATTTGTGTTCCTGGACCACAAAGAGGCCTGTCGGTGTTTCCTGGGCATGGGGAGGTTTGTGTCGGCCACTCGTCACGGGGTTCATGCTTCGGACAAGCCATTCCTTACCGACCTTCTCCAAGGTGCAGATATTTTGGTTCTTCACATCGACAACATTGATAATGTTGAACTGTACGGTATCGCTAATGATGCGAAGATATCTTTTGGGTACGGTATATTTTCCTTCGAATGAAATACCCTCAATCGGAATCCGTGCGATGCTGTCTGGACCTTGTACGCGGACGAGCCAGCCATCCCGACCATAACGAACGGCCTTGGCGCTGTTAAGATCGTAGAGTGGTGCCGCTTGATAGCGTTCGACATTGAAACTGTCGGACACGCGTTTATAAGAGTCCCGCTTATAATTCTGGATTGTTGGCGCTTCGCCCTTTTCATTTTGATAATTTTGTAGAACGCCGTACAGCGATGGAGACTGTTGAAAATTTTCGATAAAAGCCAGGCGTTCCTTGATTTTATCCCATTGAAAACCTCGCGTGGTATCTTTGTAGGGATAACTGTCCTCCAGGGTGTATTTGTTGTAAAGCAGCTCTTTTTTAAGAATAATATCATCAGCCGTAAATACTTTTTTCTTCTCAACCTGCTCTTTAGGAGGTGTAGGTTTTCGCTGTTCAGTTTGCTGATTGGTCTTTGTTGTGTTTTTCTTATCTTGCCGGCATCCCGGCAATAGAAACAACATGCTTAGTATGAAACAGGTTAATCTTCGATTCATATATGGATGTATAGATTATCGTTTTATACCTTAAACTTAGATAATTAGTTTATTATTTGCAATTTTATTGCAGTTGAAAGAAAAAGAATTACCGTTAAACCTTTAGCTATTCCTTTTGTGTACTTGAAGAACTATTCAAGGGTCAGCTACTGCAGCGGTAGTTAATTTAGGTTAAATGTAGTGCTGAAGGACTGTGTTGACGTTCGTCGGATATATTTCTTAGCTGATGATAAAAAGTTAGTTTTGTGGTCTGAAATAATCAGTGTGAAATAAGTGATATGGACAAAATTGTTATTTGCTCGGGGGTGATGCTTGCCCCGGAAGGAGATTTGCTGATGGTTCGTAAAAAAGGTTCTAGCTATTTTCAGCTGCCCGGAGGGAAGGTAGCTCCGGAAGAAAGCCGTGAGGAGACCTTAATTCGCGAACTCAAGGAGGAGCTTCAGTATGACGTGGGCGGGATGGAAATACGGTTTATCGGAAGCCACAGTACGCAAGCCGTAAATGAGCTTAATACGGTTGTCGTGGGCTATATCTATTTAATTAAACTGGCAGAGCGTCATGCATTTGAGGCTTACGAAGAGCTGGACGAAGTGCTGTGGATCAGTAAAGCTAATTGGCAGAACTACCGATGGGCTCATTTGGCATCCGAGTTTGTTCTTCCGAAATGGCTTTCGGGTGATTTTGATCAGTAAATCGTATTGAGTAAACAAATTAAACCTTTGTTTGTTAGAGTTTTATAAAAACTAAAAATAAACGAAGATTATGGAAAATCAGCTTTTAAAAGGGGCGAAGGACTTTTTTGACGAAGAAGCGGTCGCTCAGATAGGGCAAGTTTTAAACCAGGATAAAGAGGGGGTGAAGCAGGGGTTGAATGCAACAATTCCCGCCTTGTTTTTAGGTTTAAGCCAACATTCCGATTCCGGTGGAATTTCGGCAATACTTGAAAAGGCCAAGCAGCATTTTGCGGATTTTGATCTCAAAGGTCTTCTCGGCGGTGTCGCCAACGCGGATGAGTCTGCAGGGGCTCGTGCGGTGGAAGGTGAGAATTCGGCTGGGCTACTGGGATCAATATTTGGTGGTGGCCTGGATACCGTTTTGAGTACCGTTGCCGGTTATTTGGGCTACGATGGTAGTTCCATTGGGAAATTAATGAATTTTTCTCTGCCAGCGATATTCTCCAGTTTAACAAATAAGGGACAAAATTGGGATTTTGAACGTATCGGTCATGTTTTGCAGGAAAATAAAACAGCTTTTGCTGCGGCTGTGCCAGCGGGTTTAGGTTTAGGTGCCTTTGGAAAGCTTTTCGATGGGGCGCATTTTTCTCCACCTGCGGAGTCGGTGACTGAACATGCAGTTCCTGCCGATGTTGTCAGGGAGGTCGATAGTCATAAGTCAAGCTCCATTAATCCAGCAAATGAGTTGGAAGCACATAAAGAGCCTTTGTCATTGCCGAGAACAGGCGAGTCGCGGGCAGCAATAGCTGAAAACAGTTCCAGAAGCGGTTCCGGTGGCGGTTGGTGGAAGATTTTAATCGCCTTGGTTATATTGGCTCTACTCTGGTTTTTATTTGGAAAAGGCTGCAGTGGCAGTAAGCAAGACGGTGCTACCGACACCAGTGTGAACAGTGCAATGGTGGATTCAAGTACGATGAAAACAGGTTCCAGTGTAGTGGAGCGCGAGCAGACGGAGGTCATCTTGCCAGATGGTGTCAAACTTGCTGCATTTAAAGGCGGGATAGAAGATCAGTTGGTCCAATTTCTAAAATCCGATTATAAGTCGATCGGTGAGGATTCCCTGAAAAATACCTGGTTTGATTTCGATAACCTGAATTTCAAAACAGGTACAGCCGAGGTGTTGCCTGAAAGCCAGGTGCAACTGCGTAATCTTGCGGCGATATTAAAGGCTTTTCCTGCAGCCAATATTAAGATCGGTGGTTATACCGACAAAACAGGTAATGAGGATTTTAATAAAAAGTTATCGCTTGAGCGCGCAACAGCTGTAAAGGATTACCTGGGTAAAGAGCAGCTTTCCAAACAGGTAATCGGTGCAGAGGGGTACGGTTCACAGTTTGCCAAGTATAAGGCAGATGCGCCCGAATCCGATCGTATTATGGATCGGCATGTTTCTGTAAGTGTTCGGTAAGTGTTTTTTGCTGAACAATAACCTTGAACGATCCGATCGACAAGACTAAGTTTGAATTCCAAACTATGTTTTTTCTCATAAAAATGCCCCCAGAAAGTGTCTCGCTTTTGGGGGCATTGCAGTGTAACTTGCCCTTTTCTTTGGTGTAATGGAATGCTCTTTAGAAACTGTATACACAGGCCAATAGAAATTGTCCTGCAGATTTAGTTGGGCTTAAGTCGTTCTTGATGAATCGTTCGGCATTTCCTTTGTCAATTCTGATTTCGGGAATAAATTTGAATCCATGGTAATTGTATTCTGCTGTTAAGGTGGTTGCGAGGATATTGGAGCTAGGGATTCCATTTTCTTCCTCTTTATGCGTTTGGAAAAACTCTTCGCGTAATCCTAGACCAAAATTTTCTGAAAAATGAATTCTTGGATAAAGTGCTATTCCAGAGTAACCGCCACCATCTCTCTTTTTATAATTTGTAGCATTTAATCCAAGGAAAAATTTCGAGGTGAAGTCATAATTGGCAACGAGATCGACCAAGGTCCCGGAACTGTAATTATTTTTACCGCCAGCGGACGATCCTGTCAGAAAATTGAGATAGAAGCTGCTTTTGTCATTGGGGGTATAGGCCAGTTGTGATCCGACATGGGAAACTCCGTTCATATCTTGATAGACGTTCCAGTCGTTAAATAGTCCGACCATTAAGGCTACTTTGTCTGAGAAACTATAGGTAGCTTTTAAACCTGCGTCTTGAAAGGGGCCGGCGCCAAATAAATAGGAAGTTGAATAATGAAAGTTGTATGTGGGCGATATTACTTCAAAACCCACAAATGTTCCCATGAATCCTGCAGTAAGATTGAGCTTCTCGGTTAGATCATAGCCTACATATAAATTTTGGATGTGGAAACTGTTTTTGTCATCGCCGGCCTGGCCATCACCGTTCATAATGGATCGATACTGTCCTCTGGGCCCAAAAGATAATTCTCCGACAAATGATGCTTTTTTAAACTTCTTTTTTACAGCCAGATCCACCATGCCAATAGACACAGAGTTGTTGTCTTCCGTAAAATAGGTGTTGATGTTGGGTTTGTTTTGAAAATCATATTTCCAATAGGTGTCCACTGATCCGGATATTTCTATTCCTTTTTCTTTTGTTTCTTCTTGGCACGTGGCTGTTTTTATTAGAAATGTCGACAGGATGATAGTTGTTAGAAGTCTTTTCATGTTTTTTTTGGGTTTAAGTTTGATTTGTTTGATGTTTTTAGGTGTAATTATCTTTGTTTTACTTGTTGTGTTTGGTTTTTGGTTGAAAAATTAAGTGATTATTGTGGTTTTTGTATTTGTTTTTGTGAAATTATGTAAAAAAAATCATAAAAAATAAAATAACATAGTATTTTTTTAATAAAAAGACTTTATATTTGAAAAAATTATAAGCGAAAGTAGGTTTTTGTTTTGTTCTTGTATTTTTTTAACAATTTTATTAATGTATTGAAAACACTAATCAGTTTAAACAAATGAAAAAAATTATTCCACTCATTGTTCTAGTTCTTTTGGGAGTATTAGGACTTGTATTTCCCTCGATTGACTTGTCTGACTTAAACAAGACAGAATTTGATACGGGAGATACGGCCTGGTTGTTGACTTCTTCTGCATTGGTGTTGATTATGACACCTGGACTTGCCTTTTTTTACGGCGGTATGGTTAGCAAGAAGAATGTAATTTCAACGATGATGCAAAGCTTTATATGTATGTGTTTAATGACAATCCTTTGGGTCATTGTTGGCTTTAGTTTAGCTTTCGGCGATGATATCGGTGGTATTGTGGGTGATCCGCGTACATTTTTTATGATGAAAGGTACATTAGGGAATGTTGCTTGGGGAGCGCTTCCCACTATACCTTTGGTTTTGTTTGCCATGTTTCAATTGAAGTTTGCGATTATTACACCGGCATTAATTACTGGGGCTTTTGCAGAACGTATCCGTTTTAATTCATTTATGTTATTCATAATCCTGTTCAGTATTTTTATTTATATGCCATTGGCACATGCTACGTGGCATCCAGAAGGTATATTGGCAAAATTTGGTGTTCTTGATTTTGCCGGTGGTACAGTTGTACACATGTCGGCTGGTTGGGCGGCGTTGGCAGCTGCTATTTATTTAAAAGGACGTAAGACACAAAGTCATAATCCAGCACGTATAAGCTACGTGATCTTGGGTACAGCACTTTTATGGTTTGGCTGGTTTGGATTTAATGCCGGTTCTGCCGGTGGAGCAAATTCGTTGGCAGCATATGCTTTTGCGACCACAACTACAGCATCGGCTATGGCCGCGATGGCATGGATATTTGTTGATATCATACGTGGAAAAAAACCTTCAGCAATGGGGGCATGTATCGGTGCTGTTGTTGGTTTGGTTGCAATTACTCCAGCAGCTGGTTTTGTCAGTATTCCACATGCGATGATCATTGGTTTGGTTGGTGCTTTGGTTAGTAATCTGGTTGTATATCTGAGAAGCAAAACAAGTATAGACGATACGTTGGATGTGTTCCCTTGTCACGGGGTAGGCGGTATGGTTGGTATGGTACTTACCGGTGTGTTTGCTCATCATAATGTTAATCCGCTTGTTGTGGACAATGGCCTATTTTTTGGCGAGACGAAATTGTTTTTTGTCCATATGGTCGCGTTATTTGCGGTGTCATTTTTTGCCTTCGTGGGTTCATTGGTACTATTGAAGATCACCGATCTTATCGCTCCATTGCGCGTCGAAGAAACAGATGAAGAGCTTGGCTTGGATGTTTCTCAACATGCAGAAGCATTGTAAACCATTCGTGGTATAACGCTTCATTTATCCCAAACAATCTACTGCTTCGCGGTACATTGTTTGGGATATTTTTTGCATTTTTGTCCTGCCAGGAGAAGAGTGTATGTTGTTATACACTATTTTCGGCAACTATGCCTCTAAAAAGATGTTCAATGACCACTGAGATTAAAGATACTTTGCGTTCTGATTTTGAAAAAATGATGCGTTATTGCCTCCAGAAAAATGGTGATTTCGGTTTTAACCTGTTTGGCGAATATGCTGTATCTGTATTAAATTTCTATGTCGGGAGTTCAATTTTGCCGCTTAACGAAAAACGTGAAGCTGCATTTTTCCTTACGAACCTTTACAATGCAGGTATCAGAAATGCAATTACCCCAGAGGATATTGAAGAAATAGCCGATGTGCTCTCGCAGGACAAGACGTTAAACTATCAGCTATTGGCCCCGATCTTTAACTAAGGTTTGATCTATACAGGATTAGTGCTTGGTCCACACCAGATCGCCTGTTTTATATCCACATTGGAGGGCATAGGTTAAAAATTCATTTCTTATTTTATCTGGAATTTCCCTCTCACGGCCCAAAATCCACATATAGTCGAGGTTGTCTCCAAAAATAAGTGCATACTTATAATCCGACGTTATTTTTACGATATTATAGCCACTGTAAAACGGTCCAAAGAACGACACTTTAAGTGCACCTTCATTGGGGCTGTTGACAAATTTAGCTTTTCCGATAGACTGTTTCCAGCGTTCTTTGTTTTTGGAGTACCCTTGGTTATTGACACGTATTGTACCATTTTTATTTTTGCTGTATTCTGCCGAAACTTGACTTAAGCCTTTTTCCCAATAAAAATCGAGTCTAGCTATTTCATACCATTTTCCAAGGTATTTATCCAAGTCAAAAGGATCGACGACGTCAGGTCGCGAGATGACGGGCTTAAAGGCATTATAGGCCACAGCGCTAAGTGCAACACCAGCTAACAGTAACAGTGATTTTTTCTTATCCATGTTCATCTTTCGAATATATATTGTTAAAACAACAATTTTGATACCAATAAGGTTTAGACATACCGCGCTATTTTGCTAATTTTGTTGACTAAAATTTGTATCGGTGTATTCAAGGGAAGAGATAAAACAGTTAAAACAGTTATTCTGGACGAAGTTTGGCCAATTTATGGCTTTACATGCATCTGCAGATGGGGATAAGGTAAATTGGATCAACTACAAGACAGGCATTAAGCATTTATACTTCAAAATGGATGCGGATAACAAAGTGGCAACTGTTGCGATACAGTGGTCACAACCTGATGCTGGACTGAGGGCATTGATGGCAGAACAATTTTTTCAGTTTAAAGAGTTGTTGCAGGATCTTCTTGAAGAGGAGTGGATTTGGGACATGGACGGAACGGACGAATATGGGAAACCGATTTGTCGGATCTACACAAGCTTAACAGGTTACAGCGTTTTTAAAGAGACAGACTGGGCTGAGCTCATTTCTTTTTTTAAGCCTCGAATAATTGCGCTGGATGAGTTTTGGTCCTCAGCGAAGTATACCTTCGATATTTTCAAATAATTAACATTTAGTATAGTAAGATGAGTTATTACAGGTTTGATTCCGCTTTTCAACTCCAGTTTGTGAAGAGAATAGCGTTTTTTACAGGTAAGAACTTCGTCATCATTTAAAACAACAATCTAATGAAAAAAATGATTAAGGGTTTGCTGGCAATGGCAATGTGTTTTCAGCTTTCTTCGGTATTTGCGTGGGGTACAACAGGACATCGTGTCGTGGCCGAAATTGCGGAACGCCATTTGACAAAAAAAGCCAAAAAAAATATAGGGAAAATTATTGGAAAACAGAAACTGGCTTATTGGGCCAACTGGGGAGATTTTATTAAATCAGATCCCAATCCTGAATTTAAAAAACTGGGAAATTCCCATTTTATCAATTTAAACTCGAATTTACCCTGGGCTGATTTTCAATTGGGTTTAGAAAGTTCAGCCGACGAGAATCTTTATAAGACAGCGCTACGTATTGAGAAGTCGTTTGCAGATAAAACTCTTCCAATGGATCAGCAAAAGCAAAACCTCTATTTCTTGATCCATATTTTGGGCGATGCGCATCAACCCATGCACGTTAGCCGTGCTGAGGATCAAGGAGGCAATAAGATTGAAGTAAGCTGGTTTGGAAAAAAATCGAATATTCACCGTGTATGGGATAGCGATTTGGTTGATAATGAGAAGTATAGTTACACCGAGTTTGCAACTGTTTTAGATGTGAACAATAAAAAAGAGAATGCGCAGTTAGCGGCTGGAGAACTCTCGAATTGGTTGTATGAATCAAATCAATTAGCTGAAAAGATTTACGCTGACGTAGCTAATAATGCCAATTTATCCTACTCCTATGTCTATCAAAACAAAGATATTATGGAGCAATGTATGCTCAAAGGTGGTTTACGCCTTGCCAAAGTGTTAAATCGGATTTTTGGTTAATGTAGCGGGGCTATCACTTGACATAAAACAGGGCTATCTATTTTGGATAGCCCTGTTTTATGTAATTCCAAACCTATTCCTGACAGTACCGTTTAAGTTATTCGATTATCAAAGAAGCTGGCTTCACGCTTTGGATATCTTCCTAATTTAGGTCAGCCCTGCGCTGCGATCAAAATGATTGTATGCTTTCAGTTAAACAATGTCCGTAACTTAATTGTTTTCTGTGTATTAAAATCGATTTCAATGACTATCCCACAATTATTTAAGAAAATTGTTCCCTTTGCCAAACCTTATCGTCAGTTGATTATTTATACGTTGCTATTAACGGTAGTGGGGTCTTTCGCGGCGCAAATAAACGCTTTTATTTTACGTTATACCGTAGATCAAATTAATGAGCTGATGGTCGCCAAGGAGCCTTTATCGAAAGGCATGTATCTTGTTGGTATAATCAGTATTATTTTACTAATTAAAGAAATTGTCTACGCTTTTGTGCAATTTGGTCAGAAATTTTACGGGGAGAAACTTCGCATTTATATCGCACGTGACTTTTCTCAATCCATTGTAAACCGTATTTTAACCTATAAGTTAGCCTTCTATACCTCAACCGACAATGAAAGTGGGAAATTGGCTACCCGGATAGATGCCGGGATTAGTTCGTTGACACGTCTGGTCCAAAATTTCTTTATTGATATTCTGCCTTTGTTTGCCAATGCAATCATTGCATTAATCTGTATGTTCTACGCTAATGTATACGTAGGTCTAGTGGGATTGGCTGTTATTCCCTTGTATCTTTATATTAGTCAGACCCAAGCCTCCAGATTGACGGGCTTTAGGAGGCAGATGCGCAAATACCGGGAGTCGAAAAATAATCGCATCATTAGTTTGATCGATTCAATTTTGGTAATTAAGTCTTTCGTTCGAGAGCCAGAAGAAGCGAAACGTCATGAAAAGATTCAATATGAAATGACTGAGAATCAAATGGAAACTCGAAAAACAAGTTTTTTTTACGATAGCATTAAAAATTTCGTAGAACAGATTGCCGTTGTCATAATTATTGTTTTAACGGCCTATCTTGTTCTCTCCGGCCAAATTACCATTGGTGCGATTATGTTTCATATTATGTTATTTAATAACGTTTCGGCGCCGATTCGTCAGCTGCACCGGATTTATGATGAGGTAAACGATGCCCTGGTCTATTCGGAATCTTTCTTTGAAATTTTGGAATCTGACGAGTATATAGAATCAAAGGGAGATTATAAGCCGGCACAGATAAAAGGACATTTGGCGCTACGGAATGTATTTTTTGAATATCCGAATGGGACGGTTGCTTTAAAGGATGTGAATTTTGAGATCAAGCCAAATGAAATTACGGCATTAGTGGGGCTGAGTGGAGCCGGGAAAAGTACGATTATCAACTTATTGGATAAATTTTATGAACCCACCAGTGGGCAAATTTTTTTGGATGGGGTAGACTTGGCAAAATACGATACAGCGTTTCTCCGTCGACATATCGGTATGGTATTGCAACGGAATCATATTTTTAAAGGAACTATCTTTGAAAATATTGAATATGGTAAAATGGGAAGTTCCAGGGAAGAGATCATTGAAGCGGCCAAAAAGGCCTATATCCATGAGCAGATTATGGATTTGCCCAAAGGTTACGATTCAGATGCGCAATCGCTGTCAGGGGGGCAGCAGCAGCGGATCGCTATAGCTCGTTTGTTTTTAAAAAATCCACCGATTATTTTTCTCGACGAGCCTACGGCTAATTTGGACGCCATTGCGACCGAACAGATTAAAAATAGTTTGGATGCCATAAAGAAAGACCGTACAGTAATTATCGTTTCCCACAGTATCTCCCAGATCATCGATTCCAATGCTATTGTGGTCATGGAAAAGGGGATGGTGGTGGAGAAAGGACAACACGAAGATCTATACGCACATAAAGGAACCTATTATGATATTTTCTCGGCAATGGCCAACAGCTTAAACCTGAGTAAAATAAGCAGAACATTACAAGCAGATGAAAGGTAGGGCATTATTAACTTGTGCGACTATGGAGTATCATGCCAATGACCACCAATACAATACCCATACAGGAATATACATTTGGAAGTGCCGCCTGCAAGATGAGAATTTCGCCTAGCAGCGTAAAAATAACTTCCATGGCCTGTGTTGCCTCTACAGCTGCTAAGGCTTTATGATCGTGATGAACGAAATCAGTAGCTGAGAAAAATAAAAGTGTTGCGATCACCCCCGAACAAATGGCCACTAAAAAGGTTTGGAAGAGCTGGCTATCAGTTGGTAAACCATGATCAGAATAGCCAAATAGACTCAGGATAATCCAAAATGGCATACTACAGAGCGTCATCCCGAGCGTGCGTTGAAAAGCATCTAACCTATTATTTGATATTTTCATCATTTTACGGTTACCTAAGGGATAGGCAATGGCACCGATCAATACAGGGATGGTTCCCAATAACATGCTGTTTAAGGAGGTTGACTGGGCTTCTGAAATTTGCATCAAAAGAATACCTAAAAAAATTAGAATGGAGAAGAGGAGTGAAGCTTTTGATATGCTTTTTCGCTGACCTTTCTTTTCGAGCAGCGGACCAATAAACATGCCGGCTATAATGGTGAATTCGAAAGTGCTGGCTACGAGCCAAGATGGGCCATAATTTGCGCCATAGGTAAGCGTCGCATAGAACAGTCCGAATCCGATGGTACTCCAAAGAAGCCATTGCCAAAGGTTGGATCTGATTTCTTTAAGTAAATCGATGAGGTTTCCTCTTATGGCAACAATGATAAGTAAGACTGGGAGCATCCAAATAAACCGTAAGGAGGCTGTCCATTGCCAGCTTCCACCGGACACGGCCATAATGCGGTTTAGAACGAAGGTACTGGCAAAAAATAAGGCGGCTAGCGTTCCTAAAAAAAGTGCATTTTTTTTATTCTTTTTTATTGTAAATTGGATTGGCATAAATAAGTGGAATGCGATGTATACTTAACTTTGTGAAAGTAAGCAAATGTCCGTTTAAATGAAAATGAAACAAAAACTAATTGATTTTTATCGCGATTTTCTCATTTAAAATTCCTTATTTTGCCTAATCAATAAAACAAGTAGTAAGAAAATTAATCAAGATGATTATACAACCAAGAACTAGAGGTTTTATTTGTTTAACCTCGCATCCACAAGGGGCTGCGCAAAACATTAAAAATCAAATTGAATACGTGAAATCCAAAGGTGAGATCGCGAATGGTCCAAAGAAAGTATTGGTAATCGGTGCTTCTACTGGATTTGGTATTGCATCTCGGATTTCTGCAGCATTTGGTTCTGGAGCTGCTACAATCGGTGTATTTTTTGAAAAACCTGCGGCAGAAGGCAAGCCCGGGACTGCGGGATGGTACAATTCCGCAGCTTTTGAGAAAGAAGCCCATGAGGCGGGATTATATGCCAAAAGTATCAATGGTGACGCTTTTTCGGACGAAGTGAAAAAACAAACTATTGAACTTATTAAAAAGGATCTGGGACAGGTTGATTTAGTGGTTTACAGTTTGGCATCACCACGCCGTACGCATCCAAAAACAGGCGTAGCACATGCTTCTGTTTTGAAACCGATACAAGAACCATTTACCAACAAAACGGTAGATTTCCATACGGGTGTAATTTCAGATATTACCATTCAGCCTGTTGAAAATGAAGAAGATATTGCGAATACTGTAGCTGTTATGGGTGGAGAAGACTGGAAGTTTTGGATCGAAGATCTTAAGGCTGCTGGTGTGTTAGCTTATGGAGCGAAAACAGTTGCCTATTCTTACATAGGTCCTGAACTTACTTATCCAATTTACCGCAATGGTACGATTGGTCGTGCGAAGGACGATTTAGAAGGCACAGTGCCTGCCATAAACGCGATTTTGAGCGATATTAATGGTGTATCCTATGTATCGGTAAATAAAGCTCTGGTTACGCAATCAAGCTCAGCTATTCCTGTTGTTCCTTTATACATTTCTTTATTGTATAAAGTCATGAAGGAAAAAGGAATTCACGAAGGTACAATAGAGCAAATGCAACGTTTGTTTGCTGAGCGACTTTATACTGCTGACGGTAAGGTATTGCTTGATGAGAAAGGTCGTATCCGTGTTGATGACTTAGAAATGCGTGAAGATGTTCAGGCTGAAGTTGCAGCATTGTGGGAGAAAGCAACAACTGAAAATTTAGCCGAAATTTCAGATATTGAAGGTTATCGTAACGAGTTTTTCAATTTGTTCGGTTTCAATTTTGAGGGTATCGATTACAATGCTGATACCAATGAAGTTGTTGGCGTACCTAGTATTGAAGGTTAACTTTAACGAATATACCTACAAAAAGAGCGGTGAATGTTTAAACATTCACCGCTCTTTTTGTAGGTATATCTTTGATACGATGTACGGATGTTTAGTGGAGACTATGGTGTCAGCTCCCGCTGTTTTTGATAGAGTAGGTTTCCAACAACGGCAAAACCAATGCAGACCATCATGGTACTAAATGGGTATATCGCTGTCATCCCCCTATTATTGGCCACAAAGCCAATTAATGGACCTGTGATGCCAAGTGAAATATCAATAAATAGCCCATAAGCAGCCAGAGCAGAGCCTTGTTGACTTTGGTCTACCCGTTTAATGGCTTCGACGCCAAGCGCAGGAAATACCAGTGAGAAGCCAAAACCCGTTAACGCAGCGCCCAATAGGGTCCATAAGGGATCAATTGCCACGGCGATAACCGTGAGGCCTACTGTTTCAACGAAAAGACTAACTAAGGCAACCTTGAGCCCACCATATTGGTCAATGACCTTATTGAAAATTAGCCGTGTTAAAATGAAAAATACGCCAAATAAAGTTAAGCACGCTGCCCCATTTTCCCAATTGAAATGTTCATAGTAAAGCGTCATAAAAGTGGAGATACTGCCAAACCCCAGACCACCTAAAGCAAGACAAATTCCAAAGGGAGCTACTAAAAGCAATACGCGTTTAAAACTCACTTTTTCAGCCTTTTTACCCGCCACTTGATAGGGTGTTTTTGCGCGGCAATAAAAATAGCCGAGCAGACCAATAGCACTGGTCAATAGAGCCAAAGCTTCATAATTGATATGATCCACCAGCAACACACCCAAGGGCGCACCAATAGCCAATGCACCATAGCTGGCTATTCCGTTGAAAGAGATCGCTTTTGCGGCATGTTCGTCGCCGAGCTCCATTAATGCCCAATTTATAGGGCTCGCACCCACTAGACCCTCTCCAATTCCAGTAAACAAGCGGGTAATAAGTAGGAGACCCAAACTGAGCAGAGGCTGAGACCGGAATAGAAAAACAAGCAGTAAAAGGAGTCCCGATAATGCAAAAAATAACATGCTGCGCAGAACGGAAATCTTGGGGCCCTTGGTGTCCACAATTTTTCCTGCATAACCGCGTAGTAGGAAAGTAGCGATATATTGAACGCTAATAACCAGTCCCGCAATAATTGTATTAAATCCTAAAGTTTGATGAATAAAGATGGGGAGGGTAGCAAGCGATAGGCCGATTGTGAGGTAACCAAGGAAAGTTAAAGAGACGTAGCCTAAAATCTTTTGATTGACCTCCCGAAGAGTAATTGTCATTATAAAAATTTTAGGCGAAATTACGTCTTTATGCTTGTTTTAAGAAATAAAATCAATAAACAACTGTCTCTTTAATATCACAATTTTTCTCGAGCCATTCTTGGTCAAATTGTTTTGGTGAAATTCTTTTGCCTTGATAGATATAGTAAACTTTTTCAGATTCGCCCTTTACTGGGGGACCAGGTATTTTATTGACAATCTTCTCTTCAGGACAGTCCTGTATCAAAGCCTGTTCTTTGACTTGACGAGTTTTACATGAATTAAAGGCGATTACAAGGATAAAAAGGTACAATAATTTATTCATGAGTTTAGTTTTAATACAATTGTTAACGTAAGCGCTGTTCAAAATGCGACATCAATTATTCAATAGTGTACAACTTTTTGATCGGCTATTTGTTCTATAAAAGATACCTGAAAGGCTAGAATCGCGACAGGAGAAATTAACGTTAGAAAAATTAAATAATTAGCATAGAAAACATGAGAAGAAAAGCAACCGCCCAATGGAACGGCAATCTGAAAGAAGGAAAAGGTAGCCTGACTACAGACAGTACAGCGTTGGATCATACGCAATATTCATTTTCGACACGGTTTGAAAATGGTGTGGGGACAAATCCCGAAGAATTATTGGCAGCAGCACATGCAGGATGTTTCACCATGCAATTGAGTGCTTTTCTTTCTGAGGCCGGTTTTGTTCCGGAAGAACTAACAACAGTTTCGACAATCGTGTTCGAGAATGGTTCAATTGTGCGATCTGAACTTGAACTGCACGGAAAGGTGCCAACGATAAGCGAAACTGAGTTTCAAACAATAGCGCATAAAGCGAAGGAAAACTGTCCGGTGAGTAAGGCATTCAGTTTCGAAAAAACCTTGGATGCAAAGCTCCTTTCATAAAGATATTCTATCGAACAAAAACTTGGTCTTTTTTCGTTAAAAGGAGAAAAAGCTGTTATTTTTGAGGCTAACATAAATAATTAGCAATATTGAATTTTAATCCATTGAGTTTTGGTTCAGAGAAAGAAAAATAAGTTAAGTTCAGCAGCGCTTGCGGAAAAGAATCTGGAAGCTGGAAAGGCATTTTTGGAAAAGTATGCCCAGCAAGAAGGAGTAGTCGTATGCGCATCGGGTTTGCATTATAAGGTATTAACAAAGGGGGCGGGGCAAATTCCCAAGAAGTCGGCTAAAGTTATCTGCTATTATAAAGGCGAGCTTTTAGACGGAACTGTATTCGATAGTTCGTATAAGCGGAAGCGCCCCGAAACGTTTTATATTAATGAACTCATTGTGGGTTGGCAAGAAGCGATTTCAATGATGCCGGTTGGATCAATCTGGGAGGTGTGCCTTCCACCAAAACTGGCTTATGGAAAGGAAGAGTTGTTACCTCGAAAAGGAGGAGAATGTACGTTGATATTTCAGATTGAGTTAATTGCGATTTTAGCTTAACCCTACAAAACTTCCATAAAAAAGCCCGCATCTGATGACGCGGGCTTTTTTATGGAAGTTTATTTTTTACTCCACTTCTTTGATCTTAGCATTGATCTCGGCAGTTTTAGCTTCGTCTTGCATAAAAATATAGTAGTTCTTTAAGTTCGTTAAAGCATCTACATTTTTTGGTTGCAAAGAAACTGCTTTCTCTAAGTAAGGAAGCACTGGCTTTAATTCAGCTTTAATTTTATTTAATTCTGCATCATATTGTGCTTGCGTCAATTTTCTGTTATTATTAACAACATTTAATTTTTCACGTGTTTTGTTCATCAACGTGATTGCTAAATTTGTATTGGCTTCAAAAAAGTTAGGATCAATCTCTAATGCTTTTTTGTATGCTGCAACTGCTGCTTCTTCGTTTTTCGCTGAAGATTGGGCTATGCCTAAGTAATAATTTAAGCTTTTATTGTTTGGATCTTTTGCTAATTGTGCAGTGATAGCATCAATTGTTTCTTTTTCGTGACCTGTAATCAGATTCAATTCGATGTTTTGAGTCATCGCCGCATTGTCATCTGGATAAGCTTCAGCCGCTTTTTTGGCATATTCAAGTGCTGAAGTTGTATCTTGCATAGAGAGGTACAATTTCGGTAGATCGACCATAATTGTTTTATGCGAAGAGAAATCTTTTCTTGGAATGAGTTCCTTATAGCGTTCCACAGCATTCTTATAATCCTTATTTGATAGCGCTGCAACACCGCTGTAATAAGTAACTAATGTATCTCCAGGAAGATAGGTCAACGCTTTTGTAAAAGAGCTGTACGATTCAGCATATTTTTGTGCTTGATATGCTTCTGCTCCCAAATTGAAATTATATTGTCCCAGAATTTGCTCTGCAACAGTAATATTCGCTTTATTCGCACCGTCCGTATCCAGCTGTTTTGCTTTTGCAATTCCGTCCTCCGCCAATTTCGCTAATTCAGATGACTTATCTATTGTTGATAGGTTTGCATTTACCAATGCATATACCGTCCACGCTTCCGCATTATCTTTTGTTTTGTCATTGACAACAGCTGCGTCAATAGCTTCTTTCGCCGATTTCAAATTAGGAATACCCAATTGAACCGTACCAGCGTCTTTCAATTCTTGGAATTTCGCTAGGGCAGATTTTGCCTTTTTAACATTGCCCGTCTGCGCAAAAGAAACTGAGGTAGATACAGTACCTATTGCTGCTAATAATAATAGAGATTTTAAATTCATATCTATTTAACTGTTAATTGATTCAATAATAAATTCACTCTGTCTAATTGTGATGCGTCATCAATAAGCTTATAATATTTAGCCAAAGCTTTAAGCGCATTGACATCATAGGGTTTAATCTCATTTGCCTTCAACAGATACTCGATGGTCAACTCTTGTATATCCTGGTTGGAAGGTTCCTTCAATAAAGTCTCCAGATTGATTAGCCCTAATGCAAGATTAGATTCATAATTATTCGGATCCAATCGTAATACATTATTATAATATTCTTTCGCTCGTTTTATATCATTGGCATTTTCGTAAGAATAGCCTGCAATATAATTCAGTTCGACATTTTCAGGTTCTAAACGGATGGCATCAGCAATGACATTTAAGATAGCGTCATAAGAATTATTGGCTGAATACACATCAATTAATCTAAAAAGTATCTGTTTATTTTCAGGAAATATAGCATGTCCTTTTTCAAGAACGTTCAAGACATCCTGTTTAGTACCTCCGAGCGAATAAATCTGTGCTAATTCAAGAAAGTAATTAGGCTTTGGATGTTCACTTTTAATGAGTTCGTCATAATATTTGATCGAATTCATATAATCTTTATTCTTGCCGGAGAGTACGGCCAGATTATATTTGAGATCATTATTTTTGAAGCCAAGTGAATCTATTCGAAGGTAAGCTTTATAAGCTTTATCAAATTTGCCATCTTTTAAAGCCAAAGCCCCCTGATAGGAGATCGCTCCAGCAAGATTTTGACGAATATAATCCATCTCCGCAGGAAAGTTTCGACGTGCTTTTTTTTGATCCAGAAGCTTGAGTGATTTGATGGATACGTCGATAGGATCCATTTTATACGACTGCTTCCTTGTCGAATCTGCAACTGCCAAGGAGCTATATACCAAGGCTCTCAGAAGGTTATTGTTGACAGAAGCTGAATCTTTTTTCGATTGGAAGGCAGCGTCTGCAAACTTTCGCGCATTTTCGAGATTTTTGAACTCGCCAGTTTTGGTATATAAAGCAAAACTGTTGCTGCCCTCTTTCAAATTGGATTGGGCAACAACAGTTAAACTACTTGCAGATATTAACAATGATATCAGTAAGTTTTTCATTAGACTATTTATTCTTCGTTTAAGTCCGTGTTTTCTTCAGAAGTCGAATCGCCATTTTCTGTTGACTCTTCGGTCAGTTCAGACTCTTCTTCAGACTCTTCTTCACGATCGACTTTCGTAATAGACGCGATCTCATCGTTATCTTTCAAATTAATGAGCCTTACACCTTGTGTTGCACGTCCCATTACTCTTAATTCTTCTACAGCAATGCGGATAACAATACCAGATTTGTTGATGATCATTAAATCTTCGTTATCTGTAACGCCTTTAATTGCAACGAGTTCGCCTGTCTTATCGGTGACATTAATTGTTTTCACACCTTTACCACCACGATTCGTTACGCGATAATCCTCGATATCTGTACGTTTTCCGTATCCTTTTTCAGAAACGACCAACACGGTAGTTTCCGAATCATTCACACTAATCATGCCAATCACCTCATCGCTTTCCGCTGCCAAGGTAATACCACGTACACCTGTTGCCGTTCTGCCCATTGGACGAACCGTAGATTCATTGAAACGAATTGCGCGACCAGAACGGAGTGCCATGACAATTTCGCTGCTTCCAGTAGTCAAACAAGCCTCAATCAATTGATCGCCTTCATTGATATTGATCGCATTGATACCATTTGCTCTTGGACGAGAATAGGCTTCCAAAGACGTCTTCTTAATCGTACCTTTTTTGGTACACATAATAATGAAGTTGTTTTCCAAATAATCTTGGTCTTTCAGGTTCTTCACCAGGATGAAGGCCTTTATTTTCTCTTCTTTTGGAACGTTGATGATATTTTGAAGTGCTCGACCTCTAGAAGTACGGCTTCCTTCAGGAATCTCAAATGCACGCAACCAGAAACAGCGACCTGCCTCTGTAAATAGCAGCATATAATTATGTGCCGAGGCTGTAATGATATGTTCGGTAAAATCTTCTTCGCGTGTATTTGTGCCAATTGATCCGCGGCCACCGCGACCTTGACGTTTGTATTCGGATAATGGTGTACGTTTTACGTAACTGTTGTGGGAGATTGTGATAACGATTTCTTCATCATCAATAAAATCTTCCATACGCATATCTTCAGCAGAGTGTACAATCTGGGATCTACGTTCGTCACCGTATTTTTCTTTGATTTCAATTAACTCATCTTTGATAATTTTCATACGAAGTCCCTCGTCTTCCAATATCGATTTTAAATAGTCAATTGTTTTCATCAATTCAGCATATTCCTCTTTAATCTTATCACGTTCTAGTCCTGTTAGACGACGTAAAGTCATATCAAGGATCGCGCGAGCCTGAAGATCGGATAGGCCAAATTTCTCCATTAATCCAAGGCGTGCATCTTCCGGAGTATCCGAATTACGGATCAATTTGATGACTTCATCCAAATGATCTAAGGCAATTAAATACCCCTCTAGAATATGAGCACGTTTTTCAGCTTCCGCCAGCTCATAGCGTGTACGTCTAACGATTACCTCATGTCTATGCTCCACAAACTCGTGAATCATGTCTTTCAGATTCAACAGCATTGGCCTTCCTTTAACTAAAGCAATGTTGTTTACTGAAAATGAAGTTTGTAGCGCTGTGTATTTAAACAAATTGTTTAAAACAACATTTGCATTTGCATCGCGCTTGATGTCGTACACAATACGCATCCCGGTACGGTCAGATTCATCACGAATAGCAGAAATTCCTTCTAATTTCTTTTCGTTAACTAATTCGGCTGTACGCTCGATCATATTCGCCTTGTTCACTTGATAAGGAATTTCGGTGACGATAATCTGCTCTCTACCCGATTTGGTTGCTTCTATTTCAGCTTTTGCACGCATAACAATACGGCCACGACCTGTATTACAAGCATCTTGAACCCCAGCATAGCCGTAGATTAATGCACCTGTAGGGAAGTCTGGACCTTTGATGTGCTGCATCAATTCCGAAACCTCGATATCACGATTATCAATAAAAGCGATTGTACCATCGATAACCTCGGATAGGTTATGTGGGGCCATATTTGTAGCCATACCCACTGCAATCCCCGAAGCTCCGTTGACCAGGAGATTTGGAATACGGGTGGGAAGGACTGTTGGTTCTTGTAGGGAATCGTCAAAGTTATTTTGGAAATCAACCGTATCTTTGTTGATATCAGATAGCATTTCCTCGGCAATTTTCTTTAATCTTGCCTCCGTATAACGCATCGCCGCAGGTGGATCGCCATCGATGGAACCGTAGTTACCTTGACCATCTACCAAAGGATAACGTAAACTCCAATCTTGAGCCATACGAACCATGGTGTCATAAACGGATGAATCACCATGAGGGTGATATTTACCTAATACGTCACCAACGATACGGGCAGACTTTTTGTAAGGCTTGCCACTGGTAACCCCTAAGTCCAGCATGCCATAAAGAACACGTCTGTGTACTGGCTTCATGCCATCACGCGCATCAGGAAGTGCTCTTGATACAATGACAGACATGGAGTAGTCAATGTAGGCAGACTTCATCTGATCCTCGATGTTAATTGGGATAATCCGGTCGTTTGCCGGAACAAGATTGTTGTCGTTTTCTGTTTCTTCAGCCATATGAATTTGGTTTCAATAAAACTAGTATGCAAGCCCTCTAAACTGGCTTGCCACGCATGCGAAGTTACAAAAATTTAACCTCAAAAGCGAATGATTTAAGCCCTAATATACACAAAAAAGACAATCTTTTATGGATTGTCTTGGTACTTATGGGGTATCCTTTTTATTTGATTTTTTTAAAGCGGAGCCGAATCGAATTGCCGATGACAATTAAGTCTGAAAAGGCCATGCTTAGGGCTGCAAGCATAGGTCCGAGAAAGCCAACCGCAGCAAGCGGTATGGCCACAATATTGTACGCGAACGCCCAAAAGAGATTTTGCTTTATCGTCAATAGGGTATGGTGACCAATTTTCAGCAGCTTTTCAATAGATTTGAGCTCATCGTTTAATAAAACCACCTTTGCCGATTGGATGGCAATATGTGTCGAATCGCCAAGCGAGATGCCAACATCGGCAGCAGCTAATGCAGGAGCGTCATTGATACCGTCACCAACCATTGCGGTAGGGCCATTCTTTTTGAGTTTGAACAAGATTGCTAATTTTTCTTCTGGCGATTTGTCCCAATATACATCCGCAATACCAAGCTTCTGTGCTGTGCGTTCACATTTGCTTTGTCGATCCCCACTCAAAAGAATAGGCCGTATGCCTCTATCTTTGAGGTATTGGATCAGTTCCTTTGCGTAGGGCTTAATCTGATCTTCGAGGACAATGCCTGCAATTACAACGCCATTGATGGTTAAGGTAAGGTCGTAGCGATTGGAGTAATCTTTTTCGCCAAGTTTTGCATTACAAATGGAATAGTTATTTCCATTTGTGTCGGTCGCAAAGATTCCTTTCCCTTTTATTTCATTGACTTCTTTAAAGATAATGCGGTAAGATTTTATCTCCTTGAGCTGTTTTCGGATCGACTTGGCGATCGGATGGCTCGAATAACTCTCCAATTGTGCGATGATCGATTCGACTTGCGATTGTTCGATACCAAAGGTCTGAATCGCTTTGATATTAAAATCGCCTGTCGTTAGGGTCCCCGTTTTGTCAAATACCATCTGTTTGAGATCGGACATCTCCTCGATGGTGCTTCCGCCTTTGATCAGTATTCCACTTTTTGCAGCTCTTCCCAGGCCAACCATGACGGCAGTAGGTGTGGCTAGCCCCATGGCGCATGGACAGGATACAACAAGGGTAGCTATGGCATTCATGAGGGATTGCTGCAGCGGCAATTGTGCGATAAAATAAGTAACAAAAAAAGTGAAAAATGATATCGTCACAACGATTGGAACGAAATAAGCAGCTACTTTATCACCGAATTTTTGAATAGGTGGCTTTTTACTCTGCGCATCTTTAATTAATTGGATAATCTGATACAGTACACTTTTAGACCCAACTTTGGTCGCCACGATTCTGATATTTCCTTCGGTTAGTAAGGTACCGCCAATGACGGCATCATACTTAAGTTTTTCAATAGGTAGACTTTCTCCGGTTAGCATAGATTCGTCCACCCAAGCCTGTCCTTCCAAAATATCGCCATCAGCGGGGATGAGATTTCCAGAATTTACCTTTAAAATATCACCGGATTTAATTTCTCGGGCTAATAGCTCGACTTCTTGGTCATTTTCAATTTTGATAGCGGGTATATCTTGATATTTAACCAGCTCTTTGATGGCTGATGTGGTTTTGGTAACGGCTCTTTTTTCGAGGACATTTCCCAAAAATACCAATGTTATGATTGTTGCACATGTTTCGTAGAACTGGTAATCATGTCCTAGATTATAATATGTACCAATGAGACTATAGGCAAAAGCAGCTGTAGATCCAATAAAGATGAGTACATCCATATTGGGCATTTTGTTCCAGATGGAACGAAATGCACTGATGCCAAAATAGGAAAAACCAATGATGTAAACTGGGGCACAAAGCGCGAGTTGGATAAAGGGATCATGCAGAATAGGTAAATTCGTAAACATGTGACTCCACAAGGGTATCGTAAAGATGAGGCAGCAGAGGAACTTAAGCTCGATAGATTTCCAAAAGCTAGGTTTCTTATCCTTACCCTCCATAACTTTGTAACCCAAAGACTCAATGCCTTTGACCAGCACAGGTATTTGTTCCAGCGGTATCTCCGAAAATTTCACTTCATCTGATGCAAAATCGACATAGATATCCTTAGCACCGTTGTTTTCTAGGTATTTGTGGATTGAAATAGCGCAATTTGCACAGTGCATTCCGCTTACGTTAAGTTCAGTTTGCACGTTCGATTCCTTCATTTAATAGCATGTAATGTCTTTAGGCAAAGATAGCTATTTCCTGATAATGCTTTTTACGTAAAGTAAAATTGTTTAGTTTAGCAAGCCTGTTTGAAGCCATTTTATATGAAATATCGTGAATAGTGAATGGGAGAACATTAAATTTGACTAGATAGACAACTTAAGCTTGTGTAAAAAATGACAAAACCGATTTCAATTTCTTTTATCGTCCGAATTATATTGTTAATTGCGCTAACGGCATCCTTTGTTCAATTTGAAACCTTTTATAAGCAGCGGGAGATCATCCAGAATATGGCATACGGCTTAAATACTTTTCTAACAGCTAGTGTCCTGATCTCCATTGGTCATTTTATCCTTGTAAAACTATACAATAGCCGAAATGAGCAGCAGGTTGTACGGGGTAATTTTGTGCTCGGAATTACGCGTGTCGCCACGGTAGGCAATGTCTTTTTCATTATTGTCAGCCTAATGATAGCGGTTGGGATTAACCCAAAAGATTTTATCACCAGCATGACAATTGTCGCAATGGCCATTGCTGTGATTTTTAGAGAATACATCACGAATATGATATCTGGTTTGATTATTATGTTTTCGGATCAGTTTTCTGTAGGAGATCGCCTAAAAATCGGCGAATATCAGGGGAAAATTGTGGATATTACGTTGGCTAATCTGGTTGTGCGCGATGAAGATGACGACGCTGTGATGATTCCCAATAATTTGGTGTTTACTGCAACGTTGGTCAATAAGACCTCCCAAAAGTCAAATAAAATTGTTGTAAAATTCGAATTGCCGATTGATCGCTCGTTTGCAGTGGCGGAATTGGAACAGTATTTAAGTCCATTATTACAAAAAAATCCAAATTTAGATCATTCCCAAGGTTTTACAATTAAGGTCGCCGATATGACTAAAGATTATATCAAGTATAAAGTTGAGGTTAGTGCAATCTCGTCCAGCAATAAAGTACATCAACAGGTACAAAGCAGCATATTAAATGAAATCCTGCAGTTTACGAGACTGTAGGGTCAAATCTTTCTTACTTTGACATTTTTAACAAAGTGGTGGCTTCCTTTTTCCAAAATAAGATCGGCGCGATATCTCGTTGGCAAAATGTTTTTAATTAGATTGGGCTTATTAATTTCGTTCCAGATATTTACAGCCATGGTGTGACTTTCATCAGCTGTCATATTAGCATATTTATGGAAAAATGAAGCCGGATTTTGAAATGCAGTGGCACGCAGTGACTCAAATCGATTGGTATACCATTCAATAAGATTTTTCTCGCTGGCATGTACATAGATTGAATAATCAAAAAAGTCGGAAACGAATACGCTATGTCCCTTTCGTGGTCGCTGGGAATTGACTTGTAATACATTTATCCCTTCTACAATAAGGATGTCGGGTTGTTCAATCACTTGTTGCTGTTCGTCCGGCAACACGTCATAGACCAGGTGGCTGTATACTGGAACCGTAATTTTTGGAGCTCCTGATTTCACTGCTGAAAGGAAATGAATCAATCTTTTAGCATCATAGCTTTCAGGAAAGCCTTTTCGGTTTAGAATACCACGTTCGATAAGATATTGATTCGGGTAAAGAAAACCGTCTGTGGTCACCAAATCGACCTTCGGTTTGGACGGGAGTAAACTAAGCACACGTTGTAGCACACGGGCTGTCGTACTTTTTCCCACAGCAACCGACCCAGCTATACCGATGATATAAGGCAGTTTGCTCACTTCCTTGCCAAAGAAGCGGTTTGTACGCTGATGAAGACTTTGGAAACGATCAATATGAATCTCAAGTAGATGACTCAAGGGAAAGTAGACTTCTTCTATTTCCTGATTTGTCAAGGGCTCATTCAGTGCATGGAGATTTTCCAGATCTTCGACACTGAAATTGTGCAATACTTTTCCGTTTAAATTTTTCCAGTCTTCACGTTTGATCGATCTAAAAGGCGAGTCTATTGCTATTTGTGGATCCAATTGCATTGTTTGCTTTATTTTTATTCCAATTATCTATATTGCAGGACAAGTAACCTTTTCTATTCGATTCTAGGAGCTATTAAAGGTCTTTTTTGCGCGGACAAATATAAATAGTGTTATCCGTTATCCCAAGAAACATTATAAATGATTTGAAGTTATTACAATAGGATTTGATAATATCTTATGAACGGGGCACTTTTCAGCAATTTTGAACAACCGTTGCTTTTGCACCTCATCTAAATCTCCTTTAAAGCTGATAAAGCATTGTATATAGGTCGTTTGCTGCTGCTCACTTGTTTGCACCTCATAAGATAAACGCACCTGTACTTCTTCCAGCGGCCAATTTTTGCGGTCCGCATACATTTTGACGGTAATGGCTTTGCAGCTCCCTAAGGATGATAACAGTAATGGAGTAGGGTTTATGCCCTGATCTTCACCGCCTATATCTTCAGGTTCATCGACCGTTATTTGATGCTTTCCGTATTGTACTGTAGTTGTATAGGGGATTTTCCCTATTGAAACGATTACTTCATTGTCCATAAGCGATAGAAATTAGGATTCAACGTCTTCTAATAGACCTTCAATGATAAGGCTCCCAGTTGCAGGATTTGTTGCCAAAGGGACATTGTAAAGATCACATACACGCATAAGCATTTGAATATCTGGTTCATGTGCATGTTTTCCTAGTGGATCGCGAAAGAAAATAATGCCGTCCACTTTTCTTTCGGCGGCTAAAGCTGCGATCTGTGCATCACCACCCATGGGGCCACTTAATTTTAATTCTACAGGCAGTCCTGTCTGCCTGACATAAGAGCCTGTAGTACCTGTGGCAATGATATTGGCGCGCTCCAATAATTCCTGGTGGTCTTTGACAAATGCGACCATTTCAGGTTTTTTGCCGTCGTGGGCTATTAGTGCGATTGTTTTTTTCATCACAATATAATAATTTGTAAATAGTTGACACTGTTATAACAGCAGACCTTTCTGTAGTATAAGTATGTTATTTAAAAAATATGTATGAGATAATTATTGCTGCGATTACACCGGCTAATTCGGCTAATAATGCACATGGTAAGGCATGCCTAGTACGTTTTATGCCCACTGCACCAAAATATACGGCGAGGACATAAAAAGTAGTTTCTGTCGATCCCTGTATAACACAAGCAACCCTGGCTGCGAAGTCCATTGGACCTTTGGCATTCATCAAATCGACCATAAGTCCACGTGCACCGGAGCCGCTAAGCGGTTTCATAAAGGCTACCGGTAAAGCGTCTACAAAAGATGTGTCTAGACCACATAATGCGATGGCTTTGGAAATTCCAGCGACCATATAGTCCATCGTTCCTGATGCTCTAAATACCGCAATACCAACAAGCATGGCGACAAGATAGGGGATTATTTTTACAGAAACTTCGAAGCCCTCTTTGGCACCTTCAATAAATGAATCGTACACATTTACTTTACGGAAAAGAGCCAAACCTATGAAAGAGGTAAATAAGCTGAATAAAATAACATTACCAAATACTTTGCTGAATATTTCAATTTCTGTTTGTTGCAGTCCCGAAAAGTAATAAAGTAGTCCACCGATAAATAATCCCATTGCACCCAGGTATCCTAGAATTACACGGTTAAATAAATTGATTTTTTGATAGATGGAAACGAGAATCAAAGCCACCAATGTGGAAAAGAAGGTTGCGATCAAAATTGGCAGAAATACATCTGAAGGGTCTGGAGCACCAGCTTCCTTCCGATAAGCCATAATTGAAATAGGCAATAGGGTTAAGCTAGATGCATTGAGGACAATAAACATGATCTGTGCATTGGTAGCGGTTTCCTTATTGGGATTGAGCTCCTGGAGTTCCTTCATCGCTTTAAGGCCCAATGGCGTTGCCGCATTATCTAATCCCAACGCATTAGCCGAGAAATTCATCAGAATTGAGCCAAGTGCCGGGTGATTTCTGGGTATTTCCGGAAATAGTTTATGGAAAAAAGGGCCCACGATTTTTGCAAAAATATTGATCATACCGCCTTTTTCGCCAATTTTCATAATTCCAAGGGCAAAACTCATCATGCCGATCAGCCCTAAAGAGATTTCCGCCCCCGTTTTTGCACTGTCAAAGATTGAATTTACAATTTGCTGAAAGATTTCCGTATCTCCGAAAAAGATTAGTTTTACAAGGGCTACGGCAAATGTGATTAAAAAAAATGCAACCCAAACGTAGTTTAATGCCATATAGATTTAAAATATGCGTAAAAGTAATCTTTTAGAACTTATCCATCAACTGGCTCCATGGATTTTTCTTCTTATTTTGACTCTTTTCCTTAATGAGGTGTGCAACGATATAATCCAATGTATCCTCGTGCTCACTGATCATTTTATCGGATAGGGAAATCAACTTCTGTATATTATTGGGCGAGGCTGCATCTAGCGACGCATTGATACTAGACAAGTTGGAAGGCTCTATGCGCAGATAATTTTGTTGCTTGCCATTATTTTGGAATAGTTGCCGAATAAAAAATTCGGTACTCTCGGAAGATGCACTTGTCATAATGTCAACTAAAGCGGGGCCGATTTGTATAGCAAGTTTCTTCTTAAAATGTTCGTAGTTATAAGCTGTCTTTGACATTCCCGTACCTAAGGATACCATAAACATGTCGTTTATCTGCGTGCTGTTAAAAGCCTTTAAAACTTCAAGTAAACCACATATGGAGGGGTTTTGAGCAAACACACCGCCATCAATCAACGGATATCTTGTTTTTGAAAGGGAATAGATCTCTGCAACAGGAAAAAATGTGGGCGCAGCGGATGTCGCCTTGCAGACGTCTTTGAGGTAGAAATCCCGTGCTTCGCCATGCGTAATTGCTTTTTGCTGCCTGAAAAAATGATTTTTCCGTAATTCAATGTTATATGCAGTGATGATACATGGTTTGATAAGATGGCTCAATTGTGCATTTTGAAAATATTCATCCAGGACATTCGATAATGGATTCGACGAATACAGCTCACTGACCAGGCCAAATCCACTCAGAAATCGACGCCATTTGGAGGCCGTGAAAATTTCAGTTCCATGGTTGACGAATAAGTTTAACGCATCTCGAGCTGAAAATTTAGGATGCGTGGGATTGCCTTCTTCCGGATACAAGAGAATGCTCGTTAGAATTCCGCCGCTGCTTGTACCCGCAATAAAGTCAAAGTAGGAGGCAATCCGTGTATTAGGATCCATCGTCTGCTTTTGCAACTTCTCTTCGAGAGCCACAAGAACCATTGCAGGAATGATACCCCGGATACCACCGCCGTCAAGCGCGAGAATATTCTTCATAAGCTAAAAACTGATTTAGTTAACGATATGTAAATATAATAAATGTCTACAATTGGCAGGAGTCATATATTGGTGACAATTGTCAGCGATCCTGTGCTTCAATGCATAGCGAATCTATTTCGCTGTATCACTTTGGACAGCATCGTTCTTCCCGCTTAACAGTTTCTAAATTGATGGGGATTTATTATACGGTTTATAGGGAGGTAACAGGGGGTTAGCAGGGATTTACCCCTGTTATACCCCTGTTAACCCCCTGTTAACCCCCAGTAATACCCTTGATAACATAGGAACTGATGGGCGCACTATACAAAATCTGATCGAATGAGGGACACTACAGAAAAGAATCTCCGGGTTTGTGGGGCGTATGCACTGTTGTAAATACTTTTACAAATTTGTCCTAAACAAAAAAGCTGCCTCAATAAAATTTGAGACAGCTTTTTTAGCTAGCATAAATACCGATTTAATTGAACCAAGCAAATACTTCGTCTTTCGTTGGCATATTGATATCCAGTTTAAGTTTTTTACGCATACCACCAAGGTCATTAAAAACCTTGTTCGGATTGGCTTCTTTTAAAGCTTCAATGGTTGTAAAGCCCATTTTTTGTAATGCGGGAACCCAAGCTGCAGGAATACCTTGTTCTTCATAATCTTTTACTTCTGCTACTTTGACAACTTTTTCAGGTCTCATTTGTGGGAAGAAAAGAACTTCTTGGATTGACGCATTATCGGTCAAGAACATGATTAAACGGTCCATACCGATTCCAAGTCCAGAGGTCGGTGGCATTCCATATTCCAATGAACGAAGGAAATCCTGATCTATAAACATGGCTTCATCATCACCTTTTTCAGAAAGACGTAATTGATCTTCAAATCGTTCACGTTGATCAATTGGATCATTAAGTTCTGAATAAGCATTGGCAATCTCTTTTCCACAAACCATCAGCTCAAAACGCTCGGTTAAATCAGGATTATCTCTGTGTTTCTTCGTTAAAGGAGACATTTCTTTTGGATAATCCGTAATGAATGTAGGCTGGATATAGTTTCCTTCACATTTTGCACCGAAAATTTCATCAATCAGTTTGCCTTTACCCATGGTTTCGTTTACGTCGATGCCCATTCCTTTGGCAGCGATACGGATTTCTTCTTCAGATTTTCCAGTAATATCAAATCCAGTGAATTCCTCAATGGAATCTGTCATCGATATCCGTTTATATGGTGCTCTAAAGTCAATTTTATGTTCACCGAAGGTTGCTTCAGTCGTACCATTTACAGCCAACGCACAATGTTCTAACAAACGTTCTGTAAAATTCATCATCCAATTGTAGTCTTTATAGGCTACATAAATTTCCATTGCGGTGAATTCCGGATTGTGGGTGCGGTCCATTCCTTCGTTACGGAAGTTTTTAGAAAACTCGTATACACCATCAAATCCACCAACGATTAGTCTTTTTAGATAAAGCTCGTTGGCGATACGAAGATATAATGGAATATCTAAAGCATTATGATGCGTGATAAACGGACGTGCTGCAGCACCACCTGGGATGGATTGCAGGACCGGTGTTTCTACTTCCATATATCCAGCGTCGTTAAAGAACTGACGCATCGCATTGAAAAGCTTCGTACGTTTGATAAATATGTCTTTGTTACTTGGATTTACGATCAAATCTACATAACGCATTCTATAGCGTTGTTCTGGATCTGTAAAGGCATCAAAAGTTTTACCTTCTGCCGATTTAACAACAGGTAGGGGGCGCAGTGATTTGGATAAAACAGTAAATTCTTCTACGTGTACTGCAATGGCCTCGGTTTGTGTCGTGAAGACATAGCCTTTGATACCAACGATATCGCCAATATCCAATAGCTTTTTGAAAACTACATTGTAAAGGTCTTTATTCTCATCAGGACAGACATCGTCACGCTTTATATAAGCTTGAATACGTCCGGTGGAGTCTTGAATTTCAAAAAATGAAGCACTACCCATCACACGACGACTCATGATACGTCCCGCAATGGTGATGTTCTTATAATTCAATTTATCTCTATCGTAATTTTCTAAAATATCAGCAGCAT
Organism: Sphingobacterium sp. Ag1; assembly: GCF_000988325.1. Taxonomy (NCBI): domain Bacteria; kingdom Pseudomonadati; phylum Bacteroidota; class Sphingobacteriia; order Sphingobacteriales; family Sphingobacteriaceae; genus Sphingobacterium; species Sphingobacterium sp. Ag1. The sequence continues at coordinate 117,139 of NZ_LBGU01000035.1, read as the reverse complement.
GTGCATTGACGACAAATTCGTTTGCTGGAAATGGATCAATTCCCATATCCAACAACGATTGCATCGCTTGTCTTCTAAGTTGTTCCTGTTCGGATAATACAGTACTCATTCGGTATGAATAATATTTAAAATGTGAAAATCACGCAAAAATAGCCATTTTTTTCAATTCTTTTTATGGATTTTTTTTGAAAACGCTGTAGCGAAAGGAAATGGCATTTCGTTATATGGATAAAAATAGTTAAATAGTGATATTATTACAAGGGGACATTCGACTATTTGATGTTGAGTTTTATAATTTTAATTTCGTAATCTCCTCGAAAAAAGACGTTCATCATGAAGGGGAGGATTCGATAGATTGTTTACATAGGATGTGCTATTGATTGCATATGAAAGGCAATTTGTCTAAGTTTGAAACTTAATAATTAAATGGTTTAAGTGGGTATAATTCGGTCATATTTTTATAACAAGAAGCTATCATCTTTACAGGATGCTTTAGAACGTTGCTTACGCGATCGTGAGGATGGCAAGGCCTTCGTTTATAAGAAGTATTATGGTTATCTCATGGCTATTATTATTCGTTATGTAAAACAGGACGTGGATGCGGAAGAGCTTGTGAATGAGAGCTTTGTTAGGGTATTTCGGAAATTGGAGTCATTTAATAGGGATATTGATGATGAAAATCTCGAAAAATCGTTTAGAGCCTGGATAGGACGAATTGCTGCCAATATTTCGATTGATTTTTTACGAAGTAAAAAGCAGTTTTATTCGGTTGAAGATTTAGGAGAAGGGGATATGCATACTCCGGCAGTACAATTGGACAGTCGACTAGAGGTCAATGAGATTATGCGTCTGCTCGATCAGCTCCCCGAAATTCAAAAAACTATTTTTAATCTCTATGAGATTGAGGGGTATTCACATGATGAAATAGCCCAAATGCTTAACATACCAGATAGTACGTCAAGGACTTATCTGACGCGAGCGAAACAAAAACTTAGAAAATTATACTTGGATTATACAGGCGTAGTTCAAGAAATAAGATAAATAGTATTGTTACGATGAAAGACAATAAGAAAAAGGAATTGATAGAAGAGATCATTGGACAATTAAAAGACCATGAACTACCTTATAAAGAAGGTTCCTGGGAGAAATTTGCCTCTAGTTATGGCGTTTCAGCACATCGTTCTTCGAATTGGAAATACTGGAGTGCTGCTGCGGCCGTGTTATTGTGTTTTGGTGTGGGGTATTGGGGGTTAAAGACGAATGTGGAGACTGATTTACCGGAAGTAGTGTTAACACATCTGCCGGAACAGGAAGATGTGTTAGGCGACAACAAAGATTTAAAAGAATCCATCCAGCGTTCATTATCGGATATTAGGGGCGGTAGGGCTTTAAGTCCAGAGGTATTAACACTGCAAAAGCCCTACACCTATTCTGTACCAGCGGCTCATCCGACAGAAAGTTTAGGTAATCACCACTTGGTATTAGGTGCTGGGCGATTAATGCAGGGGCAGGATGTCACTGTATCAGCCGATTTAGGAAGGCTGAAGTCCATGCAATTGAAAAATAATTCATTTTCAGCGCAGGTTGGCGTACCTGATAATGAAGTGGAACGGGCAAGCGCGTCAACAAATAACACGCTGACGAATAAAACCGTTATTGCATCGACCAATTCAGGGCTAATGCCACCTGTTAATCAAACGCAACGTGACGCTGTAAAACTCGCGCAATTGTATGATGCGCAACAAGGGAGAACAAGAACTAGTGTTGTACACACGAACATTCCTCAAGATAAAAAATGGGAAATGGGCGCTTTTGTATCCCCAGCCTCTACATCGGAAAGTATAACGCTCGGTGGTGGGGTCGCGCTAGCCTATAATATTTCGAGCAAGGTAAGTCTTCGTTCGGGAGCTTCCATTCAACATTATGGGGCTATTTCGGGGAATTCACCCATCACTCCTGCGATGGGGTCAAATTCCCTCAATGCAGATGCGCCAAATTATATTTCTCAATCGAATTTGAATAATTCATTTGCGATGCGGGCGGCAGATGCAAAAGATGCAAAGAGTAATGAACGGGTTTCGGGTAAAATCTTAACAGTTGATATCCCATTGGATGTTAGGTATGCGATCAGCAAGAATTTCTATACCTCAGTCGGTGTATCCTATGTTGGTGTATTGGATCAGGAGCGGGCAACGATCTATGAAACAAATAATACGGAGTACAGACAAAAATCCCAAGACAAAAATGTTGATGATAAAGGTGTGAATGGCTTTATTAACTTTTCAGTTGGTCGGAAACAGAAAGTTGGAAAATTATCGATTTCTGTAGAGCCTTATTATAAAGCTCCAATCGGAAATTTGAAATCATCCGATTTGAATTATAGCAACGGGGGAGTGAAAATAATGACTAGTTTTTAAATAGCACAATGCGAAAAAAAGGCCGCAGTAAACTTGAAGTTTGCTGCGGCTTTTTTTTCGGCTGCAAATCGGGATTTATTAAATTTCATCAACGCGAACCCAACCCATTCCTGCGGCTTTCGCACCTTCAACTCCAGGGATTCCGTCTTCGTAAACTAGGCATCTTTCTGGAGAAATATTCAATTGCGCAGCTGCCAAAAGAAAAGGTTGTGGTGATGGCTTGCCCTCAGGTGTATCTCCAGCACAAACCAGTGTTTCCAAATCATCCCATACACCAATGGTGGTTAATGTCATGGATAAGGTTGTTCTGGTTCCCCCTGAAACGGCAGCGATATGTTTTTTTCCTTTCTGATATTTTAGATGTTCAACAACGTAATCTACAGGTTTCGTCTTGAAAACATATTCGTCTCGAAAAATGGTAGACTTGAGGGTGGAAAATTCTTGATAATCGAAATCTACCCCATAGCGTTTGCTGATTTCCTCAGCGACAGCAACCGTGGGCCAGCCGGCGGTTTCATCAATCAAATTGACGTCTAACTCGACCCCGTATTGTTGAGCTGCAGCCTTATACGATTGTTTGTGTGCGTCCATATTATCAGCCAAAGTACCATCGACATCAAATAATAAGGCGTCATAGGATTCGGCGAGAAGGTTTAGTAATTCAAATTTTCGTTGTGATTCAGGTGACATATATTTTTATAATGAGCAGTAAAAATAGAAAAATATAATTGGACGAGCAAAAAAGAAGCCCTTCCTGTGTTACAAGGAAAGGCTTCTTACTGTTAGCGCCGTGTGAATTCTTCACGGCGGCAGCCTATATTTAGTGTGAACTTAAATTTTTCGCTTTCTCTTCATCGAAATTAGCTTCTAATTCAGCCAATTTTTTCTTACCATAGGCCATACGTGTAATCACAACGAATAACACTGGAACGATAAAGATGGCTAGGAGTGTGGCTGCAGTCATACCACCAAATACCGTCCAACCGATTGTTTGGCGAGAAATCGCACCAGCGCCATGGGATAACATCAACGGAATAATCCCCAAAATGAAAGCAAAGGAAGTCATAATAATTGGACGTAAACGCAATTTTACAGCATCCAACGTGGCCTCATAAAGGTTCATCCCAATATCAACCCGTTCCTTAGCAAACTCCACAATTAGAATTGCATTTTTAGCAGCAAGTCCAATGATGGTGACCAGACCAATCTGCGCATAGATGTTATTATCCAATGTAGGGATTAATGTTAGGGTTAATATGGCCCCAAATACACCTAAAGGAACAGATAATAAAATAGAGAATGGTACAGACCAACTTTCGTATAATGCGGCTAACAGCAAGAATACAAATAGGATACACAGCGCAAAAATTTGAACAGTTTTTGATCCCGATTGCATCTCTTGCAGCGACAGACCGGAGAACTGATAGTCAAAGCCTTCTGGTAATGTTTGTGCAGCTACTTCTTGTAAGGCTTTCAAAGCATCTCCTGATGAGTAACCAGGGGCCGAACTACCATTGATCTCTACACTTCTAAAGATATTGTAGTGATTGATGATCGAAGGCATAGTCATCAATTCATACTTAACCAGCGTACCCATAGGCACAGGGTTTCCCGACACATTATTGACATACAATTTGTTGATGTCTTCAATATTCATACGGTACGGGATATCAGCTTGTGTAACGACACGGTAACTACGACCATACTTTGTAAAATCATTCACATAGCTACTACCCAAATAGGATGATATCGTCGAATAAATACTGGAGATAGGCACGCCCATGCGTTTTGCCTGTTCGCGGTTAACTTCCAATTTGTAGTTGGGAGAGTTGGTATTAAATAGGGTATAGGCCATGCCAATTTCTGGACGTTGGTTGGCAGCCATCAAGAACTTACCTACTGTTGCTTCAAAATCTTTGATATTTACAGTCTGTAAATCCTGTACCTGCATAGAGAAACCGCCAGATGTACCTAGACCCGGAATTGCCGGTGGCGTTACCGCCAACACCCTTGCCTTGGTATAGCCTTGGTATTTGCCCATAATCATACCAGCGATATCGTTTGCCGTGCGTGTACGGGTTTCCCAAGGTTTAAGCGAAACGAACACTGTTGCACCATTGGATTTAAACGCACGGTTTAGGATATTAATACCGGAGATTGCGGTAACATACTTGATTTCTGGAAATGTCTTATGTAGGTCGGCTTCAATCTCTTTAAGAACTTCATTTGTACGCGCAGAAGAAGAACCTTCTGGCAATGTAATACCGGCGAAAAATGCACCACCATCCTCTGAAGGAATAAATCCAGTTGGTTTGGTTGTAAACATCCAGCCTGTTCCGATAAAAATACATAGCAGAATGATCAATACCAGTGGTGCTTTTTTGATAGCCTGTTTTACACCGTTTGAGTACCTGATGGTCACTTTTTCAAACCAAATGTTAAATTTGTAGAAGAATTTATTCAAACCTTTAGCGCCTTCATGTACTGCGGTCGGCTTTAATAAAATTGAACATAAAGCTGGGGTTAACGAAAGTGCGATAAATGCAGACAGCATAACGGATACTGCAATGGTGATTGCAAACTGTTGATATAATTTACCAACCATTCCAGGGATAAAACCAACCGGAACGAATACTGCAGCCAATATTAATGCAATTGCAATAACCGGAGCAGTGATATCGCCCATGGCACGACGTGTCGCTTCTTTTGCATCCAGTTTATAATGGTCAATATAGTGCTGGACGGCTTCCACCACAACGATGGCATCATCCACCACAATACCGATGGCCAATACAAAGGCAAGCATGGTCAGGTTGTTGACCGAAAAGCCAAACATCAGGAAGAAGATGAAAGTACCGATGATGGATACGGGGATTGCCAGTACGGGAATTAATGTTGCTCTCCAGCTTTGAAGGAAGAAAAATACCACGACCGTTACCAGAATCAATGCTTCAACCAAGGTGTGGATAACCGAAGAAATAGAGGCATTCACAACCGACACCGTCTCATAACTGATCGTATAATCTACATCCGTTGGAAAAGATTTCTTTAATTTTTCCAAAGCATCGACAATACCTTTTGCGGATTCTACGGCATTTCCTCCTGGGGTTTGATTGATCATCATCGCAGATGAAGTCATACCATTTACGGTAGATGATGTACCATAATTAAATTGACCCAATTCAACACGCGCAACATCCTTTAAGAGTACGATAGATCCATCTTTATTGGTTTTTACAACGATGTTTTCAAAGTCCTCGGGATTTGAAAGGTCACTATCGGTAATGATCGGATATTCAAATACCGTCGAAGACTCTTGTGGACGTCCACCAACGCTACCACCAGGTATACGGGAGTTTTGTTCGGCAATTGCTGTGGATACATCAGCAGGAGTCATGCTCAGATTGGCTAATTTATTTGCGTCAAGCCACACGCGCATCGAGAATGGTTGCCCGAAAGCCGTTACATCACCGACGCCTTTCACACGCAAAAGTGCATCTTTAACGTATAAGTTGTTGTAATTGGCCAAGAAATTTTCACTTCTAGTTCCTTTTGGTGAAGTTAAAGCAACCAACATCAAGATATCGTTATTGGCTTTACGGGTTGTAATTCCCAAACGTCTTACCGCTTCCGGAAGGGCTGGTTCAGCAATTCCTACGCGGTTTTGGACGTCTAAGGTCGCTATATCAATATCTGTTCCTACTTCAAAGGTCACGGTAATTGTTGCTTGACCATTTGACGTACTATTGGACGACATATAAATCATGCCAGGTGTACCATTGATCTGACTCTCAATAAGAGTAGTCACGGTTTGTTCAACCGTCTGTGCATCTGCTCCCGTATAATTGGCCGTAACCGTTACTGTAGGAGGTGCAATAGAAGGATACTGGCTAATTGGCAATGTAGATACTGCAATGATCCCGATAATTGAAATCAATATCGAAATAACGATTGCGGTAACTGGCCTCTTAATAAATACTTCTGAAATCATTCTATATCTTTTAGATTCTCTTTAAAAAATTAATGGTGTTATTTTCCTTGAGGAGCGCCTTTTGCAGCCTGTTGGGCAGCGACAGCAGCATCAACTACTTTAACTCCATTTTGGACGTTCATGGCACCATCGACAACGATTTTCTCACCGTCTTTAACACCTTCTTTGATCACAATTTTGTCACCGGCTTTAATACCTAATTTTACTTGGCGAATTTCAGCTTTACTGCTATCATTTACGGTATAGAGGTTAAATACGCCAAGCTGCTCGAAAACGGCTTTGTAAGGAACCACAACTTCTTCCGTAGCTGAGGTTGTCGATACATTCATCGTAATATTCATCCCGGCCCGCAATTCGTTGGCATTGTTGGGGAAAGTAGCGCGCACTTTGATCGTTCCGGTTGCAGGGTCAACTGCGCGGTCGATGGTTGTGATCGTTCCTTTACCTTCATATGTACTTCCATTTGGCAATACAAGAGAAAGATCCGATGATGAATGGCTACTTTGCAGTTGGGTAAATTTGGTAATATCCTTTTCATTTACCTGAAATTCAACAGCAATTGGGCTAGTTGAAGACAAGGTATTCAATAGGGTCGTACCTGGATTGACCAAGGCGCCCAAACGTACCTGTGATATCCCTACGGTACCACTAAAAGGAGCCCGAATGGTCGAACGCGATAAATTTGTATTCGCGGTGACCAATGCTGCACGAGCAGACTCTACCTGTGCTTGAGAAGCGGCTACATTCGATACAGCATTGTCAAATACCTGCTTCGCAATTGCATCTTTATCGGCCAATGTTTGGTAGCGTGCTAGATCTCTTTTTTGTCGGTCCAAATCCGTTTGTGCTACCTGTAAGCTTGCTTTAGCTTGTTGGACAGCCGCATTGTAACGCGTTCCATCAATTTCATAAAGCGCTTGTCCTGCGGAAACTACTGCGCCGTCAGAAACATATATTTTGGTGATATAGCCGCTTACTTCCGCATATAGATCTGCTTCGTTCAACGGTTTGACTGTTGCTGGATAGCTGATTGTACCTGTAACAATCTCATGTGATGCTACACCAAAGCTGACAGGAACAACTTTTTCAGCCTGAGCTTGTGCTGCACCTTGCTTTTTTGCATCCTTATTTCCACAAGAGGTCCATACTAATGCCGTCCCAAGGAAGAAAGCGAATAATAATTGTCTTTTATTCATGATTTGTATTAGTTTCCGTTTATTGATTAATTTGTGTGGATTGCCCCAACTGCTTTCTGAACATCTAATTTACTTGATAACAGTGCATAGAGGGAGTTCAAATAATTAAGTTGCGTTGTTTTGAGATCAGTTTCTGCTGTCATTAGATCGAGGTAAGTTTTGATACCTTCGTCATATTGAAGTTTGATGGTCTCGTATACTTCTTTGGAGAGTTCCACATTTTCTTTAGCTGTTTTCCAATCATTTAAGTTAGCATTATAGGTTGCTCTTGCCAGCGAATACTCTGTGTTAATGCTATTTTCTAAATTTTTGATGTCCCAGTCAATTCTTTCTTCCTGCAATCTGGACTTATTGATTTGTTTTTTACGTTTAAATCCGTCGAAAATTGAAAAAGAAACATTTAGGCCGGCAACTGACCCCGGGAAATTATCGGAGTAAAGTTTACTGAATTTATCATTTCGATAGTTGAAAGCGTAATTGTAGAAAGCACTTACACTTGGCAAATATGTCCATTTATAGTATTGCGTGCTCAACTGTTGGATTTTTTTGGATGTTTCCAATTGTTGGAATTCAATTCGATTAGAGACATTTATTCCAGCAGTTGTGTCTAACAAAATTTCTGATTCCATATTGCTATTGTCAAAGGATAGCGTCAAATTTTTGCTTTTATCCAAAGCTAGCAGTTGTTTGAGGTATTCGTATTTATATTTGCGAAGCTCAACCGTTCTTTTCTCGTCTGCATTCGAATTTGCCAAAGCAATTTGTGCTCGCTTATAGTCGGTCTTATCGACTAAGCCCACATCGTATTGAGACTTTGCATCTTTCAATTGTTTTTGGAGGCGAGCGATATTTTCTCGTACAATCTTGATCTGTTCTTCCGAAGTTAGGATATCATAATAAGCTTTGCTGACCTCTACAACAGCGGTGATCTTTTTGTTCTCCGTATTTTGTTTATTGCCAAGACGTACTAATTCTGCCGCTTTCTTCGCCTGCATTAGCTCTGGATTTAGGATTTGTTGATCTGCTTGAAGCGTTAATGCACTTGCATTGTTCTGCCCCATTTTGATATTATTTCCGCCAATATTTGCTAGTGGAACAATGACATTATAATTATAACTTCCTTTTAGACCCAATTGTGGATACCAACCTGAAAGTGAGATGTCAATATCCTTTTCACCGATGGTCTCGTCCAATTGAGCTTGTTTTACAGCGATTTGATTACGTAGGGCGTAATCAATCAGCTGCTGAAGTGTTGCATTTGCCGGCAAGTTTTCAGATTGCTGTTGTGCAAATCCTGTATTACTCAGAAGCGACAGGGCCGCTAAGGAATAAACGATTTTATTAAACTTCATATATGTAATTAATTATTTTTTTCTCTATTAATAGCCCCATCCCAAATAATCCCCATTAAGTCCTCCACATTTTGTTCGGAAAACTTGAGATCTTTAAATTTGATGCTGTGAACAGTTGATAGTGCCACACCGATGTAACTTGCCACCAAAAGATGGACATCTACCTGCTTCAAAATTTTTCGATCAATGCCTTCCTGTAAAAAATCGACAACTTTGTTTTGCCCCCCCACAGGTTCTTGTATCTCAGCTTTATTCTTCTCGTAATAAGGGGAGGAAAAAAACTGCTCAAAAAAACTAAAGATGTGCCCGTTCTCTAGATAGAACTTGACAAAGTTGCGCCAAATATGAAAAAATGAGTCTTTATAGTCGAAATCATCTTTTATACCATCAAAAATATACTCATTGAGTAGTGTTCTACAATGTTTGAACAAACCAAAAATTAGATCGTCTTTTGACGGGAAATAATGGTAGATAGTCCCAATTGCTACATCAGACTCTTGTGCGATTTTGCTCATCGGCGTTCCATGGAAGCCGTTTGTTTGTATAAGTTTTAGTGTGCTGGCAAATACTGCCGCAATTTTTTCATTGGAATTCATCAATCGAACGTTCATTCGGTTGCAAAATTAACGATTAATTTGGATCCAAAATGTCAGAATATTGTTATAAATCAATAAATATAAAACGACTTGAACCAATAATACAATAAGGAAAAAGAGATGAAATTGTTTTCGTATTTTTATTTTTTTTGATCGGTGGCGGGGAGGTAGAGGTGAGGGATTGCAAATAGAAAAGCGGTGATTTGATTAAATCACCGCTTTTCTATTTGCAACCTTTTAAACTTTTCTCAACATCTTCCAAAGGATATAAATTTTTTCCTTTGTTGATCTTGGTATTGATATAGGTTAATACATAAGCGATATCAATTGCGGAAAGATTTGAAGCGGGCATGGTATTATTAAACTTTTTACCCGCAACTTCAAGTTCCCCAGAAGTTCCGTGCTTGATGATGCAAGCAAGATCTTGGCGATGAGTTTGCAGAAAGGTGGTATCGGTTAGGGGCGGATAGAGATTGCCCAATCCTTCACCTTTCTCTCCATGGCAATTTTGACAATGTGTCCGGTATACCTTTTGACCATTGACCGCATATTGCGCAGTTTTGATATCAACTTCATGCTGACAGCTTATCAAAACCGCTAAAATAGCCCCAATTGTTACACCTGTTTTTAAGAGAATGTGCATGTTATTTTTTATCCTTGCTCAAGAGTAAAGGTAAGTCGTTCATCAGTTTTTTTACTTGCTCATCATTTGTACCGTCGTAGGCGCCCCGAATTCGCTTATCTTTATCTATTAAGACAAGGTACCCCTGATGGTCGTAACCTCCAGGTGCATTTTTATCTTCAGCGGTATAAACCAAGTATTGATTAGCAAGGCCATAGATTTCCGCTTTTGTTCCCGAAACAAATTGCCAGTGCTTATTCGTTACACCTAATTTATTGGCATAATCTTTCAATACATAAGGCTGGTCGTATTTAAAGTCTATACTATGGGACAGGAAACGAACTTCTTCATTGTCTTTGTATTGTTGGTATATCTTTAATAAGTTGCGGTTCATGGTCGGACAGATACTTGGGCAATGGGTAAAGAAGAAGTTGGCAATATATACTTTACCCTCAAAATCTTTGTCTGAAATCATTGTACTATCCTGATTGAGCAGTTTAAAAGGTGGAATAGTATGATAGACTGTATCTACGATTTGTTTTCCATCAACTGTTTTTTCTACAGCTTCTCTTTCGCCATAGATGGGTAAGCTTGGCTGGCTATTGTTTTTACAAGAAAATAAACCGAGTAAAAGGCAAGTGGCGCAGTAAAATTTAGTTATGGATCTCATGTGTTTAATAGTTTTGTTTGTCAAAGCCTGATTTCATCTTTTTGATTAACAATTTAATGCTGGATGCAAAATTGGCGGGCTTAGTTATTCGAATTTTTCGATTTAAAAATTCTTTAATTTGTCTTGGCTTTCTTTAGCAACATTGTCAAATATCTTTTTCATATCACTTACTTTTTGCAGCTCTGTTTCAAAATATTTAACATCTGTTGAATCTGGGTTATACCCTTTCATCCAGTCCATCATATGGTCTGTGGCGCTCTCCAAATTAGCTTTCAAAATGCTCAGGTCTTTTCGTGTGGAACTTGTATCTAAGTCAGCCTTCGCTGTTTTTATGTTTTTTAAATTTGCCAAAATGGAATCTATCTTTACAGCATCGCGGTCGAAATGAGCGATTTGAGGCATGATCTCGTCATGTATCTTAATTGTTGAATCTTGCAACGCTTTTACACCTGTTGCACCATTTTCCTGAGTTCCACATGCTGCTATTGCCAAGGATGCGATAGCGACAAACGCGATTTTATTCATGTTTCTTGTTTTTTGGTAATTTGACAAATATATTAATTTCTTATGGCTCAATATTTCGATTTCTGGAAGGGAATGTAAAATTCAAGTCACGAATATAGGTTTCACAACGCACTGTAGCACAGAGATCGCCAGACTTATCTTTAATTTCGAGTGAAAAATCCCTTACGACCTTGCCTTTTGTTCGAATAATATGGGCACATTCTTCAAGAATTTCTTCGGAAAGCTCCACAGTATACTCCACGCTGGTTTTGCCCGGTTTCTTAAAAATGATCTGTGATGATTTTAACCAAGCAACGGTTTTCTTAAAGCCAATTTTTTGAAGGTATTGGTCGATTAGGATAGGGAAGATGGGGTCTGCTGCAGAAAAGATTGTTCCACCAAAGAGTGTTTTGTTGGTATTGATATTGAATGGTGTCTTATATATTTTTACTTTGGCACCTTGGAAGCCAGGACTAATTTTTTTTACCCAGATTCCTTGAAATAGAAAGGGCGGGTAAATACGCAATAGCCATGTTAAGGCAAGTGGACTATATCTCATAATGCAAAAATAAAAGAATGTGTCGGAATATTTTTTGAAATCTTGGTTTTGTAGCTTCACTATGGTATTTTTACAATTCAAACAACCTAAAATGTCAAGAGTAAAAGAAAAACAACCCCATAAAAAAGTATGGTTACTGATTATGATTGCTTCGTTGGGCTATTTCGTCGATATCTACGATTTGATTATTTTCTCCATCGTCCGTATTCAGTCTTTTACTGATATTGGTGTTCCCGCTGCAGAGATGCGGGTAAAAGGCGAATTTGTGCTCAATATGCAAATGGGTGGTCTGCTACTGGGTGGAATCATCTGGGGGATTATTGGTGATAAATACGGACGTTTAAAAGTGCTCTTTGGATCGATTCTTCTATATTCTTTGGCGAATATTGCAAATGGTTTTGTACATGATGTGCTTATGTATAGCATTATTCGTTTTATAGCGGGTATTGGTTTAGCTGGAGAGCTGGGTGCGGGAATTACCTTAGTTTCTGAAAGTATGCATAAGTCAAAACGGGGTTATGGGACTATGTTGGTTGCAGGAGTTGGTGTTTTAGGAGCGATATTAGCCTATTTTGTTTCAGAAGAATTTGATTGGCGGACGGCCTATTTTGTTGGTGGTGGAATGGGTATATTATTATTATTGCTGCGAGTAGGTTCTTTTGAGTCAGGGCTATTTAAGGAGCAAGATAAATCGAATGTTGTGAAAGGGGATATTCGGATGCTTTTTACCAATCGAAATCGATTAAAACGTTATATCAATTGCCTTTGTATCGGTCTGCCCATTTGGTTTGTCGTCGGTGTATTGGTTACGCAGGCGCCGGAAATTGGAAAGGCGTTAGGGGCTTCAGATACTCTGAGTGCTGGAAAAGGAGTGATGTTTGCTTATATTGGAATTTCGCTCGGAGATGTGCTGGCCGGTATTTTTGCACAAGTGTTGAAGTCACGTAAAAAAGTTGTATTTATTTGTCAGTTAATTATTATTGGAAGTTCACTGTGGTATTTGTTAAGTGATGGTATTACAAGTACTAAGTTTTTGGTACTCGCTTTTGTCATGGGCTTGGGAGTGGGATATTGGGCAACTTTTGTAACTATTTCTGCCGAACAATTTGGTACAAATCTTAGAGCCACTGTTGCAACGACGGCTCCCAATTTCGTGCGGGGTGCGCTTATTCCGTCAACGATGCTATATGGACTTCTAGTAAATGCATTTGGAATCGTGCCAGCGGCAATTATAATGGTTTTAGTTCTTTCCGGTATAGCAATTTATTCGTTGACCCAGTTGGAAGAAAGCTTTGATAAGGATTTGGACTACCTGGAGGAGTAATCAATATAGGCCTATTTTTTTCGACCTGGACATTTTTTACAGCGTTTGCCCTCTTTGTATTTTTTACAACATTTTTTAAAGCAGGCACAGGAAAAGTCAGAAAAAGGGTTCATAGCCGTATTTCGAAACTGAAACACCCCGGCTTTGTTTTCTGACTCATCTAGCTCCAATAAAGATTCAATAACTTCGTTCATGACGCAAAGTTACAATTTGTTTAAAACAATTCTAAATAATAGAATTGTTTTTACATTTTTTTGATCAGATTTTCAATTATTTTAGGGAAGTATTGGTGTTCAAGTTGCTGCCCTTTAAATTTAATAACATCTAAAGTATCATTGGGATCCACTTTGAATCGTGCTTGATATATGATTTCCCCTTCATCGAAATGTTCATTTGCGAAGTGGATCGTAATGCCATGTTCCTCTTCTTTATTTGCTAGGACAGCTTTGTGGACATGATCACCATACATACCTTTGCCACCATATTTTGGTAGGAGAGCAGGATGTATATTTATAATTTGATTTGGAAAAGCTTTCAGCAGGTTATTGGGAACAAGCCAGAGAAAACCTGCCAAAACGATCAGGTCAATATTTAAGTTTTTAAGAATATTGACAACGTTGTCGGTTTTGTAAAATTCATCACGATCAAATATATGTGCAGGTATTTCAAAATTGTCAGCTCGCTGAATAACGTAAGCATCAGGGTTATTGGATAAAATCAAAGCAACCTCAGCTTCATCTGAATACTTGAAATGTTCCATTATTTTTTGCGCATTGGACCCTGAACCTGAAGCAAAAATAGCAATTCGTTTTTTCACGATTAATAAGTATTAATAGATTTGATCGATTTAAAAATTAGCCCAAACTTACGGATTTTTTGTAAAAAAACTAAAATAATAGACGATTGAACCACATTTTTAAGTATTATTGATTAAAATTAATTGAATAGTCACTGTTGCTTTAAATTTCTTTAACATGAAGTTCCTTTATTCTCTATTTTTTGTAAGTGTATTTTTCTTATGTCAATCTGTTTTTGCACAGGCACCCAAAACGCTTCCTTCGTTTACTTTTGATGAGGTCTATCAGGCCAGCAAGTTTAATTCGGACAAACTTCCAAAATCGGGATATATTGTGTTGGATTTTTATGACCCAGGTTGTGGCCATTGTCAGAAAATGGGGGCTGGTATCGCACGCAATTTGTCCAAATTCAAGAATGTATCCTTCTATTTTATCTCCATGAATGACAAGCCTTATGTTGATGGATTTATTAATATGCATGCGAAGGCATTGAAAAGTGCCCCAAATGTCAAATTCTTGTTTGATGCTGGAACTCAATTTATCGAAAAATTTAAGCCTAGCAATTACCCTTCGCTCTATATCTATGATGCAAAAACCAAAGTATTGGTACAGCATTTGGACGGAGAAGACGATGTAAACAAGTTGTTAAAAGCTTTAGGTATTGCAGGTTAAATATCTAAAGCTTTTAACAATAAAAAAAGAACGTCCGATAATACTATCGGACGTTTAGCTTTTTTATTGTTCTTGTTTATTGATGAAAACAAATTTACCGTCGAATACATCCAGACGAATAATCGAGTCGCGATTGACTTTTCCGGATAGAATTTCCTTTGAAAGTTCATTTAGAATTCGCTTTTGAATGACGCGTTTTAAGGGTCTCGCTCCAAAAATAGGATCGTAACCAAGTTGTGCTAACCAATCCATAGCCTCGTCAGAAGCCGTAATAAATATATTTTGTTCGGCCAACTGTTTCTGAACATGCGCAAATTGTAAACGAACAATATCTCCAATCTCGTCTCTACTTAATGGCGTAAACATAATTACTTCATCAATACGGTTCAAAAATTCGGGACGAATTGATTGTTTCAAAAGATCGAACACCTCATTGCGTGTTTTGGCGATAATCTCATCCCTATTATCATCGGTCAGATGACTGAAATTCTCTTGTATAATGGTCGACCCTGTATTGGAGGTCATGATGATAATGGTATTCTTGAAGTTTACCGTACGGCCTTTGTTGTCTGTAAGGTGTCCATCGTCCAATACCTGCAATAGGATGTTGAATACATCAGGATGAGCTTTTTCAATTTCATCTAACAAAACAACAGAATAGGGTCTTCTTCGAACTGCCTCAGTCAACTGTCCGCCTTCATCATAGCCGACATATCCCGGAGGCGCTCCGATTAAACGAGACACGGCGTGTCGTTCTTGATATTCCGACATATCAATACGGACCATGGATTGTTCGTCGTCAAATAAGAACTCGGCAAGTGCTTTTGCAAGTTCGGTTTTTCCGACTCCGGTAGTCCCCAAAAATATGAACGATCCTATTGGTCGTTTCGCATCATTTAATCCAGCACGTGATCGACGAATGGCATCGGAAATAGCTTCTATTGCTTCATCCTGACCGGCGACACGTTTATGAAGCTCTTCCTCCAGATTCAATAATTTTTCGCGTTCAGATTGAATCATCTTGCTCACAGGTATTCCTGTCCATTTTGCGACAACATCAGCAATGTCTTCTGAAGTAACTTCTTCTTTGAGCATACGCTTGCTTTCTTGTTTTTCAGCGAGTTCAGCCTTTAGTTTGTCAACTTTTTCTTGCGCTTCTTTAATCCGTCCGTAGCGAAGCTCTGCTACCTTTCCATAATCTCCGGAACGTTCGGCCTGCTCAGCTTCGAGTTTATAATTTTCGATATTTTCGATCTCTTGATTAACATTGTCGACAAGACTCTTTTCTTCTTGCCATGATGCTCTTAAAGTATCTCTCTCTGCAGATAGATTAGCAATACTTTCCGATAGTTCTGCGACTTTTTTATCGTCATTTTCCCGTTTCAAAGCTTCACGCTCGATTTCCAATTGCATGATACGACGTTCAAGCTCATCGACTGCTTCTGGCACAGAATCCATTTCAAGTCGTAATTTGGATGCTGCCTCATCAATTAAATCAATCGCTTTGTCTGGTAGAAAGCGGTCGGCGATATAGCGCTGTGACAATTCTACTGCCGCAATGATAGATTCATCCAGAATGCGTACCTTATGGTGTGTTTCGTAGCGTTCTTTTAATCCACGGAGAATAGAAATAGCATCTTGTGTGTCGGGTTCTTCAACCATGACTTTCTGGAATCTACGCTCTAATGCTTTATCTTTCTCAAAGTATTTTTGGTACTCGTTTAAGGTCGTTGCTCCAATTGCACGTAGTTCACCTCTAGCTAAAGCTGGTTTGAGGATATTAGCAGCATCCATGGCGCCTTCACCACCTCCAGCACCTACCAGTGTATGGATTTCGTCGATAAAGAGTATAATGTCTCCATTGGAATCGGTAACTTCTTTTACAACCGCTTTCAAACGTTCTTCAAATTCACCTTTATATTTAGCTCCGGCAACCAAAGCGCCCATATCTAAGGAAAATACAATCTTAGATTTTAAGTTTTCAGGTGCGTCGCCTTTTATAATTCTGTAAGCAATACCTTCTGCAATAGCCGTTTTACCAACCCCAGGTTCACCGACTAGAATCGGGTTGTTTTTGGTACGGCGAGAGAGTATTTGCATGACGCGTCGAATTTCTTCATCGCGGCCAATTACCGGATCCAATTTGCCGGATTCGGCATATTCATTTAAGTTTCGGGCATATTTCCCCAAAGCATTATAAGTGGCTTCCGCATTTTGATCGGTTACTCGACTATTTCCGCGCAATTCTTTTATGGCGGTTTTTAAGTCTTTTTCAGTAACACCCTGTGATTTAAGTAATGTGGAGGTCTTATCAGAAGTCGCTAGAATTCCCAATAATAAGTGCTCTACCGAGACAAATTCATCATTGAATTCTTTGAGATAGGCCTGTGCTTTCTGAAGCGCATTGTTGGCATCACTACTTAAATAAATATTGCTGCCACTGACCTTCGGAAAACCTTCAATTTGTTTGTCTAGTTCCGTTCCGAGATAGCTGATGTTGACATTTAATTTTTTTAATAAGTGGCTGACAACATTTTCATCCACTGTGAGTAAAGCTTTTAAAATATGCGCTGTCTCAATCGCCTGTTGTTGATGGCCCGCCGCAATTTCCGAAGCTTTTTGTATAGCCTCTTGGGCTTTAATTGTATAGTTGTTAAAATTCATTTTTATTCTCTTATTTAAAGTTTCGTTGATACATATGGGGTATAACAATTGAAGTGCCATTCGGGTTTTAAGCCACACTTCGGAAAAAATGGCAATAATTTTTATTGAATCATGACAAATTTTCAGTTATTAAAAATAATGCGCTTGATTTTTAAATAATTGGCTAAGTGGGGTAGAAAATTCTTGAAATCGACTTGCATTTTTGGTTTAAGCTTTCGATATTTGCAGCATCTTAAAACGGTCAGACGTTATAAGATTGAAAAGAAGTAACGCCTCTTTAGCTCAGCTGGTAGAGCAACTGACTTGTAATCAGTAGGTCATTGGTTCGATTCCGATAAGAGGCTCTTTTAAGCAACATGCATTAAACTTCTTTAAAAAGCCTCTTTAGCTCAGCTGGTAGAGCAACTGACTTGTAATCAGTAGGTCATTGGTTCGATTCCGATAAGAGGCTCTTTGAGCGACACTCATTAAAATTCATTTGAAAGCCTCTTTAGCTCAGCTGGTAGAGCAACTGACTTGTAATCAGTAGGTCATTGGTTCGATTCCGATAAGAGGCTCATAAAAAAGATCTCCAAGATTTCTTGGAGATCTTTTTTTGTTTAGTCTAAGCTAAGTTTTGCTGCTTTAGCAATTTTTTTTGGTATATCTGTGTTATCCATTTTCTGATTGAATTGTTCGGAGCCAACTCCGATGGCGTATACCGGTGCATAAGCGGCCGAATGGTTGTTAGAGGCCCAGCTTATTGATCCCATCCGATTTAAGATTGAAATACTCAATGCGGCTATTTTGTCGTCGCTTGCGTAAAGGCTTTTTGCGGTTTCATTTTGATGATCGACAAAGCTTTTTTGGTAGGCAGCTTCTAAAGCACTACGATCAGTTTCATGGATTGTAATTTTGGAAAATAAACCAGTTTGAGCAGCAATGAGATTCTTGAGATCGTCCCATGTTGCATTTGGATTATTCTTACGAAGGTTGCCAATTGCGTTCGAAAGTTCTGCATGCGAGGTTTTTTGGTGGGACAAGAATTTTGTTTTCAGCGAAGAACTTCCATTACCGACACCTAATCCTCCTGTTTCATGGTCCGCTGTAACGACTATAAGTGTTTCATTTGGGAATTTTTTATAAAAATCATAGGCGAGTTGTACGGAGGAATTGAAATCCAATACTTCCTGAATCGTCGTAGCCGCATCATTTGCATGGCATGCCCAATCAATTTTTCCACCTTCAATCATTAAAAAGAAACCATTTGTATTGTTTTTATGCAGTGAAGTGATAGCTGCAGATGTGATATCTGCCAATTTTAAATCATTTGGCTTTTGGTCTATGGCATATTTAAGAGCATCTATGGGACTGCCATCTGAATTCATCAATATGATCTTATCTGATTTATTGGGTAGTTTTGCATAAGCATCTTTTCCTTTAAGCACGTTATAGCCGGCTTTTTCTAATATGGGGAAAAGCGATGGCGCCTTTTTATGATCAAATGTTGTTTCGGGTTTGAGGAAATTGGACCCGCCAAAAAAATCAAAATTGGAAGTGACAATTTCTTGACCGATTTCATAATACATGTCGCGGTCTGCTTGGTGCGCATAAAATGAAGCCGGGGTAGCGTGGTCTATGCTGACGCTAGTAATAATACCGACTTTCTTTCCTTTTTGCTTTGCGGCATAAGCTATGCTCTTATAGGGGACTGTTCCCGTACTGTCCATACCGATAACGCCATTTTTGGTTTTTTTTCCAACGGCTAATGCGGTACCACCAGCGCCTGAGTCCGTTACGCCGTTGGAGAGTGAATGTGTGGAGGCAAATCCAACATGAGGAAATTGGGTAAACACAAGTGGGATTGGGTTATCTTTATGCTGTACTTCAGCTTGATGGATTTCGGTGATATTAACCTGGTTGAGGCCCATGCCATCGCCAATTAAGTAAAAGATGTATTTTGCTTCTTGACCAAAAGAGGGGAAAATATGTGCAAAAACGAGGAGGAATAGAAATAAAACGTGTTTTTTCATTTGAATGGTTGTTATTTTAAAAAAACACAAATTACAGCCTTAGGATTAGTTTATTGTTAATTCAATATTATGAATTACTATTTAGGCGATTCAACTGGTTTCTGTTGCTAATTTCTGGATATCTTTAACGTTTACGGTGTGGATACCTATTGTGTAGTGATTGATCGCCTGTAAAATTGCGGAAGCAACTTGTGCTACAGACAGTGGCTTATAGGATTTGAATAATCCTATCGTATTAAGGATACGAAGGGCAGTAATGGCTGTCTTTTCACCGAAGCGATCTGTGTTTGGTCGAATTAATCCTCCCGGCTGGAAAATGATAAGCCGATTGAAATTTAGTGCTTTAACATCCTGTTCAAGGGTTCCTTTCATGCGGTTATAAAAAATTTTTGATGCAGGATCCGCAAGAAGAGCCGATAATAAGAGAAAGGTAGGAAAACCATTTTTCTTGGCCAATGCCGCAAATTGCAAATTAAGATCATGATCTATTTTCCATTGTGCATCTTTACTGCCAGCGTCCTTTAATGTGGTGCCAAGGCAGGAAATAGCGATGTCGCCTTGGATCTCGCGCTCAAAATCCGTTAGATTTTCAAAATCTACGATAACCTGTTTCAATTTAATGTGCTCATCAAACGACACACGTCTTAAAAGAACAACGATTTCCGTAACTTCCTTAGATTTCAACATCAATTGAATGAGCGCCCTTCCTGTAGCACCAGAACCGCCAATTAAAACTACCTTCATTATTTCCTTACTTATTTTCTTTACTAATTATCTTGAATGAATTGCTTCACGGAGAGTTATCGCCCAGATGATTGAGTATGAAATTAATCTTTATAATTAGGCTTGCCAGGAGTAAAGCGAACAATAGATTGATCCAATCGGAGGGTGTCTGCTACAGTGATTAGATCTTCTTCGACAATAAAATTTTGATCAATAGCGGTTTTTATTGTTGTAAAGTCCTCTTGATCGGCATCTTGGAAATAGAGTAGGGATTGAATTGTAGATACTGCCACCAGTTCGAGTAATTCGTCTTCACCTTCGTATCCAACGTAGAAAAAATCTGCCATAATATTGAAATTTGATGTTATACGAATATACTTTTTTATTTTTAAAATTTGTCAAATAGCGTGAGAACTTCTTGAAGAGTGATAGACACTATGTCAAAAAGTTGTTGAAATTTGACTTTCTTTTATCCAGTTGTGGGCAGCCAGTGTAAAATACATTATATTTGATATAGTCATTTTAAAGATAATTAACAATAAGTTTTAATAACGATGGATAAAGAGCAGATACAAAATTGGTTAGATAATGGGTATGATATACTTCATCATGGACGACCAGTGAAGGTTGAAGGTGATTTGTGGGATTACATCGATGGATTGGGAAGTTATGAAAATGTGTATGTTTTACGAGAATTAATCTATTGGACGGAAGAAGAGTTGGCAAATATTGGTAAATAGCGTTGAGATCCTGAAAATCCGTGTTCAGGATCCCTTCGGTTGTTTCTTGTGCTAGAAAATAATATTACGTTTGAAAGCACAGCCTAATTCGATAAGGGAGTCTGTCTTCGCAATGCCTGGAATGCTATCGATTTTTTCATAAAGTAGTTGTCGCATATGTTCGTGATTTTTAGCAATAATTTTCACATATAATGTGTAGTTGCCCGTAATATAGTAGCATTCTGTAACTTCTGGTATTTTTTTGAGCTCTTCAATAATTCTGCTCGAATCATGATCTTTTTCTAAACTTAGCCCTGTAAAAGCACCCCAATCATAGCCTAGCTTCTTTTCATTCAATACGGGCTTTATACCTGTCAGTATCCCTTGTTCCGTCAAACGGTTGATTCGTTGATGGATCATGGTATTGGATACGCCCATGGCTGTTGCTATTGCAGAGTAGGCCATCCGTCCATCTTCGTCTAAATATTTTAAAATCTGTAGATCAAAGTCATCGATATTATTCATTGTAGAAAGTGGTTTAAAAGTTAATTTTAATATTTATATGCTAATTTAGTGTTAAATTTTATTTTTCAGTCAATAAAAAAGTAAATATTGTATATTTGTTCTTATTAGAAAAAACTGAATTATGAGTACAGTAGTTAAACAAGGTAAGGGCGAGATGTTCATTGCCAAAGAAGAAAAATATGGAGCGCACAATTATCATCCTCTTCCGGTCGTCTTGGAACGAGCTGAAGGAGTTATGGTGTGGGATGTTGATGGAAAGTCTTATTTTGATTTCTTATCTGCATATTCAGCTGTCAATCAAGGACACTGCCATCCACGTATTGTACACGCTTTAAAAGAGCAAGCCGAGAAATTAACATTAACATCCAGGGCATTTTATAATAATAAACTGGGTGATTTTGAAGAAATGCTTTGTCATCTTTTTGGATTTGATAAGGCTTTGGTCATGAATTCGGGCGTTGAAGCTGTGGAAACAGCAATGAAGCTTTGTCGTAAATGGGCCTATCAGGTGAAAGGTGTAGCAGCCAATCAAGCGAAAATTGTCTTTGCCAAGGACAATTTCCATGGTAGGACAATCTCTGTGATATCGGCATCCAATGATCGTACTGCAACACACGAATTTGGGCCCTTTTTAGATGGCATAGTACTCGTTCCCTATAATGATGTTGATGCACTAGAACAGTTATTCAAAGCAGATGAAAATATCGCCGGTTTTATCGTTGAGCCAATTCAGGGCGAAGCGGGTATTGTCGTTCCTGATGAGGATTATCTGATGCGCGTGAGACAATTATGTACAAAATACAATGTATTGTTTATTGCAGACGAAATTCAAACTGGTATTGCTCGGACGGGAAGCATGTTGGCATCCTATGCTATTGATGATGCGCAGAGTCAAAGCAAACCAGATGTTCTGATTTTAGGGAAAGCTTTATCGGGCGGTGTATTGCCGGTATCGGCAGTGTTGGCAAATGATTCCATTATGTTGTGTATTAAACCGGGAGAACATGGTTCGACTTATGGTGGTAATCCCTTAGCCTGTGCAGTAGCTATGGAAGCGCTAAATGTTGTGCGGGATGAAAATTTGACGCAACGGGCGCTTGAGATGGGGGCCTTGTTTTTGGATGGATTGCGTCAGATTGCTGCTAAGTGTACGTTAATTACAGAAGTGCGAGGAAAGGGGCTCTTGACTGCCATTGTAATTGATGCGGATGAAGAAAGTGATTTGGCCTGGAATATCTGTCTCAAATTTAAAGAAAATGGACTTTTAGCGAAGCCTACACATGGTAACAAAATTCGATTGGCTCCGCCGCTGGTTATTACAAAAGAGCAAATCGAGACTTGCTTAGGGATCATTGAGCGATCGTTGACTAATTTGAAATAGTGTATGGAGAAAATGATTGAATTGATCAAAAACAGATCGGATATAGGAGCAGGGACTAGGGGGTCAGATCTGGGCATCGACGCCATCGAGATAGCTGCAATTAATAAAGGGAGTCAATATTTCATTAACTATCCATTTGTTGATGTGCCGACTCGAAATAGCTCCATTTATCAGAATGATAATCATCCTTTTGCGAAACATATTCAGCAGGTTTATGAACAATGCAAACAAGTAGCTTCCACCGTTGAAGATAGCTTATCTTCCGGCAATTTTCCATTGGTGTTTTCAGGGGATCATTCCTCCGCAATGGGGACGATCAGTGGTATAAAGTCCGCTTATCCTGATAAACAACTCGGTGTGATCTGGGTAGATGCGCATGCCGATATTCATTCTCCGCACACAACACCTTCTGGTAATATGCATGGAATGCCTTTAGCGGCGATGCTGAATGAGGATAATATTCCATGTAAAATCAATGAAATAGACGAATCGACACAAGAATTTTGGAACAAACTAAAACGAATAGCTGGCCCAGTAGGTAAAATACTATCCAATCATTTGATTTATTTTGGTGTAAGGGATACGGAAGAACCGGAAGATCTGGTCATTGAACGACTTGGCATTAAGAACTATCGTGTGGAAGATACCAGACAGCGGGGAATAACCAATTGTGTGGCTGAAGCATTGAAAATCCTAGAAGCATGTGATATGATTTATATCTCTTTTGATGTGGATAGCATGGATAGTGAATTGATCTCGGATGGCACCGGAACACCAGTACCGAAGGGGTTTTTGCCAAGGGAGATTGTGTCGATTTTAGAAGAGATCATCCGATCGGGTAAGGTGATTTGTTTTGAAATTGTTGAAGTTAATCCACTATTGGACAATAAGGGTAACAAAATGGCAGAGGTGGCATTTGATATATTAGAACGGATCACTCCGCTCATTGAATTGAAATCGGCTAACTAACCGGCTTTCAAATTGCCTGTTTTGAAGCCCTTTTATTGCTCGATATTGGCAATGAAAGGGCTTTTTTAATTGCTCATCGTTTTGCTTGTTGGATAAAATAAGTCAGTCTTCCTGATGTTAAAACTTGCGTTGCTTTAGGTGATTTAATATTGTGTTAACATGCTTCATGTAAATTTGCAATTCGATTATTTACATGAAATATGAGGATTTCTGAGAGAATTATTTTGTTTCTACTTTTTTTTATACAACTTTTTTCGTGGCATCCAGTTACTGCGCAGGTTAAATCCTTTAAAGATATCAGGGCGTTAAGTCAAAAACATCCGGATTCGGCAATTATGTTGGTCAAAAAACGCTATGCAAAAGCTGTTAGTGATAAGGACCTCGTATTACAGGGCAATTGTTTGCAGGCAATTGGATGGTTATGTGTTAATCAGGGGCATTATGGACAGGCACAAGATTACTATTTTCAGGCAGATCGAATTTATACGCAATTAGATTCAAAACAGCATCTTGCTTCGAATTGGAGTGATATCGGGGAGCTCAATATTTTCAACAAACAACATGATCTAGCGAAAGTTTATTTTAACAAGGCGCTACATTCTTTCCGAACAGAAGGGGATAAAAATGGAGAGGCAGGTACATTAGGGAATATAGGTCATTTATTTGAAAAGGAAGCGAACTACGACTCCGCCTTTGTCTACCAGAATCTTGCTTTGTCCATTTATAGCAGTATTGGTAATAAAAATGGAGAAGCCAAGATCCATGAAAATTTAGGCAGTATTTATGAAGATCTTGCAAGGTATGACAGCGCTTTTTTTCATTTTGAAAAAGCACGTACCCTCTATACGGAAACAAAAGACAATTATGGAAAAATTGTGGTCATAAATAATATGGGCGATATTTTTAGGAAGACCAATAAATATCCAGAAAGTATTAAACTCACGCAATTGGCTTATCAGATGGCGGAAAATTTGGGTGATGTGTATCAAATGGCTGCTACGACAAAAGATTTGAGTAGAACCTACGCCTTGCGTGAGCAGATGGATAGCGCCTATTTTTATGCAGAAAAGAGCCGTAAGTTGGTGCTTGAACTTTATAGTGTGGATGGTGCTCGCCATACTGCTTTTTTTCAGGCACTCTACGATATGAATCAACAAGCCGAAG
Organism: Sphingobacterium sp. Ag1; assembly: GCF_000988325.1. Lineage (NCBI taxonomy): Bacteria > Pseudomonadati > Bacteroidota > Sphingobacteriia > Sphingobacteriales > Sphingobacteriaceae > Sphingobacterium > Sphingobacterium sp. Ag1. Next base: position 92,282 of record NZ_LBGU01000035.1, on the reverse strand, counting down.
AGATCGAGAAATTACAAGTAACCAAAAGAATCAACTTAATCATGCTCTGGGGAACAATCGTGGTTTTAATTTTGTTAATTGTATTATCCTATGTATTGCATAGTCGCCAGAAAATTAAGATCAAAAACCAGATCTCCGATTCCCGAAAACAGGAGGCCGAACGCGAGTTGACCGAAATTGCACTTAAAAACCAGTTGCTTGAAGATAAGCAGCTCAAACAGGAACTGTCGCTCAAGCAAAAGGAATTGACATCCCATACCTTAAATTTAATCCGTAACAATCAATTTTTGGAAGAACTTCGTGATGAATTAAAAGGAATGGTTAAGGACGAACGCCGGGATCAAAAACGACAGATGCAGAAGTTGGTGTTGCAGATCAATGAAAATATCACACAGGGTATTCATTGGAAAGAGTTTATGGGAACTTTCGAAAAGGTACATCACAGCTTTTTTGAAAAACTTATTCAACAATTTCCAGATTTGACGGCCGCGGATATGCGGTTAATCGCATTGCTTAAAATAAATTTGAATAATATCGATATTGCCGTCTTATTGGGCATATCACAAGATAGCCTTCGTGTTGCCAGACATCGATTGCGAAAAAAATTAAGATTGGAACAAGGAGAGGACCTCGCGGGCTATCTTGTTGGGATTTCATAATTTTTTAACACAGGAGTAATAGAATGTTAATGGCGCTTAAATAGTATTTAAACTGTTGTTTATTAGTTGTTTAGTAGTGTTTGTTTCCTCGCTGTATAACCCATTTTCTGCCTTGTTTCCTTGTTGTAACGCTCGATATTTTGTGTGATTAAAATTGGCTTCCATCTTTGCGACAACAATCAAAGATTCATAATAATCTAAGCAAAATGAAAAACTTTTTAACAGTATTACTTGCCTCCAGTATTTCGGTCAGCGCTGCTTATGCGACCAAAATCAAAGGTAAGGTATTGGATGGTCAGACTGGTGAAGCTATTGCTGGTGCAACAGTTTTCTTGGAACAAAGTGGGCTATCGACCAAAACACAATTGGATGGTTCGTTTGAATTCAAAGGATTATCTGCAGGTGTGGATAAGGTCCATATCAAGCATATGGCTTACGCCGAACTAATTAAAGAAATCGAGATTCAAAAAGAAAATACCCCTCATTTTATTTTTCAGCTGACATCGACCGAACAAACATTAATGGAAGTAACTATAAAAGGACGTCGAAACGGTGGGGATGACGATCCTAGCGCGCGGCGTTTGGAGAAGAATGCGTCACAAATTATGAATGTTGTTTCGGCACGCGCAATAGAGATTTCTCCCGATATCACCGTCGCAAATGTTATACAGCGTGTTTCGGGTGTATCCATAGAAAGAAATTCGAATGGCGAGGGGCAATACGCAATTCTGAGAGGGATGGATAAACGTTACAACACGACTTTGGTGAATGGCGTAAAAGTTCCGAGTCCAGATAATAAATACCGTTATGTGCCTTTGGATTTATTTCCTTCAGATATGTTGGAACGCTTAGAAGTCTACAAGTCGCTAACACCAAATATGGAAGCCGATGCAGTGGGTGGGGTTGTCAATATGGTTATGAAATCGGCGCCGACAAAGCTATTGCTTCAAGCAAATTTGGCAACGGGTTATAGCCAACGTTATTTTAATCGGGATTTTGGAAGCTTTTCAACAAGCGGAACCTCGGCAAAATCGCCATATGAACAGCATGGGAAGAATTACAATGCAACCGCAGCTGATTTTAATAAAGGTGCATTAGATTATACTTATAAAAAGCCCCTTCCAGACCTTGTCGGCAATTTGACAATAGGCAATCGGTATTTGGATGATAAATTGGGCGTTATTTTGGGTGCGAGTTATCAAAATTTACATCGTGGCAGTCGTTCTATTTTCTACAAATCGGCTGTCGTTGGCGTAAATCCCAATGCGGTAATTACTGAGCAGAGTGATCGTCAATATGATGAACAGCAACAACGCTTAGGTTTGCATAACAAGATCGACTATCGATTTAATCTGAATCATCGGATTAGCTTCTATCAAATGTATGTGAATTTAAATAACATGCAATTGCGTGATGCTGTGAATACGATATATAATGGCCAGTATGATCCCAGTATTGGTAAAGCCGAACTGACCTATGTGACAAGAAGTCGAAAAACACAGCAACAGATCTACAATGGTACCCTACAGGGGGATCATCATTTTTTAGATAATCGGCTGAATGTCCGTTGGTCAGGTGTGCTTTCTTCAGCGCGCAATCAATTGCCACAAAATACGATGATCAGTTTGGATGGCGTAGAAGAAAATTTTGAACGTAAAAGAACTTCTCTCGTCAATAAATCTCCTGTAACCCATCGCTGGGAACGGAATACGGATAATGATCATGCAGGTTATTGGGATGTAGCTTATAAAGTTCCAATGGAAAACAGTAAGCTGGAGCTATCGACCGGAGGTCTGTATCGTGATAAACAGCGTAGTAGTTTTTACAATAACTACAACTTATCACCAGCTTCTGCAGAAGAGGCAAAGTATAAATACGGTGTGGATTTTCAGCGCTATACCGATCTCAATCTGACTGTCACCAATCCTACTGGAGCTGTCGCAAATCCACTAACTTACGACGCTGGTGAGAAGACCACAGCATTGTATGGCATGTTCAATTATGAGAATGACAAATGGCAGATGATCGGTGGAATCCGGATGGAACACAGCAATCAGAATTATAAATTATTGTTTCCTGCAGGAGAAAAAAGACCGGAGGGATCACAAATTTATACAGAATGGCTGCCAAGTTTGACCATGAAATATCATTTGGACGAAAAACAACAGCTTCATGCGGCTTATTATCGCGCGTTAAACCGACCTGGATTTTATGAAATTGTACCCTCAAGTGTGGTTAATGAAGAGTTTTTAGAAAAAGGAAACCCAGATTTAAAACATGCCATAGCAGATAATTTCGATTTAAGGTATGAGTTATTCCCTGAAGCTTCCTCACAATTTCTTGTCGGTATGTTTTATAAGAAAATCAAAAACCCAATTGAATATACCTTTCAACCGGATGAGGTTCGTAAGCAAGATGTATACTACACTCCAGGTAATTTTGGTAATGCCAACAACTTTGGTGTCGAGGTTGATTACATCAAGTATATCCAGAAATTTGGTGTTAAGGCCAATTATACCTATACACATTCACGTATAACGACCGCTAAGATGTCACGTCGAATCAATGAAACCACACAGGACCCAGAAGCGATAATCGTGGATCAAACTAGACCATTATATGGGCAAGCTGCACATGTGGCCAATCTATCATTGCTTTACAAAGATGCTAATAATGGCTGGGAAGGACAGTTGGCTGGATCTTATACCGGCTCACGGATCAATACAGTATCGCAATTTTTGAACGATGATTTATGGCAAAAGGGATTTGTTCAGTTAGATGCTTCTATTGAGAAAAAATTTAAAGCAGGTTGGGCCGTTTTTGCCAAAGCCAACAACATCTTGAATACACCCATGGAATTGTATGTGAAAGGAACAAATCCCGAAAATGAGAAGATTGCCGAAAAGCTTATTGAAGGCGGAAATACATTGATTAGAAAGGATTTGTATGGACAGAACTATATCCTTGGTTTACGTTATTCGTTTAGTAAATAATAGACCCGCGTAAAACACAACATGTTTTAATCTGAACATGTACGGTGTGAAATAACAACAGTTTGTTTCGGTGAAGCTTTCCCTTTTTTGGAACGATCAAGTTTTGAACAAGTATGATTCGCTTCATCATTAAAATTAAATATATACAGATGAAAAATAAATGTATTTTATCGTTTCTAGCATTTTTTATCGTGGTGTTAAGCGCCTGTGAAAAAGCAAATATTGATGTTGATACTTCTGATGCCGATGGAAGTGCTATCGGCGAGGTCTCCGGTGTGTGGAATAAGGGGAGTGTGCAGCATATTAAGGGGGATATTATTATTCCCGAAGGTAAGACACTAACGATTGAGGAAGGCGTAACTGTATTGATGGATTCTGTCAATAAGCCTGAAATTGTTGTTTTGGGTAATTTATATGCGTTAGGTACAGCTGAAAATCCTGTCAAGTTTACGGTTGAAGATGGGTATAAGACGAAGACGAATGAATTTGGCAAATTATGGGGAGGAATTTTAGCCGCTCCAAGCTGTCAGGAACTTGTTTTGGACAATACCATCATAGAGTATGGGGGGGCAATTACATCAGACGCGTCAACTTCCGTAAAGATGGGCTTGTATAAAAAGGTGTCTGGTGAAGCTTTACCAGCGCTATGGTTTTCTAATCCAAATGGAAAACTAGTGGTTCAAAATAGTACGGTAAGTCATTTTCACGAAGACTGCACGTATATTGAAGGAGGAAAAATCATTTTTGCTAACAACCGTTTCTTTTCCAATGGGGTGACAGGTGGCGAAGCGATGAATTTCAAATCCGGATGTCTTGCAGATGTTGCTTATAACCTAGTGTATAGTGTAAATACCAATGCATTAAAACTGTCCAATTCAGGAGACCGTACACCCCAGGCTTATATTATTGTTTACAATAATACCATGCTCAACACTGGATGGCGCAGACCGACAGCCAAAGGAGGTTCGATTTGGTTAGAAGCATCTGTCAGAGCCGAGATTTACAATAATCTTTTTGCTAATACGCGGTTTGGAGTCAAGCGCGACCCGAAAAAGCCAGAAGATAACCGTTCTGTGTCAAGTAATAACTGGTACTATGGTTACAGCCAATTGAATGTAGATCAGTTTCAGGTCGGCAAAAATGATATTGTAGGCGGTAGTAATGATATTAGAGGTAAAGTGGCAGGAGATAATAATCCTAAATTTATAGCCTATCCTTTGGAAACCTCAGTCGACAACTATCTGTTTGACGCCACCTGGGATTTTCATCTCCAAGGGAATTCACCTGCATTAAAGGCTGGTACCCTTGCTTTTAAACCTCATTTTACGAGTGGCCTGGTGATGTCAAACGGTCTAATCTATAGTTCTCCCCAGCCAGCAGCATATGTTGGGGCATTCGGTTCCAAATTCTAATTTACTTCATATAATGACAAATTTAAAAACAATACTAACACTAACTTTGGGAGCATCAACCCTGCTTCAAATGGCATGCGAAAATGCGCAAACAAATAATATAGAATCAGTTAAGCCCGTTATTGTGACTGATGCTGTACGTTATGATTCGGATGATCCCGCAATTTGGATCAATAAGAGCGATCCGAGCAAGAGTTTGATTATAGCAACGGATAAAGATGCCGATGGAGCTTTATTCGTGTACGATTTACAGGGTAAAACGGTCAAAGAAAAAGTGGTTTCCAATTTAAAACGACCAAACAATGTTGATGTAGCCTACGGTTTGGTATTGGGGGGGAAACCTGTCGATATCGCCGTCACAACAGAGCGTATGACCCATAAATTGCGTGTCTTTTCATTACCCGATATGAAACCGATCGATCAAGGGGGACTGGATATGTTTGTTAGCGAAACTGAACCGGAATTTAGGGATCTGATGGGGATTGCCCTATATACTTCCCCAAAAGGAGAGATCTATGCTATTGTTGGACGGAAAAATGGACCAAAAGAAGGCTATTTGGGTCAATATTTATTGGAGGATAATGGTTCTGGTACGGTAAAAGCTACATTGGTTCGCAAATTTGGTTCATTTAGTGGAAAAAAAGAGATCGAGGCGATAGCGGTGGACAATGAGCTTGGATATATTTACTATTCGGACGAACAAGTTGGCGTAAAACAATACTATGCCGATCCAGCAAAGGGAAACCAACAGTTGGCATTATTTGCTACAACAGGTTTTAAAGAAGATCATGAAGGTATTTCGATTTATAAATTGACCGATAGTACCGGATATATCTTGGTGTCGGACCAGGGTGCAAATCGTTTTCAGGTCTTTAGTCGGGAAGGAACCCAAAGCAATCCTTTCGAACACAAATATCTGAAGACTGTACCGGTTATGGCAACACAAAGTGATGGTTCAGAAACGACCTCCTTTAATTTAAATGAAACCTTTAAACATGGCTTGTTTGTTACTATGAGCGACGATAAAACATTCCATTACTATCGATGGGAAGATATTGCCGGAGCGGATTTGAAAAAGAAATAGGTTATAGAATAAGTGCTAGAGCAACAGTTGTTATTTGATTACAGCTGTTGCTTTTTTTTGCTATTGGTAATATTTGTTTAAAATACCTCGCGTTATGCTTTATGCACTGAGCGGAATTTTAAACCAAAAGGTTGATCCTTGACCAATCTGGCTGTTGACACCAATTTCTCCTTGATGTTTTTGAATAATTTCTTTGCAAATAAACAGCCCAATGCCAAATCCCGACGCGTAACAATCTGCATCGTCATTTACACGATAGAATTTGTTGAATATTTGTTTCTGGTCCTTGTGATTGATGCCTTTTCCTTGGTCTTTGATCTCGACTTCAAAATAACCTGATTGTATTGCCACATGCAGGGTAATTGTTGAATTACTGGGTGAATATTTAATGGCATTGTCCATGAAGTTGATTAGCACTTGTTCGATTTTATCACGATCGGCAATAATCTCCAAATTCGAATCTATTGCTCCTGTATAATGGATGAAGTGCTTTACCGATTTTAAAGAATAGATATTTTGAATATAATCGATTAAAGAGCAAACGTTAAATGTCTTTTTGCGAAGCACTAGCTTACCCTCATTTAATTGAGTAACATTTAAAAAGCCGTCAATTAAACCGCGCATACGCGTTGCTTGCTCATTCGATTGGTGGAGATATTGCATGCGCTTTTCGGTGCTCAGTGTACCTTCTTTGGCCTGAAGTAATTGGATATAGGCAATTAGTGAGGTCAACGGTGTTTTAAGTTCGTGACTTGCGATACTAATAAAGTCTAGTTTTTTCCTTTCTTCTTCCTTGTCATTGGTGCTGTCTATTATAGCGCCGTAGATCATATGTCTTGTTGTATCCGATTCCAATTGACTTCCACCTATTGACCTTAACCATTTTATCTTACCTGTTTTTTTATCTTTTATTTCACATTGACAATCGAAAGGAGATTGTTTATGTGTTACTTCCAGAAAAACATCATGGATGATAGTTCTGTACTGAGGCAGGATTTGGTCAAAAAAGTCAGCTTCTTTGATGTTGTCTTGCTGATCGAAGCCAAATAATTCACGGCAGCGATCATTGAGTTCCATTGTTTTGGTTTCCATGTCAATAGAAAATATACCGATACCGGCGGCTTCTACGATCATTCTAAACTGTTGATCTCTTTTGGCGATAAGTTGATGAATTGCTTCAAGCTTTTCGTGTTCTTGATGCTGGGTGGTAATATCTATAGCGGTACCTGCAAACCATTCGGGTTGTTGGTCTTGGTCAAAGTATACTCTTCCTTTACAGTGCAACCACCGTAACTGAAGATCTTGTGCTCCAATGGTTCTAAACTGTACGTCATAAACACCTTTGTTTTGATAAGTCAGTGATTTTTTGACTTCTTGATCGATTCTATTCCTATCTTCTGGATGAATATATTTAAGGACTTCATTGTATGGAACATACTCACCTTTCGCAAACCCAAAGAGTTCCCGAGTCCGTTCATCCCAATTCACTAAGTAATTTTTACAATTTAAGTTCCATGTTCCCATCTCGGCCGACTGTAAAGCAAAATGATAATGTTCTTCACTCTCAATGATTTTCTTGAGTGCCCCCTTAAGTTTTTCATTTAGATCTTCAGTATGTTTAGATGACAAGGTGTAATTATTCGTTGGGCTCTTATAGTGTTTTCCTGCTATAAGATATTTTTGAGTTAATAAATCTTGTAGCAATTTTCGTTCAATGGTATTTTTTTCCTGTGTTTGTGGGTACTTGTCTTCATTTTCAGGTATCAGTCTAATTTGATTAAATATGCCATAAATTTCACCTTTTTCATCGATGAGCGGATGATATTCAAAAGTGTGCGTATAACCTAGTGAAGACTGTTTTTCCGTTTTGAGTTTAATCCTTATCTTTTCAATGACCGCAGTTTTTCCGTTTATCCAGACATTTTTCAGGAGGGGGATATAGGGTGTTAAATCTTCTCGTTGAAGACAATTTTCAAGACACTGCCCAATAATACGCTGATCACAACCCCAAAGTTTTAACATGTTAGTGCTTGCATAAGAAATATGGAGTTCTGCACTATCATAAATTGCGCAGGCATCCAATGAAGAGGTGAGAACGGCTAAAATATCTTTATCTGAACATATCATAACATAGCAAAAATTAAGTATTGATTAAAGCGATATCGCTATAGCTTGATTTAATAGCATACAAATATTGTTCCTTTCTCATGAGTTTTCGCTCTATCCATAAATGACCGGAGTTGTCGTACGGGATGAAATCCACTATTTTATTTGCCAGTTGATCCTGTGGGCTGTTTCATGTGAACTCATCATGTCGACAGTAGACTGGATAGAAAGTTGTATCTTTATTTTGTTTATGCAGTCTGTTTCTTTTTTATTTCAAATAGCGAATATTATAAATTATCGTTGCAGCATAAGTTTGGAATAAAATAGAATTGAAAGTTTTTATTTAAATGCCATAGAAGATGAATACGGTTAAGATACTATTGGTTGAAGATCACATGGTCGTACGGAATGGTATTAAACTACTTTTAGAATCCCAGGGAGAATTTACGGTGATAGGCGAGGCATCTGATGGTGCAGAAGCGCTGTCTATATTGGCGAATGGTTTAGCTCCTGATATTATTTTAACTGATATAAACATGGAGCATATGGACGGGATGGAGCTTTTAAAAATCATCAGTCAAAAATATCCATTGGTCAAAGTTGTGATATTGTCTATGCTAAATCAAATTCATTATGTTGTTGAAGGTTTTGAACATGGTCTTTCAGGCTACCTGTTGAAAAATATAGGTTACAATGAATTACTTTTTGGATTAAAGCATGTCGCTGAAGGCGGACGCTATATGAGCGAAGAAATTAGTATAGCCCTGCTTGAACTAGTTTCTTCCGGTCAAGTTTATAGGGATGCGGGCTCAAATATCATCCTCGATCTGGAAATAAACGATCGCGAGCTAGAAGTATTGGAGTTAATCGCTGACGGTTTTACAAATTTAGAAATTGCAGATAAAATCTTTTTGAGTAAGCGTACTGTTGAAGGATATCGGCAGAGCTTGATAGATAAAACAAGGGTAAAAAATACCGCGGAATTAGTAAAATATGCTTTTCAACATGGCTTATTAAAAAAATCATGATAACCATTTCTGTATTTGGTGAGCATGACGTAGCGGGCTATTATTGGAAGTACTACGCATCCCATTACTTTAATTTGGTATTCTTTTCCTGAAAACGGTTGAAGATAAATACACCAGCTCCAATAAGAATGAAGGGTATACTAAGCAGCTGTCCCATATTGATGAATAAGGAGTCTTCAAAATGCTCTTGATTGATTTTCAAAAACTCATCTAAAAATCTGAACGAAAACAGCAAAACCAACAGCAAGGCGAAATAGTTTCCATTGTTACGTCGAAGATTGTTTTCCTTCCACAAACGATATAACAATACGAATAATAGGAGACAAAATAAGGCTTCATAAAGCTGTGCCGGATGCCGGGGGATAGTATCGATATGGGTAAACACAAAGGCCCAAGGTAAGCTACTTGCTGTGCCAATCATTTCAGAGTTCATTAAGTTGCCCAGTCGAATGCAAACACCAGCTAAAGGGACGACCAAAGCAATCCGATCTGCAACCCAGAGAAAAGGAAGTTGCTGTTTTTTTGCAAATAAATAGATAGCGATTAGTATGCCTATACCGCCACCGTGGCTTGCCAGCCCACCTTCCCATATGGCTAATATTTTTAAGGGATTATTGAGGTAATAACCGGGATCGTAAAATAATACATGCCCTAGTCTAGCGCCAATGACAGTGCCAAAAACAATATAAATGGTTAGTTGATCTAAAAACTCGGGTGGCCGACCTTCTTTCTTAAATAATGATCCTAATATCTTATAACATAATACAATACCCAATAACCAAAATAGTCCGTACCAGCGAATAGGGTGTTCAATAAGTGGAATAACAAAGATATCACTATCTATAGTCCAGTTTATGTAAGTAAAGATTAGATTATTTACCATATTACGTTTTAGCGTGATGCTATATGATATAAGTATGTGGTATGGCTATTTCGTTACACGTTTTGATAAAAAACGAAATTCTCTTTATCGATGCAAATATTGAGTCATATATTGCGATTATTAAATAGGAAGTTTTTATTGTTGACCAATTTGTATGTTTGTGGGGAGTAAAAGAAAATTAACTCTATCTGCGATCAATAATTGCACTCGGTGTTTTTACTGAGGAAGAATATTAACATAAGTATCAGTGGGGTTAAATACTTTTAAAAGTATATATTGGTTTTTTTGATAATATTCCGATATTCGACAATAGATAACATGATATGGATAGTAGTGCCTTGCCTATTTTTTATAGCTGTTGATATCTTGTGAAAGCTTATTATAGTTAATGGAGGAGGTAATGGAAAAATATAAAACCTTCATGTAAATTTAAACAGATAGTTATATTCTGATGATACGAAATATGACAAGATTTACTTTTTGTTTTTTATCTCTCGTGCTAATGGCACAGTTACTCTCTTGTCATCAAAGTGGCCGTCAGACGTCTAGAAATAATGCGCATACTGAAGATAAGGCACTTGATTTAACCTATCAGGACACATTATTAAAATTTCTCGCTCTACAGGATTTTAGGGATCAATCTATTATAGCAAAGAAGACAACGGAGTTTGCACAGGATAGATATTTTAATATTTCTGGCTATAATTGGATTTTTTTGGCGTATAACTACTTGTTGGATGATAAAATTGATTCAATAGAAATTGCGCTGAAAAACCTTGATGGGAAAAAATTGTCTCCGGATTTGCTTGTTCTGAAGGATTACTTTAAAATAAGAGCTAATTTTAGTTTTAATGATGTGACTAATATTGGCATCATGGAACAAATTATCGATGCGAAAGAATATGCATTAGCAAATAAAAGTAGGTTTAGTTTTCTTTTTTTTAATCTATTGGCCAATGCAAATTATCGCCGCGCTGATTATAACCAGGCACTCAAAGATAACGAGTCGTGGTATCATTATCATCCCAATAGATCCGACCCACATGTTGCACAGGCCCATCAGGAGATTAAATTTATACAGTATATTGAATTGCATGATTTTGAGAAATTAAAATTAACATTAGATAGCTGCAAATATTACGCAAATAAAACGGCTGATTCTGCTATTATTATGCGCATGTATAATTTACAGGCGCAGTATTTTTTTAGCATAGGTAATAGTCGAAAAGCAGTAGAGGCATCCCAAAAGTATTTTAATTATTTATCTTCAAAAAAAACACTGAACGCTTATGCTTATGCGAATTTGGCGAAAAACTTTTTGAATGCTCATCAAGTGGACTCGGCCATCTATTATTTTAATGCGGGATTACAGTTTATCAAAACGCATAAAGGCAAGCAAAATAAATTGTTTTATTATCAAAATCTACAATTAGCACATGCGCTTAAAGGAGATTATGAACGGGCCTATTTTACGTTGGATTCGGCTTTTCAGGATTATAAAAATAGTAAAAAAAATATCGAAAATGAGCGAATAAACGAGATCAATACACGATATGAAACTGAAAAAAAGGACCAGGCTATTCAGCTTTTAAAAACAACAAATGCCTTCAACCATCAGATTATGGTCCAACAGCGTTGGATTTTTGTTATTTTATTTGCGCTGATCTTTAGTATTGCATTCTTCATTTATTATCGGAATAAACAAAAGCTGTTGAAAAATATTAATCAGCGTATAGTTGCCGAAAACAGACAATTAATTTTAGAGCAAAAGACACGACAAAACCAGCTTAATCCCCATTTTATTTATAATGCTATAGCTAATTTGCAAGGTTTGATCAGTAGTGAACAAAAAGCAAAAGCAAATCAATATCTCATCCTGTTGTCCCGTCAAATTCGTGATATACTCGAATTAAATAGGGAGGAGTATATTTCTTTGGATCAAGAAATTAAATCATTAAAGAATTATATACTTTTACAGCAGATGCGCTATCAAGATGTATTTGATTTTGAAATTGAGAGCGGTAATTTGGATGTGGACGATGTCATGATTCCCCCCATGTTGATTCAGCCGTTTGTTGAAAACGCTATTGAACATGCTTTCAAAAATTTAAATTATCGCGGACAGTTACAAATTTTTTTTAATCAGCAAGCAGATCAATTGCATATTGTTATCAGTGATAATGGTTGGGGAATGCGCACGGATAAAAAAGAGAATGCGCACAAGACATCTCTTTCACAGGTGATTACCAAAGAGCGTCTTGAACTCTTATTTACTGATCCAAAGCAAAAAGCAAAGATTGAAATAAAACCCAATTATAAAGAAGATAAAAGTGGATATCGTGTAGAAATTTATATCCCACTTGTTTTATATTTTAATTAAATACGTGAAATTATGAAAGTTTATATTCTTGAAGACGAGCATAACATCTATCTGTATATTAAGTCTCTGTTAGATGCGATACCCTATGTTCAGATAGTAGGTTATAGTCCCTCTATTGCCCAGGCAGAACGTGAATTGCTTGAATCTAATCCAGATCTTATTTTAGCCGATATTCAATTGAAAGATGGATCCAGTTTATCCTTCCTTTCAGAACTGAAATTGGACATTAATACCATCTTTATAACAGCATTTAACCAGTATGCCATAGAAGCCCTAAATATAGGTGCCATTGCGTATTTATTAAAGCCATTAGTCCCAGAACAATTTATGGAAGCTATTGAAAAATGTTATAAAAAAAATACGGAATTTAAGTTCAATAGCATGCAATTAAGCATGGCCGAAAGTTATCTGAAATCTCCAAGTAGACCTCGTAAGATAGCGCTTCGTACATTTGAATATACCCAGATCGTGAATATTGATGATATTCTTTATTGTCATGGAGATAAAGGATATACTACATTTTATATCAAAGACAATAAACCGATGATGGTTTCAAAAGTCCTTAAACATTTTGAAACGATGCTTCCTGAATCTGAATTTATTCGTTGTCATCAATCTTATTTAATCAATGCCAATTATATTAAAAAATATTTCAAGGATGGCCAAATAGAAATGTCTGATGGTAAAATGATTCCTGTTGCGACCAGAAAAAAAGATGTCATCCAACAGTTCTTGAATGATATATAAGAATTGAAATAGTAAAGATTCCGTTTTAGCACTGTGTTTATTTGCTAAAAAATATAGCTTTCGTCTTTAATACTAAAATATTTAGTATTACATTTGTGTGTACTATTAAATAGGAGGGGCTATGATGTTAGATGATAAACAAGCTTTGATTAGCAAACTTAAAAAAGACTTACTGTCGTGGCAGGGAGTAGTTCAAAGTTTGAATGATGAATGCGCTATAGATTTGGGGCCTTTGGAAAAAGCTTTTCCAAATGGAATCTTTCCCAAAGGTGTTATACATGAATTTGTTAGCTTTAGCCGCATGGATAGTGCTGCTTCCTGTGGATTTATTGGAGCTTTGCTTGGAAAACTGATGCAAAATGATGGGATTTGTATTTGGATAGGCTCTATTCAAACGGTATTTCCTGCTGCTATCAAATCATTTGGAGTTGATCCGGCCTCAATTGTTTTTGTCTCCATGAAACGGGAAAGAGATGTTTTATGGGCAATGGAAGAAGCGTTGAAATGCCATGGCATAACAGCCGTATTGGCTGAAATACATCAGCTGGATTTTATTCAGTCAAGGCGCCTTCAACTTGCCGTAGAAAAAAGCCGGGTGACAGGATTTATACTTCAACATAACCCCAAGACCTTGTTGGCGACGAGTTGTGCTGCACGTTGGAAGGTTACTTCTTTACCTAGTCAATCGGATGATGGATTACCTGGTATTGGTTACCCCTGTTGGGAAGTAGAGCTGCTTAAGGTAAGAAATGGTAATCCAGCCAAAGGACAAATTATCTGGTCTCCACAAGGATTTAGAACATTCCTCAAAAAAGATGTGCAGATCACAGATTGGACCTATAATTATCAAAATTTAGGCTAGCCATGAAAAAAAGATTTGCGTCCCTTTGGTTTCGTTACTTAAAAACAGATTGGCTTACTGTCTGTAAGCCACATTTGCAGGATGTTCCTGTTGTTTTGTCTGTCGCTGTGCAAGGAAAATTAATCGTCAGTGCGTGTAACGCATTTGCAGAGCAAGCGGGGATACACGCAGGTATGGCTATAGCAGATGCACGGGCATTTATTCCATCACTTAAAATCATCAAAGAGCAAGCTGGATTGGCTGAAAAATTACTCCATTCCATAGCAGATTGGTGCATAAGGTATACACCATGGGTTTCATTGGATGAGCCCGATGGAATTATGCTCGATATAAGTGGTTGTGCACATCTTTGGGGTGGAGAGGCAACTTACTTAACAAGTATTGTTTCTCAATTTAAACAACATGGTTATACTGTGCGCATGGGCATTGCTGATACCATTGGGGCCGCATGGGCTATCACACATTTTGGTTCTGAAAATACGATTATAAATGAACAGGCGCAGTCAGAGGTACTTTTTCCCTTGCACCCTGCAGCACTACGATTGGAAGAGGTTCAATTGAAAAGGTTGCAATCGCTTGGACTACAGTCAATAGGAAGTTTTGCAAAAATGCCGCGTTCAGTCTTGCGTAGAAGATTTGGTGACAGCCTATTACTTCGACTGGATCAGGCCATGGGGCTGGAAGATGAATTTGTTCTTCCTATAAAAGCTAATTTACCATATGAAGAGCGATTACCTTGTCTCGAACCCATCTGTACAGCACATGGTATTGAACTGGCGCTGGAAGAGTTATTAAACAAGTTGTGTAAACGTTTGTCGGGAGAGGGGAAAGGATTACGTGCAGCTGAATTGAATTGCCACCGCGTGGATGGGAAATTAGAGACAATCAGCATTGAGACTAATCGTGCTACTGCCCAGGTCAAACATATCCTTCAATTATTTGCCATAAAGATTCCACAGATTGAACCGGCATTGGGGATTGAATTATTTACTTTGGAGGTTTCTAAAGTTGAAATCGCAGATCCTATTCAGGAAAATCTTTGGAACAATAGAATTGGCCTCAAAAACCCGACAGTTACCGAACTGTTAGATCGCTTGAAAAGTAGGGACGCCAATTGTGAGATTTCACGCTATGTTCCGTCTGCACATTACTGGCCCGAGCGATCCATGAAAATAGCGACTACACTAGATGAGGTTGCAACTGTTGACTGGCAAATGGCAAGACCACGTCCGACACGATTATTGAAGGTTCCGGAACGTATTATTGTTACAGCTCCCATACCCGATTATCCCCCCATCTTGTTCCGTTATAAGGGAGACATCTATACGATCAGAAAAGCAGATGGCCCCGAACGTATTGAGCGTGAATGGTGGATTGATCCAGGCGAACATCGGGATTACTATGCGGTAGAAGATCTGCAAGGCCGGCGTTTTTGGCTGTATCGTTCGGGGCATTATGACGGGCATACGGATCAATGGTTTATACATGGTTTTTTTGCTTAAGCATGGGCTATTGTGAATTACAGATAACAAGTAATTTTAGTTTTCTCGAAGGTGCTTCACACCCTGAGGAACTGATCGAAAGGGCTGCTCAATTAGGGTATCATGCTGTTGCAGTAACCGACCGTAATAGCCTTGCTGGGATCGTTCGTGCGCATATCGCGGCTAAGAAAGTAGGTATACGACTTATTCCTGCCTGTCGTTTAGATTTACAGGATGGCCCAAGTTTATTGGCCTACCCAACAGATAAAGAGGCTTATGGCCGACTCTCAACATTGTTAACTGTTGGAAATTTAAGGACCGAAAAAGGAAAATGCGAGTTATATAAAAACGATGTATTTCAATACGCTGAAGGGATTATATTCATTATTTGTCCACCTGAAAAATTGGTCGTGGGGTTTGAGCTTGAACATTCATTTATTGAGTTTGTTCAGGAATGTCAACAGCATCTCCAGGGCTATCTTAATCTAGGAATAAAAAAACTCTATCGTGGGGATGATGCTAAATTATTGTTTCGGATAAATCAGCTGGGCGAACAATTGGATCTCCCGAGGGTGGTACTTGGTGATGTATATTATCATGTCCCTGAAAGGCGTGAATTGCAGGATATTTTAACCTGCATTCGTGAAAAATGTACGATACATACGGCTGGATTTCATTTACATCCTAATGCGGAGCGTTATCTCAAATCAATACCTGAAGTTGAACGCTTGTTTAGGCTGTATCCTGAGGCCGTAGCACAGAGTGTAAAAATAGCCAATGCTTGTCGTTTTGCCCTAGATGATTTGAAGTACATCTATCCAGATGAATTATCATCCCATGGTCGAACGACGCAGGAGGAATTAACTTATTTAACCTGGGAAGGGGCAAAAAAACGATTTGACGGAGCTATTCCAGCAACAGTTCGTGAAACGATTCAAATGGAACTTGATTTTATCGAACGCAAAAATTATGCTTCTTATTTTTTAACTGTATACGATTATGTCCGGTTTGCAAAGGAAAAAGGAATTTTATGCCAGGGACGTGGATC
Organism: Sphingobacterium sp. Ag1; assembly: GCF_000988325.1. Lineage (NCBI taxonomy): Bacteria > Pseudomonadati > Bacteroidota > Sphingobacteriia > Sphingobacteriales > Sphingobacteriaceae > Sphingobacterium > Sphingobacterium sp. Ag1. The sequence continues at coordinate 75,599 of NZ_LBGU01000035.1, read as the reverse complement.
GGCAGCAAATTCTACGGTCTGTTACTGTTTGGGCATTACTTCTGTTGACCCATCAAAATACAGGCTTTTATTTGCACGATTTATGTCCGATGCACGCGATGAACCGCCGGACATAGACGTCGACTTTGAACATGAGCGTCGAGAAGAAGTGATCCAGTATATTTATGAGAAATATGGTCGAAATCGTGCTGCTATCGTAGCAACTGTCACACAGGTACGATCCAAAGGCGCAATACGTGATGTTGGCAAGGCGATGGGGCTTTCCATGGATGCTGTAGGGCGTTTAGCAGGGGTAGTGAGTAGCCATTGGGACGACGATATCAATTTGGAACGTTTGGTTGAACAGGGCTTTAATCCCGAAGATCAACATTTGCGAAAAGTTCTCGAATTGACGCACCAATATATTGGCTTTCCACGTCAATTGGGGCAGCATACGGGCGGCTTTGTTATTACGCAAGGTAATTTGCATGAGCTTTGTCCCTTAATAAATGCCCGCATGGATAATCGGACAAATCTCGAATGGAATAAAGATGATCTTGAGGCACTGGGTTTTCTAAAGGTTGATGTACTTGCTTTGGGGATGTTGACCTGTATACGCAAAGCTTTTGACCTCGCTAAAAAGCATTATGGAAAAGAGCTTACCCTGGCTGATATTGGGGCAAAAGACGATCCAAAGGTTTACGATATGATCTGTCATGCGGATACCTTAGGTGTGTTCCAGATCGAAAGCAGGGCCCAAATGTCGATGTTGCCGCGATTAAGACCGCGCAAATTTTATGACCTGGTTATTGAGGTGGCTATCGTACGGCCTGGACCAATACAAGGCGATATGGTGCATCCTTATTTGCGTCGGCGAAATAAAGAGGAAGCTGTCGATTATCCAAGCACAGAGATCCAAACCATTCTTGAAAAAACCTTGGGCGTCCCTCTTTTTCAGGAGCAGGCCATGGAAATTGCCATTGTTGCTGCGGGATTTACACCTGCAGAGGCCGACGAATTGCGCCGAAGCATGGCTACATTCAAAGCCAAAGGGCAGGTGTCAACTTTTCACAAAAAGATGGTCGATGGTATGGTAAAGAAAAACTATACGGAAGAATTTGCAAATCGAGTTTTTAAGCAATTGGAAGGTTTTGGCAGTTACGGTTTTCCAGAGAGTCACGCAGCGTCTTTTGCGTTACTGGTGTATGTGTCCTCATGGCTCAAGTATTACTATCCCGATATTTTTGCGGCATCCTTACTCAATAGCCAACCTATGGGTTTTTATCAGCCCGCTCAAATTGTTATTGATGCACAGAAACACGGGGTAAAAGTACGTCCTATTGATATAAATCATTCCTTGTGGGACAATACCTTAGAAGGAGAAATTGGAAAACCACATGACCTTCGATTAGGCTTACGTCAGATCAAAGGATTTTCAATGGAAGAGGCTGCTGTGCTGACACAAGGTCGGCAGTCTGCTTATGCATCCATTACTGGTATGATGGATGTTGGACTATCTCTTACTGCGTTGGAGAAGTTAGCTGATGCAGATGCCTTTACATCATTAGGTATTGATCGTCGGCAAGCACTTTGGGAAATTACAGCATTGGCGGATCGTCCGATTGCATTATTTGAAGGTCAACCCTCTGAAAGTATAGTAGAAGGACAGATCGAACTGCCATTGCTCACGAAAAGCCAACATGTAGTGGCCGACTATGCAAGAACCTCGCTATCCATTAAAGCACATCCCGTGAGTTTCTTGCGCGGTAAGCTTGATCTACTCCATGTCGTGCCCACAGCAAAATTAGGTCTGATCAAAAATAATATACTCGTGAAAATATGCGGATTGATTACGGTTAGACAACGACCAGGAACCTCTAAAGGTGTTTTATTTATCACCATTGAAGATGATACCGGTTTTGCAAATATTGTCGTTTGGAGTACTGTATTTGAAAAATATCGAAAAGAAATTCTTCGCGCAAAACTCCTGATGGTCGCGGGTAAAATTCAAGTTGAAGGAGAGGTTATTCATGTAATAGCAGAACGATGCTTTGATATGTCAGGTTTGTTAAAAGATCTGACAACAGATGGCGACAATGCTGCAGGTATTTTTCATAAGGGAAGAAATTTTCATTGATCTTTCATTTATTAATCTGATTTTTGATCTAAAATGGTTCAGTGCTAATCGATAGCGAAGCAATCCATAGAAATTAAACGGTATGACTAAAAATATTCTCGTAAATACAATCGAAATTGATAAAGCAACTATTCGTGAATTAATTAAACAGGGCGATGTCAATGCCGCAATTGATCTGGTTGCCACAGCAGCAAATGTAAAGTATAAAGCTGCCCGGGATATAGTGCAAATGTTTCAGGAAGATCATATTGATCTTTTTGATGGTAAAGACTTATTTTTAGGTGATTATGACCGGGTTGAACATCGTGACGATGCTGACAGAGCAGATCACAAAAGATCTACATTTTTGGAAGTGGAAACAAATGAGCATGGCCGGACCAGTATTTGGAAGGCACTTTTTATTTTTTCTGTCCTTGCACTATTTGCTTTTGTTATCTTAAATTACGTTGTTGGTTTTAATCAAATAGGACATCATATTTCAGAACTTACGCAGTTATTCGATAAAAATGAAGGCTCAGCTGCTGCAGATGCTGACACATCCAAACAAAATATCGCCTTAAGTGTTGGAGCCACCCAGGTGGACGATGTTGAAGACCTCCATCCCGTAGATACAGATCTCTTACCAATGGATGTGAGGCAGGCCGAAATAGCACGAATATATCAGGCTCAATTCGACCGATTGAACCCCGCAAAACATTCGCCAACGGATGAAGATGCACAGCTTGCTTTAATTCACCTTACCAAAGGACGGTTGACGGACCTTATTATTCAACAAAAATTAAGTGTAAAAATAGGGAAGTGTTATGAAAACCTGGCCATGAAAGATAAGGGAACTTGCGTGAGTTGCATGATACTACTTTATAATAGAGCGCAGAAAAAATGGCAAGAAGCACCCGATGGGGAAAATTTCCTGCGTAATGCTTATGACTTTTACTTGTCCCCTGATTCAGATTTGTGGGAAGCTAGTCCCTTGAGTATGCGCATACCCTATGATTATGCTTTAGTGCACAAATATAAGGCAGCAAATTAGCGGCCTTAACCCTTATATAAAATAAGATAAAACAGCTAAACCCTATACAAATTACCTGCTATTTTATCTTTTGTGAAGGTAAATAAGCTATTGCACCTAGGACAAATAAGAGCAATATGACCGATAGTGCGACCGAGTAGCCATAAGCTGATGAAATATGCTGCCAAATGAAAAATTTATTTTCTTTTTGATGTAGAAATACACCGACGATAAATGTGATTCCCAGGCATATTGATAATTGTTGTATCGTAAGATAGATGGCAGATCCGACGGAAATTAATTTTTCATTGAGGTCTTTTAAGGCAAGAGTCATTAATGCAGGTAGTACACTACCGCAACCAATGCCGTAAAAAAAGAACAGGGTATGTATCTGGTAGTTATTTAAAAGCATCGTATTAAAAATGAAAAGATGTGCAACCAATCCCAAAATCATAATGCCTAATCCATAAAGCACCACAATTTTTCCATGACGCTGTATCAACTTGCTTACCATAACGCTTGCCAATACATAACCTATGCCTTGATAAACAAAGGCAATTCCGGTCATTGTTGCTGTATAATTCTTTTGATTTTGAAGGTAATTGGAATTTATGATAAAATAAGCGTCCTGTACCATATAGTAGGCTAATGCGGCCAGTAGACCCAAATTGAAAACCCGATTATTGAATAAGGCGAAATTGAGTACGCTAGGATAGCCCATCTTTTCTAATTTACGCTGTTTTTTTAGAAATAGCTGGACAAAAACAAGCGTTGTTCCCAGGACCAGCAGTGACCATATTGGCCATTTCAAGTCAGGCCCCATGATTAATGGAAAAATTATTCCCATTAAAAGCGTAAATAATGTTACCATTGGTTTAAAAGAAACAGCGGATTTAACGTAGACTTGATCGTTAGCTGTATAACGATAGACAGCAAAGCAGGCGACCGCCCCAATGGGAACATTAATTAAAAAGATAAGACGCCAGCTTTCATGTATCCAGGTCTGGTCGGGAAGTATTCCGCCCAATAATTGACCGATGACAGAAGCGATGCCTGCTATACTCCCATAAATACCCAATGCCATTGATCTCTTCTCGGGATTTTCAAAACGTAAAGTGATCAATGCGATACCCTGTGGAACCATCAATCCAGAACTAATCCCTTGGATCAATCTTCCGGCCAATAAAATGTAAAGATTATCGGCTAAGCCACATAAAAGAGAGGCTACTGTAAAACCAGCCATGCCAATTAAATATAATTTCTTCTTTCCATAATGATTTCCGGCATTCCCTGCATTGATTAGAAGACTTGTGTAACCAATGATATATAGTATTATGATCCATTGCGTATCACTATTGCGTAGATGTAGCGCATGTTGAACCGTGGGAAGAGAAACATTAATGATAAAAAGATCGATGACGAAAAGAAATATACCCGTTGAAAGGAGGAAAATATGAAGTAGATCCTTAATTTGAAAGCGCATATAGAAAGTTTTTAATAATTTTACGATTAAAAATAGTTTGGATATTTTTTGCAATCAAGTAGTTATAAATGATGTACTTGGTATGTTTTTATGAACTAATGGTCAGTATGAGGAGATTATAAAGGAAAAAAAAAGTGAAAATTTTGGAGCCTGTTGTGATGTCAACGGAATTTTTAAGATAATTGGCGGAAAATGGAAAGTTTTGCTCATTAAGGCTGTTGCCAAACAATGCCCCAAAAGATTTGGAGAACTACGGCGGGAAATGGAAGATCTGGCACAAACGACCTTGACCGTTCAACTCCGTGAGCTCGAACGTGATGGTATTTTATGTAGACAGATTTATGCTGAATCTCCACCACGTGTGGAGTATAAACTTAGCGAATTAGGTAAAACTTTACTGCCGGTCATTGAAAGACTTGATGAGTGGTGGTCTGATTACAAACGCGAAAGGGGATAGGCATTTAGTTTATATTCCCTTTCGCTACTCATTTTTGCTGATGCCTAATGAGACAATTGTACCGATGATACAACAGTTTGCATCCATTCTGTTTCTTTAAAAGGTGCATTTAGTCACACATTGCTAATAGCGGTACCTCAAAATAAATTTGATGGGAAGTCTTGTTAAAGCATGACCTCGGCGTCAGTGATTCCTTTGGTTGATAGGTCTGAGATGCTCCTTAGTGTTCTTTGCGAAATTTCGGTTAATGCTTCTGTGGTGAAAAAAGCTTGGTGTGCCGTCACTAAGACATTCGGATAACTCATCAATAATTGTATTGTTTCATCTTCAATAATTGTTGTCGATAAGTCTTTAAAAAACAACTTTTCCTCTTGTTCATAGACATCAATACCCAGTAAACCAATTTTTCGTTCTTTGAGTGCTTTAATGACATCTTGGGTGTTGATCAGATTGCCTCTGCTTGTATTAATAATAGTAACGCCGTCTTTCATTTTCCCCAATGACTCGCTATTGATGAGGTAGTGGTTCTCGGAGGTTAGGGGACAATGAAGTGAAATGATATCTGATTCTTTGAAGAGCTCATCCAATGATTTGTAATTGACACCCTGTGTTGTAAGCTGCTGATCGGGATATAAGTCATAGGCAATTATTTCTGCCCCAAATCCCAATGCAATTTTGATAAAGGCCTTTCCAATTTTCCCCGTTCCAATAACGCCAATTTTTTTCTGATGAAGATTAAATCCTAAAAGGCCATTCAATGCAAAATTTTGCTCCCTTACGCGGTTATAGGCTTTATGGGTTTTACGATTCAATGTCAATAACATTGCCATTGTATGCTCTGCAACTGCTTCTGGGGAATAAGCCGGGACCCGACATACCTGAATGCCAAACTCCTTTGCCGCCTCCAGGTCAACATTGTTAAAACCAGCACAGCGTAACGCAATCAGTTCGACACCTTTTTGAGCAAGTACTTCAATCACTTGTCGGTTTAGTTTATCATTGACAAATGCGCAGACCACTTTCTCATCTTCAATAGCATTGACAATATGTGGACCTAAATGCGTTTCAAAAAAATTAAACTGAAATCCGTAAGCGCTGTTTTCCTGTTCAAAGAATAATTTGTCGTAGGGTTTAGTCGAAAAGAAGGCAATTTTCATAAAATTGTTTGTTACGTAATAGAATACCATAAATATACAGTATAAATAGCTTATTTGGAACTTCCGTTGTAGGATGTTTCCCAATAGTTATCACATCATTTAACAAAAAATAAGCTAAATTAGACGCATTACATCGATCGTTATACAAATTTTAAGACTATTAAATTGTCCCGATATGCAGTGGTCAAATCAACTCACAAAATCAATAGGTATTGAATATCCGATTATCCAAGCTCCAATGTTTGGTGTTACGACACCAGAAATGGTCATTGCAGCCTCGCGTGCTGGAGCGCTCGGTTCGTTATCTTTGGGTGATCTGCCTCCAGAACGTTGCAGCGAACTTATTCGTTTGACTGCCGAAAATCTAAAGCGGCCTTTCGCGGTCAATATTTTTGTCAATAATATTCCCAAGGTTTCAGTCGATTTAAGGAAACAGTATAGTGAAACAAAAACTTTCGTGGAGCAATTAGCCGCGCAGCACGACTTGAAAGTAACCTTACCCGAGCTTGATAGTATCCATTTGACCGATTACAGGGAACAGATTGACGTAATCATCACCCATCGGTGTAAAGTTGTGAGTTTTACGTTTGGAAATTTGGATACAGAAAGTATAAAACGATTGAAAGACAATGATGTTACTCTTATTGGTACATGCACCTCGGTGGCAGAAGCAATCGCTTTGGAAGAATCTGGCATTGACATCATCTGTGTACAGGGACTAGAAGCAGGAGGACATCGCGGAAGTTTTGACGAGACTCCAATACCGGCGATTGGCGGACTTTCACTTCTACCGCAGGTAAAAGAGCATGTCCATGTTCCCCTTATTTATGCCGGTGGTTTATACAATGCTAGTACGTTGCATGCTGCAAAGCTCTTAGGTGCCAGTGGCTTCCAGGTGGGTAGTTTATTACTCAAATCTAAGGAGAGCGCGCTCCTGGACTTTGAAAAAGCGCGTCTTTCAAGCGTTAAGGAATCAGAGATCGTATTAACGAGGAGCTTTTCAGGGCGCTACGCCAGAGGTATAAAAAATAAATTCATTGAAGCTTTAGACGCCGCTCAAAAGATTTTGCCCTATCCTTATCAAAATAAACTCACAGGCGAATTAAGAAGAGTAGCAAGGATAAATAGAAATGCTGATTTTGTCAACATTTGGACCGGACAATCGATGCATTCTTACAGTGAACTTTCTACTGCAGATATTATACGTTCCTTGATCAAAGAAGTTGAAATTTTACATACTAGTTTAGTTGTTTAACAATAAACACGAAATAAACTATGTCAATACATTGTCATTTTAAGGGATAACAATCTTTAAAACCTGCGTTTAAATTATTTAAATCGACCTGTAGTTGTTAATCTACAAGACATTTTCTTTTTTTTTCGAAACTTTGTCTCACCGTGAAAAACTAAAAATCTACCGCTATGGAGAACGAAAAAAAGAGAATTCTTGTTATCGAAGATAATGAAATTCTATTGAGCACAATGCAGTTTGTTCTTGTAAGAGAAGGGTATGACCTCTTACTGGCAAAGTCCGGTAAAGAAGCCCTTTCGTTGGTTTCGGACGAAACCATTGATTTGGTCATAACAGATCTGGCATTACCCTTTGCTAATGGCTACGAAATAATCGATCGCATTCGGAAAAGCAGTACGAATAATCAGGTGCCAGTTATTATTATTTCAGGCTATCGAGATGACAACAGCATTGTTGAAGGTTTCGAAGTAGGAGCCAACGATTATATCAAAAAACCTATTTCGCCGTCTGAACTGATATCCCGTGTACGATTAAGAATAGGTCATGCTTAGTAAAATAGAACATACGATTCATAGCATCCGATCCTTTTTTGAGGGTGAGGGTTGGCCTATTTTGGTTACGATAGCGCTTGTGTTGAGCTTTCTATTTTGGGTAAGCTGTCTTGTCGGTATTGCTATCTTTTATTATCGCGACTATCGGTACCGCCTATATCATGCTAAAATATATCCTGTATTGCGAGATTTTATCTATGAACACATTTTGATTGATAATAGGAATAGCCATTATCCGGTGGATAAACTAGCGTTGGATCTTCATAAGCCGATCATTCAGAAAGTGGTCCGTCAAATATTGCATGAATATATTTTTACTATCGGTGGAGAGAAAGGAAAAAATATGCGGAGTTTATTTAATGAATTGGGCTTCGATAGAGAAGCGCAATACGAAATAAGACACGAGAGCCACCATGTGGCAGCCACAGTAAGATCTTTGGCCGATTTAGCATTGATGAAGGTCGAAATCCAGGATGCGGTTTTGACGCAGCTGATGAGTAGCCCACGCATTGAAATTCGGGTAGCGGCCTTTAAATATCTTTTGCAGGTGCGGGGTGAAATATCCTTCGATCAGGTTTTTTCTGGTATTGCAGGAATTACTGACCTGGATGCACTTGATATCTATCAAACAATTGTCTCAACCGACTATGTGGGATCTTACGTGTTCTCTCAATGGCTGGACGGCGCTCAATCTTTTTCAATCAATAGCCTTATGATGGACCTCATGGTCTATTACCAGCAATTAGATGAAGAAAAATTATGGCAGCTCATCGTTTCAGCTCAGGATGCTAAAACGCTACACAAAGCGATCAACTCATTGGGCAAACTCCTGGCGAGAGATAGCGAAAGTCGGTTAGTGGATTTTTACACCATCGAGCAGCCCTTAAATGTCAAGATAGAGATTGTAAAAGCATTGGGGCGTCTTGGTCAAGGAAAATCGATCGATCTTTTAGAGAACATCTTCAACGATAAAAGTACAGTATTGGCACTACGAAAACACGCTTATCGTTCCCTGCTCGCGCAAAAGCCTTACAGTGCATCAAGTTTACGTAAAATTGAAACTGCTGAAAATTTGGACGATTATAAGCTTATACGTTATGTTAGTCACCCTATGGTTCACTATATATAGATTGCTAGGTATTGTTTCCATAACACAAAAGTATTGCATATGAAACATTTTATATTTTCAATAGAATTTGTTTTCGGATTTTATTGTCTCTTGCTGTTGATTGTATACGTCATGTTGTTTCGGATGTCATCCATATCGATCAGGAAGAATCTTCGGAAGAGAAATTCCCGACGTGTGCAGACATTAATGGAGTCTGAAATTGCTCCAGGGGTAAGTATTGTCGCACCAGCATATAATGAATCGGTTACAATCGTGAACAATGTACGTTCGCTGATGACACTGTTTTACTCCAGATACGAGGTCGTTATTGTGAATGATGGCAGTAAAGATGATACATTGGAGAAGCTCATTAAAGAGTTTGATCTGGTCCAGGTAGACTTTTTGGTTGACTATTTGGTGCCATGTAAGGAGATTAAAGCAATCTACAAATCCAGGGACATCTCTCATAAACGACTAACGATCGTTGATAAAATAAACGGGGGCAGTAAGGCCGATGCGGTAAATGCTGGAATTAATGTAGCTTCCTTTCCTTATATTTTAAATACCGATGTGGATTGTGTGCTCGCCAATGACACCCTGGTTCAATTAATCGAAGCTGTACTGGATTCGAAGGAACGTGTAATCGCTGTGGGCGCAACACTACGGATGTCAAACTCCAGTTATGTGGATTCCGGTATGTTGGTGGAAGCTGCATTACCCAAACCCATATTGGCACGTTTTCAGGAAATGGAATACATTCGATCATACCTGTTGGGTAAAATGGGCTGGAATTACCTTAACTGTATTCCTAATGTTTCTGGGGGATTGGGATTGTTTGATAAAGAGATTCTCATTGCTGCGGGCGGATATGATTCTAATTCCTTGGGCGAGGATATGGAGATGGTAACCAGAATGTGTATGACCATGTGTGACAATAACCAAAAATACGAGGTCAAGTATATTCCGCAGACGCTCTGTTGGACTGAGGGGCCTGACAGCCTCAAGATGTTAACGCGTCAACGTGTACGCTGGGCGCGGGGTTTGATGCAAATTATGCGCACACATCGTAAGGCCTTTTTTAATCCAAAGTACAAAAGGTTTGGACTCATCGTTTTTCCATACAATGCCATTTTCGAATTTTTTGCCCCTATTATGGAGATTTTAGGTATTTTCTTTTATATCTACCTCATCCTAACACATGGCATTAATTGGCCAATGGCTATTCTTTTATTGATCTTCGTCTATATGTTTTCGGTCTTTCTGACAAGTTTTTCCATTTTACTGGACAATTATGTCTATAAATATTACAAACGGCGAAAAGATATTATAAGGTTATGCCTCACCGCATTTATAGAACCATTTGTTTATCATCCCATTATCGTTTATAGCTCGATTAAGGGCTATGTCCAAGAACTTTTTGGGAAAAAGCATGCCTGGGGGGAAATGACGCGAAAAGGCACCTTAACTCCTTTGCCCTCTGATCACATTAAAAAGTAGAAAAATGAAAAAATTAATCCTATCTGCGCTAATTTTTTGTTTGCTATTTTTGTCGCAAGTTGTACATGCGCAGGTTAACTGGCAAAATAAAACATACGACGTTGACAGCTTGGTTCCAAAAGCCGCTGGCTACCTGCGAGCAGGAAGGGTGGGGGAATCCATTGCATTGAGCCAAACCGTATTATCAAAATATCCTAAATACACGGATTTTAGGTATATCTTGGGATTGAGCTATCAGAAGATGGGGCGAGCCGACTGGGCGATTCCCTATTTTGAAGCAGTGGTTTCGAGCGAGCCCAGCTACAGAGATGCGTATCTTTCATTAGCTGCACTATATGAGTCTTCTAATCAGCCTGAAAAAGCAACGATTACCTGGCAATCCGCACGTAAACGGTTTCCGATGGACGCTGAAATCATCAGGTTGTATAGCGAATTTGAACATCGGAAGTTAACACGTGACCGTGATGCGTGCATCGATATCTGGTATAAAAGGGGACGGAACTTCGTCGAAAAGGGAGATGTATTTCAAGCATTGGCCTATTCGGACAGTATACAACACGCTGATCCTGCAGACAATCGTTTCTTATACCTGCGATCAAGTGCTTTTATGACGAATAGAGAATACGGGAAAGCGAAGACTGATTTCGAAACTTTATGGAGCAGAGGTGACAGTTCGATTTTTGTTACCGAACAATTAGCAAACATTGCCGCACTAAACAAAGATTATTCAACGGCATTGGGTTATATGAATCAGCTGGTAGCGAAGATGCCAGAAAATTTACAATATCAGCATTTGACCAAAGTTTACCGCGAGAATATGCCTTATAAGTTTTATATTGGAGCAAATCATATGCAAAGTTCGCAAGATCGGCCAAATGGACATTTCTTTATTTCAGGTCTGGAATATGGCCAAAGATTAGGGGAGAAAAATACGCTTATCGGACAGTTTAATTACGGGAATAGACGTGGTGAGAAAGGTTATCAGGTCGGTTTGGATGCTTGGCTTAACTACAGTAAAAATATATATGCCTATCATCAGATAGCTTGGGCTGATGGTAGTGTTTTTCCAACATGGCGCGCATCTTATAGCCTATATCGGGAAGCGGGATTGTGGCTCTTCGATTTCGGAGGAAGGTATGTTCGTGCAAATGACAATACAAATAATTACGGGCTTGTCGCTTCTGCAGGGCGATATTTTGGGCCAACTTTTGTCTATTTAAGGGGATTTTTGTTACATGATGAACAGCGATGGAACCAAGCCTACTCCCTCGCGATCCGACATTATTATAACAGTGAAAAACCGGATTCCTATGTCACACTAATCGGTAATGTAGGGACTTCGCCAGATGATCCATCGCGTTATCAATTCCTAAACAACCGTTTCAATTTTTTATCCCGATCAATTAATGCAGGCTGGCAACATCGCATAGATGCTTGGGGTTTTACGCTCATGGGCGGATGGAGCTATTACAAAGTTGCTGAAAATAGATTTATGAACCAGTATGATCTAAATCTATCATTAAGGAGATATTTTTAATATGATGTGGAAGTTTATGTTAGGTCTATTGTCTTTGGTAACGATAGTTCAGGGTAAGGAAAGATTGGTATTGGTGGAGAACGGGAAAACGGATTATGTCATTCAGGCGGATGCAAATGATCCTGTTGTGCAAAAAGCTGCTGCGGTGATAAACACTTTTACAAAAGAAAGCACAGGTGTAGATTTTGCAATACAAGCTAAAGTTGATGGTACACATGCCATTATTTTGGAAAGAAGCCCAATAACGAATGCTTCTCCTGAAGACAGTTATTCAATTGAAGCCGTCGGAAAAAATATTTACATCAAGGGAAGTGGTAAAGGCGTATTATTTGCGGCGTACCGTTATGTCAGGGATGTTATTGGTGGACGAAAGTGGTATACAGGTAAAGAAAATACCGATGTTCCAAAGTGTACTGCGTTATATGTGGATGCCGATTTAAAAATCTTTTCAAAGCCTAATTTTCAGTTTAGAGAAGTTTATTTCCCTGTGGAATTGGATCAGGAGTACATGGACTGGTATGGCCTACATAATTTGGAAGATAGATGGGGTGACTGGGGCCATACCTTCAGTAAAATATTGCCACCATCGATTTACTTTAAAGATCATCCGGAATATTACGCGCTGTATGATGGGAAGCGTCAACCGATTCAGCTCTGTCTTTCCAATGAAGAAGTTTTTAATCATACAGTCGCTTACTTTAAGAAAAGGATGCTTGAAAATCCAACGGCTATCTATTGGTCCATAGCAGCCAATGACGACATTGGAAGCTGTACTTGCGATCTTTGCCAAGCCATTGATAAGCGCGAAGGAGGAGCACAGGGCTCCTTGATTCACTTTGTGAATAGGGTGGCGGGAAAATTTCCAGACAAGAAATTTACGACACTGGCGTATCTCGAATCGGCTAATGCTCCAGCGCATCTTCGCGTCGCAGATAATGTTTCGGTTATATTAAGTAATATCGATGCTTTTCGGAAAAATGATATCAGTAGTGAATATTCTGCAGCAACTTTCCGTAGACAATTGGGCGCTTGGAAATCGAAAGCGAAACATGTGTTTGTATGGGATTATTTGACTCAGTTTACCAATTATCTTGCCCCATTCCCCATTCAAGGAACAATGCAGAAAAGCATGCAATATCTGAAAGGACAAGGGGTAGAAGGGGTATTCTTACAAGGTGGCGGAGCGACCTATAGTGATATGGCGGAGTTAAATGCTTATATTTTGGCTAACCTTGCCTGGGATACAGATGGTCGTTCAGAAGAGCAATTGACAGATGAATTTATTGAGGGATATTATGGTAAGGCAGCGCCATTTATTAAAAAATATCTCGATCTGCGAAGAAATCACTTGCCTGGAGCTTCCTCCGCTTTGTCGATTTATGGAAATCCAATCGATAATAGAAAGGATTTTTTGAGTCCCGAAGCTATGGATCAATACAGTACATTGTTAGAAAAAGCTGAAATTGCAAGTGAAGGAAATCCTTTATTAGAATCGCGTATTAGACGTGTCGGTTTAGGCTTGGATTACACCTACTTGCAACAAGCACGGTTCTATGGTCCTCATCAGCATGGTATCTTTGAGCAAGACGGCGAACATTGGGTTGTGAGGCCTAATGTAAGCCGTAAAGTGACTCAATTTATTAAAGACGCCAAAAGGCTAGGGGTAATAGAACTTGCCGAAGGGGGGGCGTCACCTGATGCTTATGCAAAAGAATGGAGCGAAATATTCAATGCTGGAGTCAGAACGAACAAAGCTTCACAAGCAAGTATAAAACTGAAAAATCCATTCGATCCTTCCTTCCCTGCCAATGGTCTGGAAACCCTCTCCGATAGTGTCCCAGGATACATGGATTATAGCTACAACTGGTTGCTATGGAATGGGGAGCCGATGGATATTACGTTTGATTTTGAACAGGAAAAACACATCGATACGATAGAGCTTAATTTTCTAAAGGATGCCCGACATTGGATATTTTCACCAAAGGAAGTCCGCATTTCGGTATCCCAAAATGGAGAAGATTTTCAAGATGTGCTGCTGAGGAAACTTGAATCCCAGGAGGAAGATTTTACAGTGGAGAAGGTTCGCTATCGAGCTTTGATAAACGACCGTGTTAAGGTCATCCGAGTCTATGCTGAGCCCTTAGCAAAATTACCTGAATGGAGGTATCATCCGAAACGGAACGCGCTTATAGCCTGTGATGAAATATGGATAAACTGATGTTGAAGATGTATCTATAGAACTGATTTTAATGGTGTGTGGATATTGTTCTACAATAAATTTTTTAGTACTTTAATTTAATACGGAAAATGATTAAATTAGAGTTAACTAAGTTATAAACAGATTCATATGGAAATTAAAACATCTTCAAAATTTGTTGCCGAACTAATTGGAACATTTGGTTTGGTACTTTTTGGTTGTGGAGCTGCCGCTATTGCAGGGGCCAATACCACAGCTGGACTTTCTGGCCTTGGGCTGTTGGGTATTGCAGTCGCCTTCGGCCTTTCGGTCGTGGTTTTTGCTTATGCGATCGGAGGAATCTCAGGTTGTCATATCAATCCTGCCGTTACGGTTGGTGTATTACTGGCGGGTAAAATGTCTGCCAAGGATGCAATTGTGTATATCATTGCTCAATTTATTGGCGCACTTTTGGGAGCATTTGTTCTTCAGCAGATTTTGAGTGGACAGCTGGCCGGCTTTACTGCAGGTGAATGGGCCTATGGCTCCAACGGATGGGGAAAGGGTTATCAAAACGAGTATGGTACTGCTTCTGCCTTTCTGATTGAAGCAGTGTTAACGTTTCTTTTTCTATTTGTGATATTAGCGACAACCTCTAAAGTAGGTAACAGTACAATGGCTGGACTTGCAATCGGTTTTACACTGCTATTAATCCACCTCGTTGCTATCCCTGTAACGGGTACATCCGTTAACCCAGCACGTTCATTTGGTCCTGCCATTTTAGCGGGGGGGCAAGCTTTGTCTCAGCTATGGTTATTTATCGTTGCGCCGCTCGTGGGTGCTGCAGTTGCAGCAGTTGTTTGGAAAGCGTTGGAACCTAAAGACTAATTTTTTTCATTTTATCGGATGCGTCCAATGGGTACAACATACCTATTGGACGCTTTCATTTAGGAGTGATTGATAAGCCTAGAGGCAGGATCACTAAGATTTCAATATGGCCTCCATAAAACTTGCAACCTGTTCCTCGTCGGTGGCCCAGGAGGTAATCAGGCGAATAGCAGCATAATCATTATCTATTTCCTTCCAAATATAAAACTGGTATTTCTGACTCAATGTCTCTATGACAGATTTGGGTAAAATCGGGAAAATTTGATTAGTGGTTGAGTCTGTCAAAAATGAATGGCCTTTTTCTTTGATCACCTGAGCGATCCGCATAGCGTAGGAATTTGCTTTTTGCGCTAGTTCAAAATATAAATCATCTTTAAAGAGCTCGAGAAACTGAATGGATAAAACCCGGCCCTTGGCAAGCAAAGCGCCCTTCTGCTTGATTGCATAGTCAAAATCCAGTGCCAATTCGGGTTTATTAAACACTACGGCTTCACCTAAAAGCGCACCGTTTTTCGTCCCACCAATATAGAATACGTCAGCATAATTTCCAATGTCTTTCAGTGTTAGATCGTTGTTTTCAGCCATCAAAGCATGCCCCAACCGAGCTCCATCCAGATAAAGTAAAAGATGATGTTCTTGACAACATACATAAAGTGCTTCCAATTCTGTCAGCGTATAGATCGTGCCAATTTCAGTCGAATTGGAAATATACACTATTCTTGGCTTTACGACATGTGGCGCCAGTGCATGTTCCTTTAACGTTTTTGTAATATCATTCGGCGTTAGTTTTCCATCAAGTGTTTCGACAGTAATGACTTTGTGTCCAGTTGCTTCGATAGCGCCAGTTTCATTGGCCGATATGTGCCCAGTTTTTGCGCTAATTACGGCTTCATGGATACGTAAGAGAAAGGATAGCACAAGTAGATTTGTCTGTGTTCCGCCAGATAAAAAGTAAACAACAGCTTGCTCGTTCGCTATCTTTTTCTTCAAAATGCTTTTTGCTGCTTTAGCATATTCATCTTCGCCATAGCCGGCTTGTTGTATCAGATTTGTTTCGATAAGTTTATCTAAAATGCGGGGGTGCGCCCCTTCGGAATAATCGTTTTTAAAATTATACATAATGCTGTTTTTTACTTCAGATGCTCTTTACTAAGTACGTCAAACGCATTACCAGGATGATAAATGAATCTTGACCGAGTCAAATGTATAAATACAATATCGTTTTTTAACAATCTGAGCAGGAAAAAAATGGGATAAAAGCTATGAATATAACATTCTGAGCGTATAAGAAAAGAATATGTTGTTTTGCACTGTAAATGTTTTTTCAAAACTTATGATTAAATTTGGGAGAGGAGGTAGAAATAAATATTTATCCTTATCAAATTATGAAAAGAGTCGTATTTGTTGCGAGTATTTCGCTGGCATTTGGAATGGGGTACGCCTTTAATACCATGAGCCATTTGAACCGACCTGTCGAGTTAAAAAGAGTAACTGGTATAGGCGGAATTTTCTTCAAGTGCAAAGATCCTAAAAAATTAAGAGCCTGGTATGCCGATCATCTGGGACTGGCAACAAATTCTTACGGCGCTGTATTTGAGTGGTATCAGGGTGCTGATAGTACGAAAAAAGGATTTACGCAATGGAGCCCTTTTAAAGAGAGTACAAGCTATTTTGGCCCCTCGGAAAAAGACTTTATGATCAATTATCGGGTTGCCGATATTGAACTCCTAATCGATCAATTGAAGAAGGAGGGAGTTACGGTACTTGACAAGATCGAGTCCTTTGACTATGGCAAATTTGTTCATATCATGGATATTGAAGGAAATAAAATAGAGCTTTGGCAGCCGAACGATCTTGCTTATGAAAAGATGGGCATCGATATGGGGGCCAAAACGACAAAGTAGGTCATAGCATAAAGCACATCGCCACACATAGGCGGTATGACAGATATTTTACGTGAGATTAAACCCAAGAGTAGAGTTGTCACCATTAGGACCAAATACTGAATTTTTGCCGCGCTTTTCATTCCGTATATCGATACCAAATTTATTGTCTGGAATAGGAAATTGTTTCAACAGGATTTCCAAAAATCTTTTTGTTTCCTTTTGTCTTCACAAATCTATCCTGTTGTGCTATTGTACTAGCGATAGAGAAAATGACATTTGCGTCGTTTTGGGGGTGTATTGTAGCGAGTAGCTGTCTGTTTTGATCGAACAGCTGAAGCTGGTTGACCAAAGCATGGTTTATTTCCATGATGTGGATCTCTTTCAGTGGAATAATCCTATCCTCTTTTTTCGGCTGCCTGATGGATAAGTTCGTGTTGTCAACTTGTACTTCAATCTTGGGATTGATCAATTGCAAGATGACGACGAGTGGACCAATGATAACAACCGCAACCAATATCCCCAAGCCCTTCGCCGAACCAAAATTATTTGCCGCATCGGCCATCCCATTTATACCACCGAAGATCATATAACATAGTATAAATACAACAACTAAATAAATTAATCCAAAGATTAAGCCCTTTTTAACCTGATGTGATTTAAATTGAAAAGTCTTCATACGATACGCTTTGATTTTTTACATATATATTAATTAAAGATATTTATATTTATGCAATCAGAGAGATATTATGTTAAACATTTTTTCATTTTGTTCGAGCAGGTAGTGGAAAACAGCATTGAAATTAAGAGAACCAACTTCCAACGGAAATCAGATTATTTTCAACTGCTGATGTATATGCTATGCTCAATGCTGGGTGTTGTCAGTATATTTTGGGATTGGAAAGCAAGTATCCCAGCTTTAATGTGTACAATTTTTGTGTTAATAATACGACGTAAGGTTGACATTTTGTCTAATATGAGCTGGTTTATTTTTGGATTTATTGCTGTTGCATTGCTTTTGTCCTGGATTTTTCATCTGTCTTTTGGTCTGTTTGTGCTTCAGTGTGCATTATTTGCAACCGTTAAACTTGCCATATCAAAATTTAGAGAGATTGGTCAAGATCACACTGATATTATCTTCTCTTTAAATGCCATTGAGTTCTCTTGTCTATGTCCCGAAAACAGCGATTATAAGGGCTATGCAATAAATCCCTTGGGCTATAAAAAGCGATTTCAAATGGCAGATATTCGCTCTATACAACGCGATCGCAAAAATCTACTTATCGTATTAAAAGAACAGATCGTCCGCCCCCGCGAACTTAGACAGGAAGAGATAGAGCTCATTCTTACGTATTTTAGAAAAAATAAGGCCGATCTTATTCATGCGGTAACCACCGAAAGGATCCTCCAGGAAGAGGATCGTGTCTATTGGATCAAGCTGATTGTTTTTGCTTTGCCCTGTCTGTTGGCGGTATGCGCAATCTATATTTTTGCTGATAACGGGCGAAATTCATTAATCAGCGTATGTATCATTATTGGGGCAATACTTCTAGCGGTAATTTTATTAAAGATTACGAATTTGGTTTATCATCATGGTAAGAAAAAGTAATTTTTTTATTTTAAGAAGTCTGCATACCAATGCCCAGAGGATTTGATAATACGTTGTTGATTTTTGAAATCAACATACACCAGTCCAAATCTTGGCCGATATCCTTCAGCCCATTCGAAGTTGTCAAGAAAAGTCCATACAAAATAGCCCTTGACATTTACACCTTCCTGTTTCGCACGATAAACTTGTTGTAACGCTTCCTGTAAATAGGAAACTCTTTTAGGATCATGTACTATACCATTCTCGGCTTTATCGGGAAACGCGGCGCCGTTTTCGGTAACAATTAAAGGCGGCATGTTTTGGTAGGTACTGAATTTTTGGAGCATATGATAGATGGACGCTGGGTAAACCTCCCAGTTCATTTCAGTTAAATCAACTTTACGCTCTTTTGCGGATACTATTTTTGCTTGGAGATAAGGAACGAACATGGCGTATCGTATAACCTCCCGCGTATAATTCTGTATCCCAATGAAATCCATATCAAATTTCAGGTCTCTTTCATCATTCGATTTAATATACTTTTCAATTCTATTCAGTATTTTAATCTCCTGAGTAGGATAGCCCATCCCTAAGAGAGGTTCTATAAACAGACGATTGAGTAATACGTCTGCTTTTTTTGCTGCTTTAATGTCCTTGTCTCTCGATGTGAATGGTTCGACATGAGAACATGAAAATGTAGTTCCAACCTGACTGTCGGGCTGGATCGATTTGATGATTCGACCTCCCTGTGCTTGTGCCAATGCCGCATGATGCGCGGCGGCCAAAAAATTACCCAGACCTTTTCGTTCCGGTGCATGCACGCCAAAGAAATAACCTGCGGCAGTGAATACGGTAGGCTCATTGAGAACCATCCAGTTTTTAACACGATCACCGTAGGTATGCACACATTTGGAAACAAATTCGCCAAACCAATCTTTTACATCACGGTTCACCCAGCCACCTTTTTTTTCTAATGCATGGGGAAGATCCCAATGGTATAAGGTAACCCAAGGGGTGATCCCTAGTTCGAGCGATAGGTCGATCAATCGATCATAAAAATCCAAACCTGATTGATTTACTTCACCGATTCCACCCGGGAAAATACGGCTCCATGATAAGGAGAATCTATAATTAGGAATATGCATTCCTTTCATTAGATGGAGATCCTGGACGTAGCGATTGTAAAAATCGCAAGCCTCATTACCATGTTGATTTTGAAATATACGGTTCCTTTTTTGTACAAAGATATCCCAAATAGAAGGACCTTTGCCATGTAAATCATGCGCACCCTCGATCTGATAGGCAGCTGTAGACACTCCCCAAATAAAATCTTTGCCAAAAGCATCTTTGGTTAAAAGCATTTATAAAATAAAATTATCGGACCTCAATGCCGTTTAAAAACAATTAGGTCTTGTGGAATCTCAAGGGTGAATAGAATGAACTGAATCGACCTAGAAAGATCCTAAATATAATTCGCTGGAAAAAATAGTTTATAGTTTTCATAATAGATACATTACTCCGTTGATTACATTGAACTATTGTATGATAAAGTTACGAAACGCAAATGAACTGTATATAAACTATATGTTAAATATACGAAAAAACACCGGGATGAATCATGGTATTATGCTTAGCCGTATGCTAATTCTAAGCAAGTTTTATTTGTAAGTACGATCTTACCGGAATGTCTAGGTGGCGTAGATTCTTAATCCCAATTTTTGAGCTATCTAATTTCAAATTCCGTATATATTGTCCTTTTAAATTCTAAAACTTCGGGGGCTACTTTAAATCCTTCGCCGCCGTAACCCTTGTTGAATGTTTCTAACGCCATCCCTGTTCTAAACTGCGTCGATTGGTTGGATGCGCTTCCGTCGTTCGACAAAAAAAGCAGTTTGCCAATTTCGACATCAGCCCGAGATGCAAGTTTTTTTGCAGATTTTAATGCATCATCATAAGCAATAAGATCCGCTTCTCTTAAAATACTGTCTGCTTTGGAATGATCGAATGAGATGGAGCCTATTCCGCTTATTTTGGTCTCTAACAACTTGCCTGTTAATTCTGTAAATTTCGATAAATCATGTAAAACAAAATCGATTGTTTGTTGTGCTTGATACCCAATAAATTTATTGGTATTTCCGATGTATTGATAATCCTTATTTGCTGATACGCTGCTTGTTTTAATGTCTTCCTTTTTATTGCCGTATTTTTGGAGCAATGCAATGACCGTATCGACAGTTGCTTGAGTCTCTCTAACCGCGTCTACCATCCTCGGTTTTGTGAATGCCGTATTGATTGTCAACGTGACTTGATCGGGCATTATCCTAATCTTTCCTTCACCACTGACACGAATTCTATTTTCACCTTCTTTTGCTGCCCGATCACAGGACAATACGACCATAATGCCACTCAAGCATATAAAAAATAAAGTGACTAACTGTTTTTTCATACTTTTTGATGTTCAATCTATTAAATCAATAAGTTGTTCCCTAAATATCTAAATATAATGAATAACTAGGATATCCGCTAGGGTAAAATGCAGTTGAAGCATAGGAAGGTCTAAGTAATGGGAAATAAGATAAAAAAGCAGGCTAATTACCTGCTTTTTTATCTTGAAAAGCGACCATTTTTTAATCGATACTTTTTGAATAAATCTTTAGCTGTTTTTGCAGTGCTTTCCTGGCCATATGTATACGTGTTTTGACCGTACCCTCCGGGATTTGCAGATGCTCTGCAATTTCATAATATTTAAATCCTTCCAAAAACATTGCAAAGGCGTTATAGTAATCTTTTGATAAACTATTGAGTGCGTGTTGTATATCAGAGGCTATAAAATTATTTTCACCGCGATTGGTTGTTATTTCATTATGATAACCTATACTTACATATTCATTGCGGTAATTCTCCAATCTTTTATTTCGAGTATATTGGTTAATATATGTATTTTTCATGATGATATAGAGCCAGGACATCAACTTTGGATGTTTCAGGAATTTTTCAATAGATCCCAATGACCTTACCATGGTCTCCTGAACCAGATCCTCTCGTTCATCCGGATCGTTTGTAAATTGCGCTGCCAAATATTTTAATGTAGGTCTTTTTTCCTTAAACAGTTGATCGATTGTTAAATTTTCCATATTATCAAGTTTTAAGTGTCTATCTTGCCTATATCACTACAATTAAGGTGCTAGAAAATAATTAAGAGGAAATGCGTTGACGCTGAATGGATCAAGCTGATTTATTACTTGTTATATTTTAACAATCAGTTAGTCAATGTTTTATGTAGAATAACTATTCAGCTATCAGGCTGATGCTAAGCGTTATTCTGCATTAATAACAAGTGTTTTCCTGTTTAATTTCCCCCTTTTTTCTTTTTGTCGCACGTATTTATACGTAGTGTTTTAATTGGTACATTTTTAATGGCTAAATAGATGTGAATATTTAAAACTGTTGATACCTTTAAATGGTTATTAGTTATGACATGTAATGAAAAACAATATGGGGGACGAAAACAAAAAACTATATTTTGATCTATCAGAAGAGCCTGTGGGACGGTTGGAGAACCTCAAAGAGCCTTCGGAATTAAAGCAGGTATGGGATGGTAGTCAAGAAGATTTTTATAAATCGATTATTAGGAATCAACAAGATGATATTGGAAAAATAGGACGGTATTTCCGCGATGAATTGGCTCAGGAACTTTACGGAATGCGTATATCTCTTCAGAATTTTACAAATCGCTATGGTGATTTTGAAGAATTACGCTGCTTACGTGATTCATTAAGCACGTTGGTTATGGAGATTCGTAATAAAGCTGTATTGCTCTACAATCCGATACTGAATGATCTTGGCATTTTTCATGCAGTTGATGAGGCTGTGGCGAGTTATAGAAAACGATCGGGTTTTACAATTGACACCTTGCTAGATCCGCATTTAAGAGAATTGCATCATGAGGCACAACTTCAGCTGTTTAAGTTACTTACTGCTATATTCCAGTATTTAAATGATGAGATTCCTTCACAGGCTATTTCAGTTTCGGTACAGGTGATTGAATTTGAGATTTTAGTTAAAGTGTCACCTTTTTTTAGCCAGGGGAGATCGCTGTCAACAATAAAACATGAACATAGTCTAATGCGTTTGATGAAGATTGCTGAACTCTATAATGCACGGATTATGAATCATACGCCGGCAACAGGTATTTTACTTAAATTAACTATTTAAAAAAAGAATAATGATAAAAATCCTATTGGTTGAAGACCACATGGTTGTACGTAACGGAATAAAATTACTATTAGAATCGCAAGATGGATTTGAAGTTGTTGGAGAGGCGTCGAATGGAAAGGAGGCTCTTCAGTTCTTAAATTCTAATCCTGTTCCTGATATCGTCTTAACAGACATCAGCATGGAGGAAATGGATGGTATTGAACTATTACATGAATTAAAAAAACAGTATCCGTCCATTAAAGTAGTAATACTGTCCATGTTGAATCAGATCAATTACGTTGTTGAAGCATTTGAATCTGGTCTTGCCGGATATTTGGTTAAAAACGTTGGCTATAACGAATTGCTTTTTGGATTAAATCATATCGCAAATGGGGGACGATACATGAGCGAGGAAATCGCAATGATACTATTGGACCAAGTTCGCTCTGGACAAAGCTATGCACAGGTATCAGGCGAGCTACAGACAGATTTTGATATCTCCGATAGAGAGCTTGAAGTACTCAAATTAATTGCAGAAGGATACACAAATATTGAAATTGCCGATAAGATATTTTTAAGCAAGCGTACAGTTGAAGGACACCGTCAAAACTTAATCGATAAAGCGGGCGTAAAAAATACAGCTCATTTGGTCAAATTTGCATTTGAAAGAGGCATTTTGAATTAAAAATTTCCTGATAGCCCCATCAGGAAATTTGAAATCTACACCACTATATTTTATGCAGTTAGTTTGTTGCACGCAATTGCGCAAAGTTCACATAATTTAGCACAGTGCTGGCAATGTTCATGGGGATGCATAAAGCACTCCTCTGCACAGAGTGTACATAATTCAGCGCAAGTCTTGATAAGTCGTCGGCTATAGTAACTTTCCATAGCAAGAAGTTCGGCCACTGCTTTACAAACGACTGCGCATTCCATATCCAATGCAATACATTTTGCCATGGCTTGAAGGTCACTTTCTTTTGTGCAAGCATTCGCACAGGTATGGCAAGCAGTAACACATTGCCAACAGGCTTCTATACACGATTGTTCGATTGAATTTATCATAAGTTTGTCGTTTTGTCTCGCTGATTGCGCCTTACATAACTGACTTGGCAGCTTTGATGCTATCTTCTAAATAGCCCATTATACCGTCATGATCAGCTTGGGTAATTTTGCCATTCCTTAAATTTTCCAAAACATCTTTTTTAATTCGAGCGATGGCCTGTTCTTTCTCCATCGCTTCTACTGCTGTCTTTGCATTGATTCGATCGACAATGATTTTGCCGAGTTTGTTGTATATCCTTTCAGCTTCCTTATTGGACAACGCTGGAGCTGGAATCCCAGCAACAGCCTCGTTAGCAGCAGCTATATTTGCATAAATGACTGCTTCGGTATTCTTTGCTGCCGCAGCTTCAGCTCTCGCTATAGCCTGTTCACTGGCTGCCGCTGCTTTATTTTCGGCCTCCTCCATATGACGGGAAGCTTTTTCCTGAGGAGTTTGATGATTACACGATATCAACAGCAGACTGGTTATTAAGGAAAAGAAAAAGATGTTATTACATATCATGACCTACGCTCTTAAATAAGTATTTGATTATTTTAAATAGAACGGGTCTCAGAAGTAAATGGTTTGTCAATTAAATGAAACAGTTGCATTTAACTAAACTTGGTTAGAGAAATGGTTTTATGATACAAAATGATGTTCAATTGATACAATATTACCGGCAATTGAGCGATTAATTATTGAATTTTAGATATCTGTATACCAAATAGCTATTCAATTCAATGAACAAAATATACCTTTTAATTAGTGCCCTTTTTCTGTCTTTTGTACAGACGACAATCGCACAGCATACCACAGCAGTATCGATAGGAAAGGCGAATATTCCAATAGACGGGATTTTTCAGGCTGATCCAACCGTATTCTTTTACGGGGGATATTATTATCTGTACGGTACGAATGGAGATTCTGAAGAACAGCAGGGGTTTAAAGTGTATCAATCTACAGATTTGAAACATTGGAAGGTCCCGGCAGGCACAACTTCAGGTTTTGCCCTTTTAAAAGGAGATGCTTTTGGATCGACGGGATTTTGGGCGCCACAGGTATGGTTTGAAAAGGGTAAATTTTATATGGCTTATACAGCAGATGAGCATATAGCAATTGCAGTTAGTGATAGCCCTGTAGGTCCTTTTAAGCAAACTTCCAAAGCACCACTTGAAGTCGGGCAAAAGCAGATAGATCCATTTGTATTCAGCGATCGCAATGGGAGGAAATACCTGTTTCATGTCAGATTAACGCAAGGAAATAGAATTTTTGTCGCCGAATTAAAGTCCGATTATTCGGGAATAAAAGGAGAGACGCTAAAAGAATGTGTCCATGCGGAATTACCCTGGGAAAATACAGCAAATGCAGAGTGGACGGTTACCGAAGGTCCTACTGTTATCCAGCAAGGCCAGTATTATTATATGTTTTATTCGGCAAATGATTTTCGAAATAAAGACTATGCTGTCGGCGTGGCAATCGCGGATAATGTCTATGGGCCTTGGAAAAAACTAGAAGGTCAGCCGGCATTAAGCCGAAAAAATAGCGGTTTTGCCGGAACTGGACATGGCGACGTTTTCAAAAAAGGAAAGCAATGGTATTATGTCTGTCACACACACTTTTCAGATGAAAAAGTGGCACCTCGGAGAACCGCTATCATACCGTTTAATTTTGCATCAACTAGTGACGGTATTCCGGTTCCTCGGTTTGATACCGCAAAGTTTCGCTTCCTGGCTACAGATCAGGGATTGACCCGGAATGGAAAATCCTATCAAACGGATGTAGCCTTTGGCGATCCCTTTATTGTATTTGATCCGCCTACCGATCGATATTATTTATATGGCACAGGTGGAACTGAAAACGGCTTTATTGCTTATAGTTCCAAAGATCTGAAAACATGGACGAAGGAAAGGAAAGTATATGATGCCAACCAGCCTAATGGCTGGGGAGAAAAAGATTTTTGGGCGCCTGAAGTTTACCGGGTCAATAACAAATACTATATGTATTATAGCGCCCATTGGAAAGATAATCCAAAACAACATATTGAAAACTATCGCATAGGGGTAGCTGTGGCGGATAGTCCCTTAG
Organism: Sphingobacterium sp. Ag1; assembly: GCF_000988325.1. Taxonomy (NCBI): domain Bacteria; kingdom Pseudomonadati; phylum Bacteroidota; class Sphingobacteriia; order Sphingobacteriales; family Sphingobacteriaceae; genus Sphingobacterium; species Sphingobacterium sp. Ag1. The sequence continues at coordinate 49,570 of NZ_LBGU01000035.1, read as the reverse complement.
GGCCATTCAAAGACCTTACTGGAAAACCTATTTTTGATCCGGGATATCCAATTATTGATGCGAACGTTTTTAGAGATACCGACAATAGGAATTATCTGTTTTATTCGCGTTGTTGCTACGAGCATCCGGTGGAGTCGGAGGTTGCGGATTGGGCGAAGCAGAAGTATGGCTATAGCAGGATCGAAGAGAGCTGGGTGTATGGTGTTGAATTGGACAGCAGTATGACTAAAACGATCGGGGACCCAGTCCTTTTAATGCGACCTCCAGTTTCGATGAATGACGCACAGGCTGAATGGGAGAGTAGGTCAGTCACTTCGGGTGAGATAAATAGACGATGGACAGAAGGTTCTTTTCTAATGAAAAAAAACGGACAATATTATATGATGTATTCCGCCAACTATTTTGCTGGAGCCAATTATGCGGTAGGCTATGGAACGGCAACTGCCCCATTGGGAAGCTATGAAAAGTCACCTGCTAACCCAATCATTGAAAAAAATACCCATAGCGGGGGAGTAATTTCGGGTACCGGACACAATAGCCTATTTAGCGATAGAGAAGGAAAGCTCCGCTGTGTGTATCACGGACGTACTATAAAAACGGGTGATAAACGCATGGTGTTTATCAGCGACGTTTTCTTTAATGAAAATGGCCAATTGCATATCGTTACAGATTGACCCACGGGTCAATCTGTCTTTTTGGGTATTGCCGGATTTTCGACATTTTCATCCCAAGCAGCGGACGAGGCCGCTCTAGCACTTGTTCCGTCGCTTGTTTGTGTCTTTTTATGGGCATAATTGACATTTTCTTCTTCTTCAGGATCGGTTTCATCCACGTCCGGTTCAGGACGCTCAATTGGATCAGTATCATTGGGATCCGGAATAGTATGTTGCCCGAATAATCCTTTACGATACCATATGTTACTAAAGTAATAGGCAATAATCAAACCTCGTTTTACTACTGCATGTTGCAATATCTCTTCCATGTTTTCGATTTCGTTTAAGTGGTACAACCCTCTTTATTCGCGTTGTATTCTCTCGAATAATGAACAATATCAGCAAGGAAATAGTTTGCGAGATTTCAGGATGCTGCATCAGGTTAATTGAGCAACATTTGTTCGGGAAATGGCTTAACAATTGGAAAGTAAAGATGAACTGTTGTACCCAAACCGACTTCCGATTCAATTTTTATATTTCCTCCCAACCGCTCCATAATGCGCTTTACGAGTGAAAGACCAATGCCCGTACCGGGTATGGAGCCCACGTTATCCGCCCTTGTAAACATTTCGTATATGTGCGGTAGGTGTTCACTGGGTATGCCAATTCCATTATCCTTGATTTGATAATGGGTATAATCATCTTCATGCGAACTATCTATGGATACCACAGGACTGTCCGACTGGGCTGAATATTTTATAGCGTTGATAATTAAATTGGAAAAAATTTGATAAGCGGCACTTTTCTCGCCCCAAATAGGCAATAATGTACCAAAAGTGGGCCGACAATTATTGACGTTATATAGAATACTGTTTTCTTGGAATATACGCTGAATGGTGTAGGCCATTGGAAGTGGCTCTTTGTCTAAAATGCTGGATCGGTGTTGACTTAATTGTACCATATTGTTGATAATATCCTCAATGTTGGTGACACTTCGGCTGAAATTCTGATACCATTTATTGATTTTTTTAAAATCGATATTGTCGGGGTGTTGCTGAAGAAATTGTATACCCATTTTTAAGATGGACAGCGGGTTTTTCAAATCGTGGGAAAGCGTATGGGTAAACATTTCCAATTCATTGTTTAAGCTGAGAAGTTCGTCATTGAGGAGCTGGCGTTCTTTCAATTTCGCAAAGATGGATTCTTTGATGATTTGATTTAAGCGAAGCACAAAGTTAATTTCAGCATCATTCCATGGCTTGGCAACATCATAACGCGTATCTTCCCAGATTTTGAGCTGCTTTTTATCATCCTGTTCTTCTTTTAACTCCATTTGCATGACCTGACTGCTATTTTCTCTTCTAAACCAAACGATGTAATAATCGTTCTCCAAGCCTACCTTTAAATACATTAGCCCCGCAAAACCGAGCTTATCTTTAAAGTTTTCTTGATGATTTAGACGAAAGTTGTAGTCTTTAAAGAGGGCTTTGTCGGTATGTTTCTGCAGGAATTGAATGAGTTCATAAAACTGTGCTTTAGGAGGAGACTGCCCATAGTTAAAAACGTCGCCCTGATTGAAAATTGCCAAACCATCTGCATCCACAAGCTGAGTTAGGATGTCCATATGTTGTATCAAGGCACAATTTACCATCTTATTTTCAGAGAGACTTTTCTTTAATTCTTCTTCTGCGAGCTTTAGAAGCTCTGTTCTTTCCAAGAGATTCTGTTTGACATGACTTTCATATTTGCTGGTTGCCGCCTGGATGGCAAACGTGCATAGTTTTCGTTGTTGTAGGTCGACCACACGCTTTTCGTCATGCTGCGCAACCACAAGTCCCCAAAAATCATCATCAATGCAGATTCGAAAAAAAAGGGCACTTTGAACATTTATTTCTTTCAAAAAAAGTTGATGGAGTTCAGGCAGAGGAGATAATAGGCTCGAAAGGGGATCGATGGACTCATCTTTATAATAGAATTCTTGTCCCTGATCGTCCATGTTGGGAGCGTATCGATACGAATAACCGCGATAATAAGACAAGACTTCCTCGGGCATAAAATCTTTGGAGAATTCCTTGCCTTTGAAAGAAGACCGTCCATTGGCCGTATGCTCTGCAATCACCGAACTGTACCCTGTTTCTTGAATCTGCAAAACGAAAACCCGATCATAATTCAATATCTTGTTAATAGCCGAACAAACGCGATTCCAATTATTTGGCTGAATGGTATCCAACAAAAAATTGAGTTCGTTTATTTTTTTAGCAGCAATATATTTTTTATGCTGTTGTTCCCATTCAATGTAAAGATATTCATCATGTCTACGTAGTTTAACATAAACCCGGTCGTTTTTAATTTTAATGGGTAAAATATGGCGCGACTGTCCGTTTTCAAGAAGTTCCATCACAGCATTCCTCACTTTCAACAGGGCTTCGCCGAAGGTATGGCCAAAGCTATGAAAAAAATGGGTTCCTAATAGAGCTTCACTGGTATAATGTTCATTTACGACAGACTCCGTCACTCCGACGATCGTAAAATGCCGATCTAAAATGACCAGGCTGCCAAAAGATTGAAGCTTAATAACGGTTTGATTACTCGATTGGATTGTATGATTCATAGTACCCCAAAACTCCTAATGTACACATAAATATACGAAAAAAAATTACGACAACATAGATCGAATCTTTAATATTAGAACGTTAGAAAGTAGATAAAATTGCCTTATTGGCTTCTTTTTACTTTGGAATTAAAAATGACACCAATTTCTCACATGCAACATACTATAAACGGGCATTAAATTCTTTGGCAACAGCATTCGCCATTCCTTTGATTAATGATTTCCACTGCGGATAGGAGGCTCCTATTTTCGCCGCCAAACCGACGAGATAGTTCCGAACATTATCGCTAAAATTTTCATTGTCAACGTTTATGATCTCGTTTCTGCCAGCATATTGAAACAATATACTGTTTCTACGCTGTTCGATCAGGAAAGTTGACGATGAAATTCCTTCGAAAAAATGAGCTGTATTTTTATCGCCGGGATGGCTTGGATCGGGACAAGGCTTTAAGGTTAGGGCAAAAACTTTATAATCATCGGTTTTGTCCAGCGTGAGGTTAACGACATGTACCCAGTCATAACCACCGCTACTTGGAAGTCCCGGTCCGGGGATATCCAGTCTGATATAATCATGTAATTCGAGTAAGCGATCTATCGGTGTACCATAACCGCCTGTCAATTGGAATGTGGTAGCGGGTAATTGGGCTAACGTGTACCAATGGTTGACCTTTCTCAGGTTCTCTACGCCCAATTCAAATGCGAAGTTAGCGATATCTTCACTTGCAAATTCAAGTGATTCAAAACAATCAAGTCTTTTCCCTTCTTTCTGTTCCGGTATGATATTTTTCATCGTTTTTCTATTTATGCTTAAAATACTGGATTTCTTATTCCTGCTTTTTAGCTTCCTTGAAGGTAGCTAAGCCCCTAGGTTTTTATGTCGGTGCGTCTTAACCCAAGCTCGCTTTTAGTTTGGCAAGGAGATCGTCTGCTTTTGTATGCTCAACTTTCATTTTTCGGATGGTTGGGCGTTTTCCCTTGTCTTTTTGCTTGATAATTTTTAGGAGCTCGTCCATGTATTCATTTTTATATTTACTAATATCAAAGGACTTACTGTGCTGCTCAATCAGCTGTGTCGCCATATCCATTTCCACCTTTTGAATTTTTATTGTAGTGGGCAATTTAAGGTCATCCAAGGCCCTAATCTCCTGCTGATAGCGAATTTTATTCAATACCAATGCATTACGATAGGGTTTTATAAGGGCTAGATGTTCGACATTTCGCATCACAAATGCTCCTAAACCCGCCATTTTTGTTTTTTCTAAAGCTTTGACAAGCAGCTGATAAGCTTTCTCACCGCCCTTCTGTGGCTCTAGGTAATAAGGTGTTTCAAAATAAATACTGTCAACATCCATCAGTTTTACAAATGCATGCAGATTGATAAGTTTTGATTTCTCCGGACTTGCATCTTCAAAATCGGCGTCTTCCAAAACTACATAGTGGTCTTTCATAAAGTATCCTTTAACAATATTGTCCCACTTTACCTCTTTACCAGTCTGTTCATTTACCCGTTTGAATTTAATATTGGATAAATCTTTACGATCAAGCATGTCCAAATCGAGACTTGCATTTTCAGTTGCACTATATAATTTTATGGGAATATTAACTAAGCCAAAACCAATAGCCCCTGTCCAAATTGCACGCATATGTTGTCCATTTATTGCTAATACGATAACCTTCGCTATGGAGGAATGGTTTGAAATTTAATAAAATAGCTGGCAAACTATTCCTAAAGGAATCGGTTATATACTGTAAAGCTGCTATTATTATCATGGATTTAAAGTCAAATGAGCCATTTTGGTTGGTGAAGAATGGTCTCTTAAATACCTATCCTTCCTTACAAAAAGATATAAGCTGTGATGTACTTATTGTAGGAGGGGGGATCACCGGAGCCTTGATTGCGCATCAATGTATGGCTGATGGAAAGAAATGTGTTCTTATAGATAAGCGGGAAATTGTGAATGGGAGTTCGGCGGCAACAACTTCCATGTTACAATATGAGATTGATATTCCCTTATATAGATTAAAGGAATTAATCGGCATTCAGGGGGCAATTGCGAGCTACCGAGCCTGTGGAGAAGCTATTGATAAATTAGGTAGACTTGCCAAGAAAATCCGATCGAAAGCTGGTTTTAGAAGCAAACAGTCACTCTACTATGCGGCAAAGAAAAAGGATATAGCTTGGCTAAAGGTGGAGTTCGAAGCAAGGCAAGAAGCTGGCTTCGACGTCAAGTGGCTAACGGAGCGGGATATCAGGGAACGTTATGCAATGAGCGGTGCTTATGGGGGTATACTTTCGGATCTAGGGGCAAGCATTGACGCCTTTTGTTTCACACACGAACTATTGGCATATAATGTTAACCGAGGGTTATCGATTTTTGACAAAACAGCGTTAGAAAAAGTGTTTTATAAGTCTGGTTATAATTCAGCGATTACTTCAACAGGGGCTAAAATCAAAGCGGAAAAGATTATCTATTGTACAGGATACGAAACAACAAATCTCATTTCCGAAAAATTTGTTGACCTGCTAAGCACATTTGCTATTGTATCGGAAGCTGATAAAGAACATAATCAGCTATATCACGACCTTCTCCTCTGGAATACGGCCACGCCCTATTTGTATATGCGAACAACAGACGACGATAGGTTCCTGATTGGAGGAGAAGATGAGACCTTTAGAGATCCCATCAAGCGAGATGAGCTCATTGCAAAGAAGTCACATAAGTTAGCGCAGTCATTTAATAAAATTTTTGTCAATAAAACCTTCCGCACTGATTTTACTTGGGCAGGTACATTTGGGACGACCAAAGATGGATTACCTTATATCGGAGAACATAGAAAGTTTAAAAATTCATATTTTGTATGTGGCTTCGGCGGAAATGGTATAACCTTTTCTGTTGCAGCAATGGATATGGTTGCGAGCTGGCTTCATAACCTAAACCATCCATTGGAAGAATGGTTTAGATTTGGCCGGTAATTTCCTGCTTAGCCATGCTTACGTAAAAATCGGAATACTCTCTCTTCAAGCTTCGCTAGTGGTAATTTATCTTTTATAAAGGGGAACTTTGCTTCCATAAATACCTGTTGTATGGCCGGATGGATATAATAAGTCTGCGAAACAGACTTCGTATTACCAAGTTGCTCTGCAACCTTCTTGATGACGCTATTTAATTGTCTTTTCCGTGCACTGAGTGATTCCGCCTGTTTTGTTTGCGCAAGCTGATAAAAGGCTTCACGACTGGCTCCCCAAATGCGAATACTCTTGCAGCTGATCTCACCCGTACAATTCTTCCGCAGATACTGATTAAAAGCGGAGCCACAGAAAGTGCTTTCGCAACTTGCACTATCCATTTGGAATATCCTTTTGCCTTTCATTTTTAGTAATTCTTCCAAAAGTTTAGCTTGTTGTTTGTTGGTCCAGGATTTCTGCTGGAAAACCCCCTTTTTACCTTTATAGGCTAGCGATATCCGATTGCCTTCAATGCTGACGTGTCTTTTTTCCAAAGTACTCAGCCCATACGATTTATTTGTCAGTGTATAACGCTTATTGCCAATACGAATCAATGTACTGTCCATTATTTTAAAAGCAACTGCACAAAGTTTATCCATGTCCCAAAATTCGTGTTTGAGGTGTTTGGAACTGATGTTTCTCAACTCTTGTAAGTATTTACCCATATAGAGGATATTACTAAACTTTGCAGCTTGCCGTTGGCCGACAAATTTGGAATGATAGATATATTGTTTGCGTCCTTTTTGGTCGAAGCCAAAAGCCTGTAAATCGCTTTTTGAGCTTTTAGCGATCCAAACATCTGTCCAATTTGGTGGAATAACGAGTTTTGCGATCCGCTCTAAAACCTTTTTATCGGACACTTCCTTTTCCGAAGCGTCGAAATATTTAAAAGACTTACCTACTTTTCTTCTTGTATACCCCGTTCTTGCTTTCATAGTGCATTTTCCCTTGTAAAATATGTTGATAATAGGTTAAGACGTTGTGGCCTTGTCTCGTAACGTTTTAATATATTCGTGAGCTTCGAGCTGTATACCAAGTTGTTTTTCGATGAGCAGGAGCAGATCATGGCTGATTTCCCAGCCTTCATGGTCAACAACATCCTTATAGGTATGTGTAAAGGCATCTTCACCTTGCTCACAGCTGCATAGTAAACTCCTTTCATCATTTCCTGAAATGGCGGATTTTATCTCCATCCAAATTCTGAATAGCTTGCCACTGATCATCGTTCCTCCGATTGAGTCTTCTTCCCGCGGAGCTAGGTAGGGTTTTAATTCTTCAATAAATACCTCGGATTGGTTCATAAACTCAACAAAGGTGTTATTTAAATGTTCAAGATGGAGGCGTGTGGCTATTTCTACAGCTTTTTGATAGCCTGCAATCCGATCGTTGTTGATCTGTATAAGGTCGCTGATTAATGTACGATCATTTACCGTATTGTTTTCCATTTAATGTCGGCTTTGTGAATTTCTATTTTTCACTTAAGAACGCCTCAAGTAGCCCTGCAGTTTTGTGAAAGAACAGGATAAGTATAATTTCATCCATGAAGACGATTTTATACAGCGTACCATCAGTAGATTGTTGCACGAAAGATAGAGCGAAACGCAAAAAAAAACGACCGCTTTAGATTGCTAAAGCAGCCGTTTGACGGTAATTGCTATCTTTATTTTTTATTCAAATAAGAAGTTTTTTTAGCTTTTTCCGTATCGACCTTAATCTGTTTCTTGTCTACTGATTCCGAAACTTCTGGTTGAACAATGGTTTTGCTATTTCCTTTTCCTATCGGACCGCCGCAGATAATTAGCGCAATGATCATAGCTTGCTGATTCTTTATTTTAACTCCTGATTTCATATGTTTACCATTTAACGAATTGTTGTGATGTCGGTTAGCTGCTTCTAGATAGATAACCCTAGAACCACCTTTTTGTTTTTTATTTGAGCCTGTAAATTTTAAGTTGCTTTTGAAGTTTCTTTCTTGTCATGTGGATCCTGGTTTTTATAGTGCCTTCGGGCATATCAAAATAAGAGGCTATCTCATGATATTTATATCCTTCGAGAAATAATTGAAACAATTGATAATTTTCTTCCGACAAACTGCACATCGCTTTTTCAATATCATCCGCGATGAATTTGTTGTCACTTTTATTTGTTTCTATTGTATTGGTACTTTCCAGACCGATGTAGGTTTCGTGGATATCATTCGTACGCTTCGCTTTGCGGTATTGATTGATGTATACATTTTTCATAATAACGTAAAGCCAAGACATTAACTTGGGGTGACGGATAAAATCATCGATCGATTTTAATGCTCGGATAAGTGTTTCTTGAATCAAATCCTCTTTTTCATCAGGATCATTGGTGAATTTTCCCGCGAAATGTTTCAAAAGACTTCTTTTTTCTTCGACTAACAAATTTAAATTGGAATTGTTCATAGTACCTTTTGTTAAATTGACTGATGTGTATTCGATAAACAGAGGTACAATTAAAGTGCTAGTTTTGCGATTTAGAGGTCATCCAAACCTTGTTTAAACAGGTATATGGGAAAAATACGTAAGACTGCGTATCCTTGATTTTGTAGTAGAAACACTACAAAAAAGCGGGATTAAACGTGTCGCAATAAAATTTACTGCCATGAATAGTTTTTTTTAATTGGGTATTTGTTCCTAAAAAAAATGTCTTTATTACGGGTATTACCTGTTTTAATGATTTATGCCAGTGTCCATTTTTTCAAGCAAGTTTTAAATTTCTTGTTTTTATCAGCTTTTATTGAACTAATAAGCTTTGAATGTGGTTCTTATCGAAAAAGATTAACGCAAAATAAAATAGACTATGAAAAAGAGCAAAAGATTCACCTTAACTTTAGGAACATTATTATGTTGCGCTGCACTATCCTTTTCGTGCCAAAACTCGACCAAAAATCAAACTGAAGGAAGCGGTCAGTCAGATAACATTGCACCTACTGATGCCGACGAAACCCGCTATAATTTAAGCGAACAGCAAAAAATGACCATGCAGAAAGATACGAGTTTAGCAGACACACTTAGGAAAGACAGTATCAATAATAGTAAATCAAAACCGTAACCATTTCGTCGACCTATCAATATATCTGATAAAAAAACTCCCTTAATTAAGGGAGTTTTTTTTGCTCTTTTGATCCGGATCAGCACCATAAATATTTTCTTCCGAATGGTCCGGTTGTTCTTTATGTTGATCCTCTTCCGTATTAATCTTTTCTTTATTACTACGATCGCGTTGTTCTTCTTCACTTGGATCTGGCCCCTCTGCATTTTCAGGATAGTACAGATCAGGGGTTACATCTTCTTGTGAAGGGACTTGAGGCTGCTGACGTACAGAAGTGCCATCGTCGGTACTTGGATCGTTGTCTAAAGGGTCTATTTCGTTCATGTACATGGAGTTTCTCCAATATGAATGTGAAATAGAATCACCAAATTGAATTGCTGTATTCATCATCTTTTTAATAGAGAACAGCAATTAAAACTGAATGGTTGTTTTTTTTTAAAAGGTGACACCTATATTTTAATGATAAATTTAAAACTTTTCATTTATCGACCTTGTTATTAAATTATAGTAATTTAGAACATACACTTATATGAAAAAATCGACACTTCTTTTATTAATAACAGCAGGTATTGGGTATCAGGCCCATGCGCAGAAAATTGAGACCACGCCACAGATGTCATCGGAGGTAGGCATCGAACCTATAAAACAAGGAAACTGGATGGTCGGTGGATCGATCGGTAATCTAGGCTACAGCTTTGAAGCAAAATCGTTTAACATTGCACTTCAACCGAGAGCGGGCTATTTTGTTTCGGATGGTCTGGCCATCGGAGCGCAAGCCAACTTAGGCTTGGCCACGGTAAAGGATGCTGATAATGAATGGACATATGGGGTTGCACCTTTTGTACGCTATTATTTCCCAAATGCAGGTTCAACTACAGGGAGATTCTTTGGGCAGGGAGACATCGGGATTTCGGGTAGCTCGAAAGGGAAGGATGTTGCGCTGGCCGTAGGAGCGAATGTGGGTTATGCACATTTTATTACCAGGACAGTGGCTTTGGAAGCCACCTTCGGTTATAACTACAGTAAAGCCAATATCAATACGGGTAGTGGAGCGAGTGGATTGGGGGTAGGTTTGGGTTTTCAGATCTATCTACCTGGCAAAAGATAGATTAATCTCGTACAGACTTAATAAAAGCATGTTTTCAAACCATAATGGTAAAACATGCTTTTTTTATATAACGTGTTTATACTTGATACTGTGTATAAAAGACGCATTTTTGCTGGAATCAGCAAATCACTCAAACATTTAGACAATTAGCGATGTTCCCTTTTTAAGAAAGGAGCAAATTACGATGACTGGAACAAAAAATATTGGGTTGGTACTAAAAGATAAAATGGGGAAGTGGTCTTCTTATGATATACCATTGCTTAAGGAATGTCATCTAAATAATAAACTGGTTAAAAGCAACGAGCAGGAAGGTATTTTTGTGGTGGGAAGCTTGGCAACAGGATTATATATCTTCTCATTGTATAAAAATCGCTTTATAGATTTAATGGGTAAGCAAATTGGCGTGGAAGAAATCTGTGAGCATTTTGATCGCTACAAACAGACCTTAATATAAGCGCCTGTAAATATAAGCACCGATAGCGCTTTCGAATGCTCAAACCGAAGGTGTTAACCTTACTTTTTAACACCTTCATGTTTGTTTTTATGTTAATGAAAAATTGGTTTATCCAATTTTATCGCTAGGCGGTAAACAGCATTCATCAATCCAACGTGACTATAGGCTTGCGGGAAATTTCCCCATTGGCTGCCGTTATCTTCCGTCACATCTTCGCTGAACAGACCTAAGTGATTGCTATAGGTCAGCAAACGTTCGAGGATCTCTTTCGCTTCTTCCACACGCCCTACGCAGGCCAAGGCTTCTACATACCAAAATGCACAGACCAAGAACGTGGATTTGGGGCGGCCAAAATCATCCTGATGCTTATACCGATAAAAAAGTCCATTTTCGCCTTTTAATTCTTTTTCCAGCATCTCGAGGTGATCACGTGCACGGTCCGACTTTGGGTCAAGATAATCCATAACAATAAGCTGTAAGGTGCTTGCATCTAAATTTCGGCTGTCTAATGCGTTTTGATAAACTTTTCGCTCTTCATCATAACAGGCTTCAATGTAAGCTTCTGCCTTTTTTAGAAGAACATTCGCGCGATCCTCCATATCCTGATAACCATTTTGGCGTGCAATTAATAGGGCAGCTTTGCATCCAACCCATTGGAAAAGATTCGAATAACAGTGATGGTTGGCAAAGTTCCGGAACTCCCAAATGCCGGCATCTTTCTCCTCGATTGTGGCTTCTATTTTTTCCAGAATAAAATTCACCCAACCTAAGACATTTTTGTTTTCATGGATTTTAAAACGCTGATCAGTGAATAGAGGCAACAATGCAATCATGGCCTGACCATAGACGTCATTTTGGATATGTTCAAACGCCTGGTTCCCGATCCGCACTGGACCGCTCTCCTGATATCCTTTTAGATAGGGTAAAATATGTTCCGTAAGTTCGGAATTGCCGAGAATACCGTACAATGGTTGAAGCCTTCCCGGATTACGATGTGTGATGCCGGCAATATAATTTGCAAAGCTTTCCATTTCTTCAAATTGACCGATATGCGTCAGTGCCGTTAATACATAGTAGCTATCCCGTACCCAGCAATAGCGGTAATCCCAATTTCTGCCAGAACCAGGGTACTCGGGCAAGCTTGTTGTTGAAGCTGCGATAATTGCTCCCGTGTCCTCATATTGATGGAGCTTTAGCACCAAAGCGGATCGAATAACTTCTGTTTGATAGATGTTGGGAATACTACATCTTTTAATCCATCGCTGCCAATAGCTAATTGTCTTATGGAGGAAATCTTCGCACGTACTTGCAATAGCCGATTCGAAAGCAGCATCATAGGTCAGTACAAGGTATTTATTCTCACTGATGATGGTCCAGCTCTCCTCTTGAAAGAAATGAGAAATGGGCAGATCCGTAGTAAGGCGAATTCGTTCCCCGATCTGGTCGTTACTATACAGGATATGATTGCTTCCGCGGGTCGGTTTAAGTGCCAATCGGCCATAGTCGCCAGTAGGCTGACACCTAACGTTTACACTGGGGGCCCCATATAAAGGTTCGATCTTCCGGACCAACATCAAAGGTTTAAAATATCGTCCGAATTGTTCAAATCGAGGGGCAAAATCCGTAACACGATAGGCATAGGACGCTGTGTGGATTTCCGTGCAGAGCACGTTGGAGTTTTTGATGTAATATTGCTTGGTTTCGACAATAGGTTCCTCTGAGCTGATCTCGAAGCGCCCGCCTTGCTGTTTGTCGAGCATACTGCCAAATACAAAGCTATCTTCGAAAGAGGGCCAGCACAGCCAAGATATATTGGTATCCATACCGACATGCGCTATATAGGAACAATTGCCAATGATTCCAGATTGATAGGTATGTCTTTTTTCCATTGTATTTTCGTTCATTATTTTATGATAAGTTGATTCAAAAATTGAAGAACATCTTCTTGTTCATCCAGATAATATTTTGCCGCAGATTTATTGCCACCAACTTTGATACTTATTGTCGATTGAGGAAGATAGCGGAATAGGTCTTCATCGGTAATGTCGTCGCCAATGGCCAACATAAAATCTGCTTTTATATGACCTGCGATTTCCAATGCTGCTTTACCTTTGTTAACTTCCGTATTTTTAACCTCAATAACGGCATTTCCGTCAAGTAACTGTAAGCCATAATCATTCAGCATCGGGTTTAAAATCTCTTTTAATTCAGTGGCTTTAAGTTCGCCCAAGCCTAATTCTACTTTTCTATAATGCCAGGCCAACGAATAAGGCTTGACCTCAATAAATGCGCCGGGAGTTTGGTCGGCCAATTTTTCCATCAATTTTTTTACTTCGGGCATCCAGTGAAGTGCCAGTCCTTTTTTATATGACCAGTTGAAATTTGGGAAATTTGACCAAATGCCATGTTCGGCAACCAAATAGTAAGACCGACCGTCAAACCAAGACGATAAGCTTTCTTGCGAGCGCCCGCTTATGATGACCAAGGTATTAAGTGGGTCTGAAATGATATTATCCAAGAGGTTGTACAATAAGGTCGTCGGAGTTGCTTTTTGGGCATGGTTCTGGAATTTGACCAAAGTGCCGTCATAATCCAGGAAAAAGAGCCTGTTGCTGCTTTTACTGTATCGTTCCGAAATACTACTGAACACTTTATCTGAAATCCGCCTTGCCCATTCATCACGCTGGATGGCTTTGGTTTCAGCCAGGCGATTGGTAAATAGTTGCACCCAATGCTGTACATTAAACTTCTGTATAATCTGAATATTGGCATCGGTACGTTCCTGAATTTCTTCGGGCGGCATTTTAAGCGCTTGGTAAATACTGTCGGCAGTTTCCGTTCGATTATAGGGGTTAATAATCAAGGCGTCAACAAGTTCTTTGGAAGCGCCCGCAAACTCACTTAAAATCAACACACCTTTTGATAACGTTTTACTGGCGATGTATTCTTTACTGACAAGATTCATCCCATCGCGCGTCGATGTAATCATACAGATATCAGATGCAACATATAATCCAACCAGCTCTTCGAATGGAAGTGATTTGTAAAAATATAATACTGGCGTCCAGCTTAAATTTCCATAAATGGAATTGATTTCACTCACCTTTCGGTTAATCTCGTCTTTCAGCTTCTTATATTGCGACACTTTATCCCTGGAGGGCACGATAAGCATATATAAGACAACTTTTGTATGCCATTCGGGGTATTTTTCAAGGAAGGTGAGAAAAGCACGTAATCGCTCTAATATCCCTTTGCTATAATCGAGCCTGTCGACCGATATAATAATCTTCTGGTCGGGAAAGTGGCTTCGAAATTGGCTTGCAATAGATTGAATTTTTGGTTGATGGCTGACTTGGACGAATTTATCAAAATCAATGCCCATCGGAAAGGATTCCACAAAGATATGGCGATCTTTATATTTCAGCTGATTATAACCAGATGATACATGCAGTATTTTTTTGCAGGCGTTTAGAAAGTTCTGGCTATCAGCGAACGTATGAAATCCGATGAGATCCGCACCCAATAAACCTTCGACCAATTCTTTACGTTGCGGAATGTTCATAAAGAGCTCTTCAGAAGGAAAGGGGATATGGTGAAAATATCCGATGTTGAGTGTTTGGTTTGCTGCACGCAGCAGTTGCGGGAGCAGCATAAGCTGATAATCCTGCACCCAGATAAAATCCGAAAGTTGATCGATGGAAAGAGCGGCTTCACAAAATTTTTTATTCACTGTGACATACGTAGACCAATATTCGCGATCAAAATGAATGTAGCTAGGCTGATAGTGACAGATAGGCCAGAGGACCTCATTGGAATAACCTTCGTAGAAATTGCGGATTTCATCTTTTGATAAGAAGACAGGAAGTAAGCTCATCGGTTCGAGAAGCTCAACAATCTTTTCTTTTTCCTCTTCATCTTTCGGAACGATTCCCGGCCAGCCAACCCAGAGTATTTCGTCGCTATCAAAAGCGGAGTTTAACCCAGTTGCAAGTCCACCCGCACTCGGCTTGATGATTAATTTTTCTTTTTTTCGTTCTATTTGTATCGGCAGTCTATTTGAAATTATTATTTTCTTCTTTTTCTTCATAAGAATATTAGATCGATTTATTTGCAGTGTGGAAGAGTTATATTGACTATAACGATGGGCTTGTCATCCACTATCTGAACAACCTCGGCGAAGAATAGTTTCGATAAATTCAAATTAGAAGGACGGTAGGGGCAGCTGTTGAAGAAAGAAAAAGGTAGTTTATTGGAATAGAACTGGGGAATATGGGCAGCGGTACATCCCAAATAGCAACAAAAAAGACCTCTATTTCTACAGGTCTTTTTGTGATCTCATTCGCTTACGATATAGGGACAGCAGCAGCTTTTTCGTGATTCAATTTTTTCATAAATTGATCGAGGATGTCTCCCAATCTCCCCGAAATTTCCCCTAAAATGCTTTCCCAATCTTTAACGGTACCATCACAATTGTCTGAAACAATTTTAATGCTATGAAAGGTGAGATTTTTTTGAAAACAGAAATTCGCTAGGGCATAAGATTCCATATCAAATGCCAGAGGATTAAAATGTTTGATATCCTGATAAAAAGCCGTATTTACATTGATAAAACGATCCGATGTCAAAAGTGCATCTTCGTAACGAAACTCATCGCGTGAAATGGATTCCAAGATCCCTTGCCCTTTAAAAAACAAGGTGTTTTCCAGAAAAAAACCATCTGTATACGCGTCTCCTTGCGCATAGTATGCCGGATAAAGGACATGTCCTATCGGATGTCTTGTACAGCCCACAGTGCCCACATTGAGAAGAACAGGATTGATCCCTAAAGCTTTGATGTCTTCATAAAGCGTAGCAACGGCTAGGAGAGCATTTACTTTACCTACACCAATTTCGTAGACAAAAGTCGATTCACTGGTCGGATTAAAAGATAGCTCATTTTTATTTGCTACCAAGATAATCGTTTCAATATCTTTATTCAGGATCATTTAGTTTTCTTCAATATATGGATACTCAAAAGCCAATTCTCCGGCAGTTATCAGATTTAAGAAGTTAACACAAGCCTGCTTTGAGGTGGGAAAATCCATAAATGTGTAGTTTCCGCAGCTAATCGGGTTTTGGAAAGGTACTTCGTATCCTTCTGTAAGAATAGTCTCTAATACTTCTTTCATCAATTCCGCCACATTCTGAGGAGTTTTCGCTGTTCCAGCCAATACAACATAAAATCCCGTGCAACAGCCCATTGGTCCAACATAAATAACCTCATCACCTAAGATGGTTCTAATTTCTGTTGCAAAACAATGCTCTAAGGTATGCATGACTTCAGGCGATAGCATACGCTCAGGAGAATTCGGTCTGATCATGCGAATGTCGTAAGTTGTATAACTTTCAACATTGCTGTTATTGGTGGTAGAAGCTTTAGCGTAGATCCCTTGTTTTAATTTGGTATGATCTACCGTAAAACTATTTACTTTTGCTTTTTCTTTTGTGTACATCTTGTTCTGTTCAAAGCTGTAACGCTTGCGACGCTACAGGGGTTAAAAGTTGAATATCAAAAATTTCTACAAAGATACTAGATTATTATAGAAAAAGGACGATAAAACTACTATTTTAACACTTCATAATGTTCGACTGTTGGAAACGGATCGTAGTAATGATGTAAAAGTTTTTCCCATTCCTTAAATAATGCCGATTCTCTGAAACCGATGGTATGGTCTTCCAAAGTTTCCCATTCGACCAATAGAATGTACTGGTTGTCTTTCTCAATACATTTACGTAGTGAATGCGTTATATAGCCTTTACTCGCACTAATATACTGGCAAGCTGTTTTATAGTCTCTTTCAAAATTGGATTGTTGTCCTTCAATAATTTGCAATACAGCTACTTCTAAAATCATAATTTGTTTTTTTATCAAGTTTAGTAAATAACTCAAACTTAGAAAATTTGTTTCTGATATGCAATACAAGAACAAGCTTACCGAACAATTTATTCTTTATTGTTTTAATATGGACTTAGACCTTAATTATCCCGCTTTGACGTATTATATCCGTATTTTAGTTGTGAAGTGATGATCTGGGTGACCAATGGAATACCCGGGTTGCGATTTTGTGCATTCCAAACTAGAGAGAGCGTTGTTCGTTGTGGTAAACCGTTCAATTCAAGGAAGGTGACATCAACATGGTATCCGTTCTTTAAAGACGAAGGAACAATGGCAACACCCAATCCCTGAGCAACCATATTGAAAATGGTCAAAGCATTCACAGTGCGCAAAGTAACTTTGGGGATAAACTTATGATCACTAAAGATACTCATAACGAGATCATAATAAGAGTGGCTATAGTTTTTGGAAAATAAGATAAATGATTCATCTTTTAAGGCGTCAAGACGTGGTTTCGGTGACTTCAATAGGAGATGATCGTTGGGTAAAACGAGACTAAAATGCTCGGTATGTATAGGCAGGCTACATAAGCCAGGTGGCGTTTCCGAAAGACGAACAAAGCCTAAATCCAATTCTTTTTTCTCCAGCAGATCCAGCTGGGTTTCATTCGCTAGTTCGTGAAGTGCTAACTCAATATCTGGCTGCTGCTGTTTTAAATTGAGCAGTAGTTCCGGCAAGATGGTCTGAACGGCCGACCCGATAAACCCCAGCTTTAAGGTGCTTATTTTACCGTTGGCAAAGCTTTGAAGTTGAGTTTCAATCTGATCCAAGTGCCTAAAGAGTTCTTTCACCTCCTCAAAGAGATATATCCCAGCTTCCGTCATTTGAACATTTCGTTTATTACGCTCAAAAAGTGCTACACCATAGGATTCCTCCAGCTGCTTAATTTGTCTGCTCAAGCCCGGCTGCGCAATAAACAATTTTTCGGCAGCCCTTCTAAAATGCAGCTCTTCTGCCAATACTTTAAAATACAGTAAGTGTCTTAGTTCTATTTGATAATTCATGGTTATCAATTGATGATAAAAATGGTATTTCTAATTATCAAATATAGCAAGTACATTTGAGTAAAGCAGATAGGAAGATGGAAAAATTTTTATACGGCAGTGGGCAGCTAACATGCTCCATAGCCTTAGCCATAGTAAAAGGAACGGTTACCGGGGAAATATCACCCGAAGTCAAGAATAAGATCGAGCAGAGCGCCAGTTATGTCCGTAAAATAGTCGAGCGTGGTGAGATTGTCTATGGGATTAATACCGGTTTTGGTCCCTTGTGTACCACACTTATTGACGCAAATCAAACGCAACTGTTACAGGAAAATATTCTGAAAAGTCATGCCGTCGGTATGGGCGAACCTATCGCCAATGATTTGGCCAAATTGATGCTTATTCTTAAAGTTCACGCGCTTTCTCAAGGATTTTCGGGTGTCCAGTATGCGACAATTGAACGGATTATTTGGCATATTGAAAACGATATCATTCCTGTGGTACCTAAGCAAGGCTCTGTCGGCGCATCGGGTGATTTGGCGCCATTGTCACATTTATTTTTACCCTTGATTGGCTTAGGAAAAGTCAACGTAGAAGGGGAAATTATGGAAACAGCTACCGTTTTGGAAAAATATGGTATGGCTCCGGTGCACTTGGGCGCAAAAGAAGGTCTGGCTTTGATCAATGGAACTCAATTTATGGCAGCCCATGCTGTGATGGCTGTTGCTGAGTTAAATCGTGTACTTCAGAATGCTGATATTATTGCGACCTTAATGATTGAAGGTTTAAATGGCTCAATAAAACCATTTTTTACTGAATTACATCAATTACGCCCGCATGCCGGAAACCGTTATGTCGCTGCAAGCATTTTTAACATGCTTCATGGCTCAGCCATTTTGGAAAGCCACAAAGACTGTTCCCGCGTACAAGATCCTTATTCTTTGCGCTGTATCCCTCAAGTCCACGGAGCATCACGCAATGCTTGGCTTCATTTGAAGGAGACCATAGAAATCGAAATAAATGCAGTGACCGATAATCCTGTGATCATTAATGACGAACTAACCATTAGTGGCGGTAGCTTTCACGGACAGTCAATCGCTTTGCCTTTGGATTATGCCACACTTGCTGCATCGGAAATCGGCAATATTTCGGATCGAAGGGTTTACTTGTCTTTAGAAGGTCAAACCAACGGTGTCCCAAAATTGTTAATGAAATCAACCGGTCTCAATTCAGGATTTATGATCTTACAATATAGCACAGCCGCGATTGCAAGTGAGAATAAAGGGCTTTGTTTTCCTGCAAGTGCAGATAGTATTCCTACCTCTTTAGGCCAAGAGGACCATGTCAGTATGGGATCTATTTCCGGCCGAAAATTACTACAGGTCATTGACAATGTTGATAAAATATTAAGCATTGAACTGTTATGTGCGGCACAGGCAAAGGATTATCATCAGCCATTAAAATCGACTGCAGCATTGGAAGCTATTCATGCGAGAATTCGTCAGTCCATTCCGCATATCGAATCCGATCAACCGATGGAAGAGCTGTTGACTGAAGCATTAAAGCTCGTAAAATCGGGCGAACTGATCACATTGCATCGTCAATATGCGACGGGCGAAATTGCTGCGGATTTGAAACAAAGATTTGAAGAGTTTTAGACGAAGAAGGATGGAAAAAGAGCTAAAATTAGTTGGACCTTTTAGGCAGATATTAACCATGTCAAATATGCCCGTTAATGGGGCGCTCCATGATAAACAATTAGTTATTATTAAAGATGGAGGTATTTTAATAGCAGATAACGATATCATGGAAGTGGCGGACTTTGAGGGATTACAACTGCAATGGGGAAAGCAAGTGGCACTTGTACATGTAGAGGAAGATCAGGTCGCCTTGCCAGGCTTTATTGATTGCCATACGCATATTGCTTTTGCCGGTAATCGAGCGAATGATTTCGCCCTTCGAAATGCAGGCTCAAGCTACCTGGAGATTGCGGCAGCTGGGGGAGGGATTTGGAGCACGGTATCACACACAAGGGATTGTGATGCAGCAGAATTGATTGATCTCACGATCCAGCGTGCAAATTTTCTGTTAAGGCAAGGAATCACAACAATTGAAGTTAAAAGCGGTTACGGTCTTAATGTTGAAGAAGAGCTGAAGATATTACGTGTCATTCAGGAGTCGGATCGTCGTACGGCATCAGACCTTGTTCCAACTTGTTTGGCGGCACATATGCTCCCGCGAGACTTCAGCGGATCGGCAAATGATTATCTTCATCGAATTACAACAGATCTTTTTCCGCTATTGAAATCAGAAGGGCTGTCAAACCGGATTGACGCATTTATAGAAAAAACAGCGTTTCAAGGGGAAGACATTGTGGCATATTTACAAAAAGCAAAAGCGATGGGTTTTGACCTGACTATTCATGCCGATCAGTTCACAACTTCGGGAAGTCAGATTGCAGTTGAACTCGGTGCTCAATCCGCGGATCATCTTGAGGCATCAACAGCAATTGAAATTGACCTTATTGCCCATTCAGATACTGTTGCGGTGGCGCTACCTGCGGCTTCCATCGGACTTGGATGTGGTTTTACGCCAGCTAGAAAGCTGTTGGATGCAGGTGCATGTTTGGCCATAGGAAGTGATTGGAATCCGGGTTCTGCACCCATGGGACAATTATTGACGAGTGCGAGTATTTTGGCAACAGCAGAGAAGTTGACGAACGCTGAGTTGCTTGCTGCATTAACCTACCGTGCCGCCAAAGCTTTAAACCTGTCGGATCGCGGCGTGTTAGCCAAGGGCATGAAAGCAGATTTTACTATATTTAAAACAGCTAATTATCAGGATATTACTTACTACCAAGGAAGCTTACAACCTACAGCAGTATGGAAAAATGGTCAGGAAGTATTCTCACTATAACAACATGGAAGATACATTTAAGAACGAGGTGGCGGAAGGTATTCCGACCGTATTGCCCCCAAAAGTAGAGCGAGATCATACCATAAGCCATGCCCCCCGACGAAAGGATATTCTCACCAGGTCGGAAGAGAAGCTGGCTTTACGGAATGCATTACGCTATTTCCCCAAACAATGGCATACCGTTTTAGCACCTGAATTTTTAGAGGAGCTCCGTAGTTACGGCCGAATCTACATGTACCGCTTTAGGCCCCAATATGCGATGCACGCTCGACCGATAGCTGACTATCCAGCAGGGAGTAAGCAAGCGGCAGCGATTATGCTGATGATTCAAAATAACCTTGATCCGGCTGTAGCCCAACATCCCCATGAACTGATTACGTATGGTGGGAATGGAGCTGTTTTCCAAAATTGGGCTCAATATCGCCTCACCATGCAGTATCTTTCGCAGATGTCAGATGAACAAACTTTACATCTCTACAGTGGTCATCCCATGGGTCTTTTCCCGTCGTCACAACATGCACCACGTGTCGTTGTAACGAATGGAATGATGATTCCAAACTATTCAAAACCGGATGACTGGGAGCGTTTTAATGCTTTAGGCGTTACGCAATATGGACAGATGACTGCAGGTTCCTATATGTATATTGGTCCGCAGGGTATTGTGCATGGTACTACAATTACGGTCATGAATGCTTTCCGAAAACATTTAACAGCAAATGATACAATTCAAGGTAAAGTATTTTTAACTTCTGGCTTGGGGGGAATGAGTGGCGCACAACCCAAAGCAGGTAATATTGCCGGATGTATCACCGTATGCGCTGAAATAAATCCCGCTGCAGCAAAAAAGCGGCATGAACAAGGTTGGGTAGACCGATTGATTGAAAACATCGATGAGCTCGTTGAACAGGTACAGTCGGCGATGGATCAAAAAGAAACGATATCTTTTGCCTATATCGGTAATATTGTCGAAGTGTGGGAGGCTTTTGATCGCGAAAATATCCACGTCACTGTAGGATCTGATCAGACATCTTTACATAATCCTTGGTCTGGAGGCTATTATCCGATGGGGCTGACCTTTGCAGAATCGAATGCTTTATTGGCGAGTGATCCTGATCGATTTAAGCAATGCGTACAAGAAAGCTTGATACGGCA
Organism: Sphingobacterium sp. Ag1; assembly: GCF_000988325.1. NCBI lineage: Bacteria > Pseudomonadati > Bacteroidota > Sphingobacteriia > Sphingobacteriales > Sphingobacteriaceae > Sphingobacterium > Sphingobacterium sp. Ag1. Next base: position 27,673 of record NZ_LBGU01000035.1, on the reverse strand, counting down.
TGTCGATGCCATCAATAAGCATGTATCCAAGGGAACCTATTTCTTTGATTACGGTAATGCATTTCTATTGGAAAGCAGTCGCGCTGGTGCAGCGGTATGGAATGACGATAAGGATCAATTCCGCTACCCATCTTATGTACAAGATATTCTTGGCCCAATGTGTTTCGACTATGGTTTTGGACCTTTTCGGTGGGTTTGTACGTCTGGAAAAGCTTCGGATCTTCAAAAATCAGACGAAATAGCCATGACAGTTTTGGAAAATCTCCGAACAGAAGCCCCAATGGAAATTCAGCAGCAGATGCAAGATAATATACAATGGATTAAAGAAGCTGGAAAAAATAGACTTGTGGTAGGCTCTCAGGCGCGTATTCTTTATGCAGACTCCAATGGACGTATTGCGATAGCAAAGGCTTTTAATGAAGCTGTAAAGAGTGGCCTGTTTGAAGCACCCATTGTATTGGGAAGAGACCACCATGATGTTAGCGGTACCGATTCACCTTATCGGGAGACCAGTAATATTTATGATGGAAGTCAATATACCGCCGATATGGCAATTCATAATGTCATCGGAGACAGTTTCCGGGGGGCCACCTGGGTCTCTATCCACAACGGCGGTGGAGTCGGTTGGGGTGAGGTTATCAACGGAGGCTTTGGTCTACTACTCGATGGTTCAGGAGAAGCAGCTGTTAAATTGGAAAAGATGTTGTATTTTGATGTCAATAATGGGATTGCTAGGCGCGCTTGGGCTAGAAATAAGGAGGCCAACCAAGCATTAGATCGTGCATTGGAAGGAAATACGACATTGCAAGTCACGCGTGCTCAACTTGTAGATGATGATATTATTGAACAATTATTTGATCAGAGCGAATGAACTTTTTGTTACATAATCCCGAAATATACAGTAAAGGTGACCAAGCGGTATGGAAGGGACGTACCGATGGCCAGGATCGTGAATGGATGCGTTGGCATCAATTAATGGATTGTGTTGATCTTCTCGAGCAGCCCGATTTAAGACAGTCCGTCGCTTTTCTGGGATTCTGTAGCGATGAGGGTGTTGGACGCAATCAAGGTCGTGTAGGAGCCAAGGACGGCCCCACAGCACTTCGGAATATTTTAACAAACCTTCCTGTACATTTTTCAGATAAACTACAACTTAAAGATTGTGGTGATATATTGATAAAAGACAGTGATTTAGAGTTGTCGCAGCAGGGTTTAGGTTGTGCCTTAAATTGTATTCTTGAACAAGAAGGATTTCCGGTCATCTTGGGTGGCGGCCATGAAATAACCTATGGACATTATTTGGGTGTTAAAGAATTTCTTAAGAGCCGTAATCAAAGCCTAGGCATTATTAATTTGGATGCTCATTTAGACATCCGCCCATTGCAGGACGGCAAAGGGAACTCGGGAACGGGTTTCTATCAAATCGAGCAGGACCAGTCCAATGCAGGTTTGCCATTTCATTACTTGGCAATTGGTATTCAAGAAATTAGTAATACCAAAGGATTGCTCGACTATGCCAAAGCGAAGAAAGTCCAGATTATAGCGCGAGAGAGTCTGGTCGTTGAGAAACTTGATTTCATTCGCGACAAAATTGTACGTTTTGCCAAATCAGTAGATTATGTGTATTTGACGGTTGATCTTGATGCTTTCGCTGCAGCTTATGCGCCGGGAGTAAGTGCATTGGCATTTAACGGTATAGTCCCCGATCATTTGTTCTTTACGATCTACGATATTCTACTGGATCTGCCCAACTTAAAATCTGTCGATTTTGCTGAATGTACCCCCCATTTTGATATCGATTCTAGAACGGCGAAATTAACAGCTGATCTGATCTTTAAGTTGATAAACAAACTTGCCATTAAATTTGATCAGCAACTGTCCAGCAAGTAAACATGAAAAAAAGATGGTTAGATTGCGACAGCAATCTAACCACCTTTTTGCATATTGGTCGAGGCCTTAAAAAAGCACATCGGCTAATGTCGGATCCTTATCAAAAACTGATTTTGCAAAAGGACATAAAGGCATAATTTTTAAATTTTCTTGACGTGCATAAGTCACTGCTGCCATCAATAGCTGTTTGCCTAGCCCTTTTCCTGCATATTCAGAACTTACTTCTGTATGGTCTATAATGAATTTTGTGGGGCCAGCCCAGGTATAAGTCATTTGGGCAACCGACTTTTCCTGATCGATAACCTCGAAGCTACCATGTTTATCGTCATTTTTTTGTATTACTTCCATGAGCATGATTTAATGAATGAAAAGTACAAAATAAACAAAATCCTGCAATATATAACATGAACAGTAGTTTAGAAAAACAGCTATTTTATCAGTTAGATGGCATAATTGGCCTTTGTGTTTTGTAAAATTGCAGTGATTCTTTTAGATAGCTAATATTTTTAGTATGTTTGCTTTGCGTTATGAGTGTAAATCAAAGCAAAAGACAAGAATTTGCCATTGTGGACATAGAGACTACAGGTGGCCATGCAAAATCGAGCCGGATCACCGAAGTTGCCATTGTTATTCATGATGGTAACCAGGTTTTGGAACGTTGGGAGACCTTGGTTAATCCAGGGAAAGAAATTCCGAATTCAATTTTTGCGCTTACGGGCATAGACAATGACATGGTGAAGGATGCTCCATTATTTGATCAAGTTGCCGAACACATTTATGGAATGCTCAAAGACCGTATTTTTGTTGCGCATAATGTAAACTTTGATTATTCATTCATTCGGTTTCAGCTTCAGGAATCGGGCTTCGAGTGGTCAGCAATAAAATTATGTACAGTACGCTATGCCCGAAAAATCAAGCCCGGATTATTGTCCTATAGTTTGGGACGTCTATGTGATTATTTAGATATACCGATTGAAAATAGGCACCGTGCGGGTGGCGACGCCGATGCGACAGCCATTCTCTTTGCTTATTTGAAAGTGCTAGATACCGAACAGGTATTTCAGGATATGATTAAACATAAAGCGCTAGATCAACGTTTTCCACCGCATTTAAATCCCTTGGAATATGAACAATTGCCCAATGAGCCCGGGGTCTATTATTTTCACGACAAAGCTGGAAAAGTAATTTATGTCGGTAAGGCTGTAAATATAAAAAAAAGAGTATTGTCCCATTTTACAGGAAATAGTATTCAAGCACAAAGGCAACATTTCTTAAAAGAAATTCATCATATAAGTTATGAGTGCTGCGGAACTGAGCTAATGTCATTGTTATTGGAATGTGCGGAAATTAAAAAGTTCTGGCCAAAATATAATAGGGCACTTAAACGGTATGAGCCTAAATTCGGTTTATTTTCTTATGAGGACCAAAATGGCTATCTCCATCTGGCTATAGGGAAGACGACAAGGGGACAAGCATGTATTCAGCTGTTTCAGCGTGAATATGACGCTATTCAGTTGCTGCAAAGCTTTATTCAGCATGACGCTATTAATCCGCAATTTTGTCAGTTTGGGCACGCCAGTTTGTCTACGAAATCCATCAAGAAGACCGAATTGCCCGATCGAGACCTACACAATACCCGGGTGGAACGTTGTATTGAGGATTGGCTCAAACAGCAACCATCCTTTATATTGATCGATAAAGGACGTAATTCCGATGAAAAAAGTTGCATTGTTATTGAAAATGGTGTTTTTTATGGAATGGGATATATAGATCAATACGGCCAGTACAACGGGTTTGAAGACATAAAAGGACAAGTTAAAAGATATCAGAGTAATCACTACATGATGGAATTGGTCAAAATGGCAGCAGAAAGACATCCCGCTAAAGTACATTTCTTAACAAAATCAAAGATTTTACCTGACGTTGCGGCAGAGCCTACTTTCTCTTACGAGAAATTGGCCCCGAATAGTCTTTTTAATTTCTATTAACAGCATATTTTTAATTTATATTTTGGGAATTTTTTCCGTTTAGTCATTTCAATCTCAGTAATCTGTTAAAGAAATGTGAAATCGCAAATCGCGCGCGATTTTGGTCCAATAGTTGAAATATTCTTTGTGTAGAATATTAAAAAAGACTTTTCATAATTTAGGTTAATAATTGGTTAGTTAAAAACCTGGGGCTCCCAACCTCAGGTTTTCTTTTTTTTATATTTCCGAACAAGAATTTTAGGTGAAGTATTACTTTTATTTTGATTATTCAAAATAAATCAGTGTTTTTTTTATTTGAAGTGTATGTTTCAATTTATTGGTTTTCAATTGATTAATATTTGTCCCCCTTTTGTCCCCCTAAGTTTTTTCTCTCTATAGTTAGTTTAAGTTACTTTAGTGTCAGCGTACTGTAATAGCGGAATTAGTAAAACAAAGATGGGGCGTTTTCTAAAAGTAGCTGCGGTATATCTTATCCATATCTTTATATATAAAGGGCCTTTGGCCCTTTTTTTTATTCCTAATTCAGATTCACTTATTTTAACCCAAAGATACCTTGACCTAGATTTTGATATAGATCTTTTTCTTTCGTAAATAATATGCGATCAACCAATTCAAAGCGACAAATAGCAATGCAAATAGGGCGGAGGATAATTGTTGATTTTGCCAATCATCAAACAGGAAATGATAGCTAAAGTTCCAAAGGTTTTGATGTTTATCCCCAATGAGAATAAATGAACAAATCGTAGGGAGTAGTCCGCTAAGACAATAGATAAATAGTGTATTCCTGCCGAAGTCGTCAAAGACAGTATAAAATATCCCTCTGATGTTTTGAAATTCGATGAGATAGATTAATATACCAAGAAAAGAGATGGCAATACCCGTTGTGAATACGCAGTAACTGCTGGTCCAGATTTTCTTATTAATAGGAAAAGCAAATGACCATAGATAGCCCACTAAAATAAAGACCAGGCCTACGACAAATAGGTTCATCAGCTCACTTTTGCCGGTCAGTTTTTGAATAATGTATTTTCCTGTGATATACCCGAATATCGTTTGACTGATGGCCGGAAATACGCTCCAGACATCCTCTGGATCAAATGCTGTTCCTTCGCCGTGATAGAGGTGGGAAGCACCAAAGATTCGGATATCTAGTGTCGTTCCAAACCAACCATCCAGACTATAAGGATCTGCTGGATTACCGTAATAGCAAATTAGCCAATAGAGGAGTAGAAGGAAGATACTAATAACTGCAGCACCTTTATCCCTAAAATAGTATAGTATCATTGCCGTGCTGAAATAGCAGATTGCAATACGCTGCAGCACCCCAAAATACCTGTACTTGGCAAAGGGAATCCACTCGAGCTGGTGAAGACTATTCCATTCCGCAAAGGGGAAGATATTTAAAAACAGACCAAGTAGAAAAAGGATGATTGTTCTCTTGAGAATTTTATTCCAATATCGTGTGGGTGCTAACTGGTCGCTGTTTTTTAAGGAAAATGCCATAGCGTTTCCGACAGCAAATAGGAAAAATGGAAATATAAGATCTGTAAACGTACATCCATGCCAAATGGAATGTTCAAGTGGAGGAAATACATGATGATAGTTGCCAGGATTATTGACGAGAATCATAGCCGCGAGTGTAAACCCACGGAAAATATCCAGTGATTTAAAACGAGTCATAATAAAGTGTATTGGTAAAAAAGGCTGTTCAAGGATACTCCTTTGAACAGCCTATGTTTGGTCTAATTAATAGCCTGGATTTTGAGTTAGGCTAGGGTTTGCCTGCAGTTCCAATAATGGTATTGGAAGGAGCAGGCTATTTTGGTTAAAATTATACTTAATCAACGTGGCATTGCTCTGTTTGCCGTCATCGCATGTAAATTTGATTTCATTTAATTTATTCATCACATCTACTGTGACACCATAACGGTTTAAATCATCCCACCGTTGCCCTTCGAAAGCTAGTTCTAATCGGCGCTCGTTGAGAATGATGGCCTTTAGGGCACTGGAGCTGATACCGGATAAATCGGCGAGCCCTGCGCGATGACGGACGACATTAAGGGTATTTATTGCTCCTGAAGTATTTCCCAGTGCGTTTTGAGCTTCTGCTTTGAGCAGAATGATGTCCGCAAGTCGTAAAAGGTAAAAATGATCGCCACTTTGGAAGCTATTGGCATGTTTTTGCTTTACGTTAAATGGGATTTCTGTCGCAGCATCTCCGCAGGGATTCCAAAATTCATCCGCCCAAGGAACTGAATAGAACCAAATGTTGGCGTTCTTTCGTTCGGTGTCGCCAGCATTGTCATAAGCTTCGACAAGATCTTTCGATGGTGTTCCATATCGGCGCCATTCGTTTTCGTTGATTTTGCCATTTTCATCAAGATCCGGGAAAAAGAACGCGCCACCCCAGCAGCTTAGATTTGGACTGCCGGCGATGTAGGGAATCTCAATGATAGATTCACTATTATAGTTGTGTTTGCCGTCAAAAAGATCCGCATAGTTTTGAAGGAGCTGGTAACCACCTTTTCCAGCGATCACTGCATCGGCGTATTGCAATACCTTATTGTAATCTCGATCAGGGCGTTGTGCCCATATCTTGGTCAGTAAGGCATTTGCAGCCCCTTTTGTTGCTCTGACCTTGTCAATGGAAGGTTGCCCAAATCCATCGGGTAGGTTGTTTGCAGCAACTTGCAGATCCGAATCGATAAAATCATAAACCTCGGCTACAGTTGATCGCTTGATGCGTAATACTTCTGCATCTGTACTGTTGGAGTGTTTTTCCAAGGGCACACCACCATAAAGTTTGACCAATTGATAATAATGGAAGGCCCTTAAAAATGAAGCTTCTCCAAGAATTTGTTTGCGTCGTTCGTCCGAAAAAGTAGGATCTGTGACTTTATCAACGTTGTCAATAACGATATTGCATTTTGAGATTGCTCCATACAGTTCTTCCCAATCCCTGCGTACCATTTCATTGGTATTGGTAATGGTATTATAGTCAATTTGCGCAAAATCTATTTCCCCACCACCGGCAGCATGGGCATTATCAGAGCGAATATCTGTTTGCAGAATCATTTCCCATTGATAATAATTGGCATTGCTTCCTGGACGGGTGCCATTGCCTATGAAAGAATTATAGGCTCCGTTTAATGCTTTCTCAATATTGTCTCCGGTGAGATAGGCATTTTCGCTCGTTACCGTGGAGGTAGGTTGAAGATCTAAAAACTTTTTGCAGGAATTTAGAGTAAGCGATGTCAATAAGGCTATGGCTAATGACGTATATCTAGTTGATTTCATTTTTTGTAAGCTAAAAGGTTAAAAAGTTAGGTTTAAACCAACAATAAAGGTGCGTGCCTGCGGCGAAGTACCAAAATCGATACCCGGCGCCATATTGGCACTCACGGTTTCCTGGTTAGTTCCACCATACATACTTACCTCGGGATCCAAACCCGAGTATTTGGTGAATGTTAACAGATTCTCGCCCGTCACGTAAAAGCGGACCTTATTGAGCTTCCATCTTTCAAGCACTTGTTTAGGTAGCGTATAGGCCAAGGTCATCGATTTTACCCTGAGGTAGGAACCTTTCTCTACAAAACGGGAGGAAATTTGTGAATTGTAGTTGTCATCTGTATTGTTTAGATCTGGACGTGGCATAGTACTATTTTTGTTATCAACAGTCCATCTGTTTAACACGGCAACACTTTGGTTTCTCGGTTCCCACATACCTTCTGTATAAATGCGCGTCGCATTAAGGATATCATTTCCCTGTACACCTTGTAAGAAAAAGGAAAAGTTGAAGTTCTTATAGCTGAAATCGTTGGTCATGCCATAAGAGAATTTTGGTGTAGCATGACCAATGATAGCCATATCACTCGTTTGGAGACCTGCTTCCGGATCAGCCATCTGATAGATCATATCTCCGGTCTCTGGATTGATACCTTTCGCGATATAGCCCCAGAAGGACCCCAATGCAACGCCTTCTTTTGCAATCGTACTATTGCCCCGACCATCGATATTTCCGTCATAATAGGTTCCGCCATCAATATTCAGGACTTTATTGCGATTGAGTCCGAATGTTACTGTTGTATTCCATTTGAAATCGTGAACGAAATTTCGGCTACTCAATTCGAATTCAAAACCTCTATTTTGTAGGTCGCCGAGGTTTTTCAGCGCAGTCCTATAGCCCGAACTGTACGGAACTCTTGAGTTGAGAAGTAGGCCTACAGTCCTTTTTGCATAATAATCTGCACCAAATATCAATCTCGAATTAAAGAAACTGGCATCCACACCAATATCGGTCTGGTTTGTTGTTTCCCATTTTAAATTGGGATTGTCCAGGGTAGCAGGCGTATAACCGGGTACAACTTGATCGCCGATGTTGTATGATCCCGTCACGTCGACTAAACCGAGATAGGCAAAGGCCGGAATTTGGCTATTTCCAACTTTACCCCAGCTCGCACGGATTTTCAAATCGTTTACGGTGTTTTTCAGCGAACTGAAGAAATCTTCATTGGATAAACGCCAGCCGGCAGAGAAAGAAGGGAAGTAGCCCCAGCGGTTATTTGGGCCAAATACAGATGATGCGTCAGCCCGCAGATTTGCTGTAAATAGGTACTTGTCGTTATAATCATAACCAATTTTTGCGATGCCAGATACAGTGGATACAGCGGCATCTACTGCCGTAGGCATCGCTGTGATCATCGAACCACCATTGACCGTGTGGATTGCTGGATTAGCAAAATTTTGCGTAGCAATATTTGAGGTTGTTGTTTGTGTTTTCGTTGTAATATAGCCTAATAAGCCTGTAAAGTGGTGTTTATCACTAAAGGTTTTGTCATAGTTTAATGTATTTTCGGACATCCAATACTGATTGTCCTGCTGCTGGAGCGTCGCCATTCCTTTATATTTTCTACCCTCTGTCGTGCGGAACGGATCCACAAAACTGCGGTACTGGTTGTTAAATTTCTCATACCCAAACAGCGATTTGAATTTTAATCCAGGTAGGACATTGGCTTCCACAAAGGCATTTCCTGTAAATCTGTTGTTGATATAGCTGTGCTCGTTACCTGTTGCCAATGCAACGGGGTTGTCAAGATCTGTATAGAATGGATCCACTGTGAAAGCACCTTTATCGCCATATATGCCGATTACTGGAGAGCCTAGATAAGCGTTCATGATGACTCCATTTCGGGAGTTCTCGGTAATGTCCACGTCGTACCAACGGTTGTAAGATAAGCTGGTCCCCACCTTAAAGATTTTATTGATCTGATGATCCAAATTAACCTTGAAATTGACTTTATTAACTGTATTGGTAATTACCGTACCATTATCTTTTTGATAAGATCCCGAGATGTAAAACCCTGTCTTTTCATCTCCACCGCGTACTGAAGCCTGGTATTTTTGGCTGTGACCGGTGCGGAATAGCTGATCTGGCCAGTTTGTATCAGCGGTATATTTCGACCAATCCAAGGCTTCTCCCATCTCAGTCATTAATTCTCTATATTGTGCCGCATTTAGAACACTAGGCTTTTTTCTGATGGCTGAAAATCCTTGATAGGTTTCGAAATTTACCTGTGTCTTACCGTTTGTTCCTCTTTTGGTTGTAATCAATACAACGCCATTTGCGCCAGAAGATCCATAGACAGCGGCTGAAGCAGCATCCTTTAATACAGAAATGCTTTGAATATCGGATGGATTGAGCTCCGATATGTTTTCAGTAGGAACACCATCTACAATGTATAATGGATTACTACCTGCAGTAATTGTTGAAGTTCCGCGAACGCGAATAGAGAAGCCAGCTTGAGGTTGTCCGGAAGATTTTACAATTTCCACCCCCGCCATTTTGCCCTCCATAGCACTCGCTAATTGGGTCACAGGGCGATCTTCAATACCTTTTGTACTCATGGTTGCAATGGCTCCCGTGATGTCTTTTTTCTTCTGTGTTCCAAAACCGACCACAACGATCTGTTCCAGTTGGTTGTTGGCAGTTTTTAGCTGTATATTGAGGTAACTATTGGAACCTACCGTACTACTGATAGTCTCATAACCTATTGAACTAAAGCTGAGCTGATGTGTAGGAGTCGCTTCAATTGAAAACTCACCTTTGCTGTCTGTTTCCGTCTGTTTACCTGTTGTTATATTGCGGATGGTGACCCCTGTTAATGCTTTACCGTCGCCATCGGTAACGCGCCCTTTGACAAGCTGTTGTATATTGATCGTGTTTCTTAAAGGTATGTCATTTATTTTCTTTTTTAGGACAATGGTGTTGTTGACAATTTTGTATGAATACGACAGCTCTTTCAGGTTGTCATCCAGAATTTCAACAATAGAACCATCTTTATGGTTTATGCGGATTTTTTGGTTATCATTAATCTGTGAGTTATCGTACAGAAACACATAAGAACTCTGACGCTCGATTTCTTTAGCAAACTTTGCCAAAGTGTATTCCTTGTCTTGTAACTTGATTTTAGATTGGTTTACATTCGCCATCGCCAAATTATTTGCATGGGAAACGCATTGGATAGCAAGTAAAGCAGCAAATAGTTTTGCCTTTTTACCAGCCCCTTGGATGGTTTTAAGTTTATACATAATTAGTTGGGTAAGTTTGTTTTATATTAGATAATTTAGAGTTCAACTTCAATTTTATTGTTTTCCAATCGGCATTTTATATCCAGAAAGTTGAGGGTCTCAACCAGTTGCTGGGCAGTTGAATTGCGTTTTATCTTACCTGTCAGTTCACGCTTTTCATTTGTTCCTTTATACACGATATCCACATTATACCAGCGTTTTATGGCGGCAAGCGCATCTTTAATGGGTGTCGATTCGAAATAGAAAAAACCATTTTTCCAGGCCATTGCTTCTTCGATATTGGCTTCTGCTACGATAAGATTCCCGCCAGTGGTAAATGCTGCTTGACCAGGTTTCAGCATTTTTGACTTACCGAATTGCGAGACTTGTACAGAACCGGCTATAAGTGTGGTTTTATTGTTTTCATTTGGATAAGAGCGTACATTAAAATGAGTTCCGAATACACGAATGGTCTGTTCATTGGATCGCACATAGAAGGGGCGCTTGCTATCGTGGCTGACCTCAAAATAGCCCTCCCCAGATAATTTTACTTCCCGGCTATTCGACGCAAAAGATTCAGGAAACGTCAGCACGGATCCAGCACTTAGCCACACCTTACTGCCATCGGCCAAAATGATCGTATACTCTGTTCCAATCGGGGTTTCAATGGTATTGGTACGGCTTGTAGCAGTATTCCTGCTGGCTGTAAATTGATATTGCACGGTTCCGGAAGCAGTGGTAACGACTTTCACCTGTTCATCCTGATGGAGAACGCGCTGTTGCTGGGCAGAAAGGTCAATTTTAGTTCCATCGGCTAAAGTTAATACGGCTGCCTTAATGCCCGGGTGAACCTGTTGTTGCATCTTCACGGCTACCTGCTGGCTATCTCCAGATGTTCTTTTAACAAGGTAAAGGGGTAATATAAACAACAGTGCCAAAGCAGCAGCTATTCCACCCAACTTCACCCGTTGCGGAATTCGCCTGATTTTTGACGCTTGGATTTCCTGCTTAATATTGGAAAATAACAGCTCTTTGAGTTGTTGTTCATCGGTTGCCAGCCCCTCAGGAATAGGGAGAGGTTCGCCATTACTTGTTTCATACCACTCTTGCAATTCGGCTTCCTCTTCAGGGGTACATGTGCCTTGAAGCCATTTGTAAGCCAATTGCTTTATCCGGAATTGATTATGATCAACCATATTTAGGGTTATTTATATATAGAGTCCCTAGATTGGGTTGATACCCTGACAAGAAGAGAAAAAAAATCACAAAGTAATCAGAAAGCGCTGAATACCAGCGCGTATTTTTTTTAAGGCACGGCCTAATTGGGTTTCGACCGTTTTCACAGAGATGTTCATGTGCTCAGCGATCTGTTTATAAGTAAGTCCTTCTTCGCGGGATAATTTGAAAACAAGCTGGCATTTTTCGGGCAGTTCCGAAACAAGCTGATCCAGCCGAACTCGAAGTTCTTCAAACTGAAGCCAATTTTCCGTCGAGTTATCAAAATCTACCCATTCCGTGTCATACTTAAAAGCTTCCTGCTTGTATTGTTGCGCCAGATATTTAAAGACTTTGTATTTAACGGCCACAGCGAGGTAGGAGGCGAGATTGCTTTCAATTTGGAGTTGATGGCGTCTCAGCCAAAGCGAAGTAAAGATGTTTTGTACGATTTCCTGCGCGTCTTCCAGCGAATTTGTTTTGCGCGCAGCCTGGTAATAAAGCTTTTTCCAATAGCGATCATACAAAGCTTCGAAAGCTAAGCTATCGTCTTGTTGAACCAATACAATCAACTCTTCATCTGAATGGCCTCCAAAATCTTTCATGCAAGACAATAATTTGTTTTTCTACGGTTAACGACGTGTAATGCGAATCGCGCTATAAATGTAGGGACTAAATTAGCAATAATGCAACTTTAATCTGTAAAAGCTGGTTTTGAACAGCTAAATACCTATTTTACAAAGACCAAGGGGAGGGCAAATAGGCAAAAAAAAAGAGTATCTGTTGATTCAGGTACTCTTTTTTTACAGGTACTTCTTAGAAGTTTGGTTTCAACAAGTATTTGTCGTAGAATCGGAAAATATGATCCGCAGCCTCTTCGGCAGTATCGACAATACGGTATAGTTTCAAATCTTCTTCGCTGATATATTTGTTAGGAATCATTGTATTCTGAACCCAGTCCATCAACCCTTTCCAATATTCAGAGCCAACCAACACGATCGGAAAACGTGCAATTTTGCCGGTTTGAATCAATGTGATTGCTTCAAAAAGCTCATCCATGGTTCCAAAGCCTCCTGGCATAACAATATAACCCTGAGAATACTTCATGAACATCACTTTTCTGACGAAAAAGTACTTGAATTCAAGTAGTTTGTCGCGATCAATATATTTGTTGTGAAACTGCTCAAATGGTAATTCAATATTTAGACCAACAGACTTTCCTCCGGATTCATAAGCACCTTTATTGGCTGCTTCCATAATTCCAGGTCCACCGCCCGAGATAATACCATAACCGCGTTCTGTCAATAAACTGGCAATATCGACCGCCATTTGATAATATTTGTGTTCACGTGGCGTACGTGCTGATCCAAATATCGATACACAGGGACCAATTTTTGCCAATTTCTCAAATCCGTCCACAAACTCTGACATCACTTTAAAAATCTGCCATGAGTCCTTAACTTTAATTTCCTGCCATGTTTTGTTTTCAAATGCGCGGATAATTTTATCTTCTTTTGTAATGTCCATATATAACGTTATACATTTAATTCTAAATTCCAATTTTTCAAAAAGGAATACAATATAGCTATTTTTTTAATAGTAGCTACTTTTTCTGATTATTCTTACATTTGCATTATGAATTTTTCTTCTAAACTTCTTGAGAATGCCGTCGCTGAATTTGGAAAACTACCAGGCGTAGGGCAAAAGACAGCATTACGACTGGTTTTGCATCTGCTGAAGCAATCCGATGCGGATGTAGCCCGTTTTACAGCCGCTATTGATCGCTTGAAAGAAGATATTCAGTATTGCCAGGAATGTTTCAATATTTCGGATCACAGTATATGTGAGATATGTGCCTCCTTTAAACGTGATAAAAGCTTGATTTGTGTTGTGGAAGATACACGTGATGTGATGGCCATTGAAAATACAAATTCCTATCAAGGTGTATATCATGTATTGGGTGGGTTAATTTCGCCAATGGACGGTATTGGTCCTGCGGATCTAAAAATTGAGGGATTACTCAATCGAATTCAAAGAGGTGAGGTGGAAGAAGTTATTCTGGCACTTTCAGCAACAATGGAAGGGGATACCACCATTTTTTATTTATATCGCAAATTGCGTGAGTTTGATGTTAAAATTACAACCATTGCCCGCGGTATAGCCTTTGGTGGTGAATTGGAATATGTGGATGAACTGACCTTAGGACGGTCCATTGCGACACGGGTGCCTTACGAGCGCAATGTTGGTTAATTGTATTTCAGATAGATTTGTTTCACAGCCTCGTGTATCTTTCTTCCTTTGTCAATCTGTTGTTGTCGCCATAGGCTGTCGGTAATCATATGATTTGCTTTTTTATTTTTTAAGATATTCACATAAGCGATTTTACCGAGTACCGTTTTCCTTAAACCAAGTAATGAACACGAATAGTCTCCCAATAGATAATGATTGTAGTAGAGATGAATTTCACGCATAAGCTTTCGTCCCCATTTGTTTGTGGGGTAGGCTGCTTTAATGGGCTCTTCCATGAGCGCTTTTGCTAAGGCTAAACTATCCTGATCTCCTGATTGTTGGGTCATCGTCCAATAATACAACGCTTCAATAGCTTGCTCCTCGGTGTCGGGTAGCAATTGCGTGGGAATGCCCAGCAATGTCCCGATAAATTTCCAAACATGGAATAAACCATCAACCTCGCTTTTCAATATATTGAATTTCATGCGTTTTAGCCCTGTTAGATAAACAAGAGAGAATCCGAGGTTGGTCGCAAGCATATCCCAAGTGTTTAAAGGGACGCCCCATTTTTCTGTTTGCCACTGACCGTGCTTTAGAATATTTAACCGAGCATACGAATGGATACATCGGGTAAGTAGGATGGCCTCAATGCCGATATTACCCTTTTTCAGTGCATTGTTACCTGTGACGTCAACCCAAAAGGTGACCGTTTCGGTGAGCCTTTTGACAGCACCTTTTTTTAACGCACCTGTAAAAATTAGGGGTTTATTGATGGCACTGGATTCATAGCCCCCCATGAGGACATAGTCCCGTAATACGACAAGTCCTGATAAGCCCGAACGTTGGCTGAGGCCAATGCCTTGCTCTATTTTATCCCAATCTAACCAAGAGGGACTGAGATCCAATGTCTGTAGAAAATTCTGCAATAGGGGTTCGTACGCGGCATCAATAGGCTTTCCTGCAAGTGCATCTTTGAGCAGTTGTTGACCTTGAGGGAAACCAATTTTTAGGTGGAGCTGTTCGACAAGCTGGTCGCAGCTATTGTCAAATTGATCGAGTAAAGGTATACATTGATCGGCAGCCGCGATCGAAGGTTTAGTCGGCAATTTGCGAAGCAATTCCACGCCAAGACCTCTCGACCAATAGAAAGAAAATGAACTTGTATTAACTTGATAACGCTCGGGTATTCGCCTCTCTTTTATTGAGTTGTCCAAGATATATAACCTCCTGTTAATGTGATTGTATTGTTCGATTTATTGAATTTAAAGTCTATATAATCCGTTTGACAAGATAAAAGATCACTGCAGCAAAATTGACGGTCAATTTTAAAATGAAGTCTAAAAGAGCCGCCTGTCTGATCAGCAAAAAAAGTTAGCCTGCTGACGCTAAAGTCACTTAAATGCGGGCCGCCATCTTTATCTTCCAATTGATCGATAACGTAATCATTGATTTCTTTCTGATGTTTGTCGACGAATGGTAGGAGCTCTTGATCGGTGAACGGTATGATTAAACTGTCTTTTTCTATCGCTATTCTGATGCTAATTTCTGCCATTTTATTATAATATGCTAATAAAGATCTCTCCAGTTTGGGATATATAGATTGAAAATTGCTTCTGTTTCCTTCCGGGTCTTATCCGCAAATTTACAGAAAGCCTTTAGAATAATTAGATTGATGTGTTCTTTTTTAAAATCAATGAGTCGATTTGAAAATTGAAATCCACCTTCAACGATTCTAAAATCACTTTTGGGTAGTTTGCGGATGGTTACTGTTGCTACATCATATATATCCAATTGCTCCTCCCAGTAAGCAATTTGCTTGACGACTTCATGGAAGAGTAATTCCTGGCACCATTTGTACAGTAAGTTCAAGGTATTTGTGTTCTTCTTTTGATATACACATATACTCGTTGCTGTCAATTCAACAGTTGGTAGCATTGCGGACGTATAAATCTTGACCAAATAAGGTTTTCCAAATAGGTAGTAGGGATCTTCCAGATAGGAATAGGATGAATCTTCGGATTTACTTTCTGGAGGATTTAGCTTAATGTACTCTTTGAGGAAAGCAACATCGCAATGCGCTGGAGCGTATACACGATAGGGTGATGAACTACCTAGAATCTGGATGTAATCTTTATTCCAAAGTACTATTTCGTAAAATATACTCCCTATTTCAATTTGCATGTTTCGATCTTAAGTTGGAAATGAGCCATAGGCATTCGACCTAAATCAGACCCTATAAACTATTTCAAGGTAACGTTTTTTTGATATTAATCAATAATGATAATCGTAACAATTTCTGTCAATAATTGCGGGCAAGCTTAAGGGCTTCGTTAGAAAAAATGATAGCCTATTAGTAATCAACTTCGGACTGTAAGCAATATGTCTGTACGATGAAGCCACGGTAATTGCACATAAAAAAGGTGGACTCAACGTGGACTTACTGTGGACTCACTGTGTTTACAGTACGAAGCTGGTCATAAGTTGGAAGTAATTTTTAGTATTGTTACCAGCTCTCACTAGCTTTTGTTTTTTGTTTTAATATTTAGATACTATCTTTGGAATACTGTTTATGTATCAACCCAACGACCATTTTCCAATACTAGATCTGCAAAAATTCCAGGAAGGGATTATTGCGGATTGTGACCTGCTTTTTCACGAACTTATTGGTCCTCGGGAAATTAATGAACCGCATAAACATGATTTTTTTATTCTCTTATTATTTGAAGAGTCTGTAGGTACGCATACCATAGACTTCGATCACTTTACGCTTGGATGTAATCAATTACATCTCGTTTTTCCAGGTCAGGTACATCAGTGGAAGATGGACGACTCGACCCATGCATTGCAGCTCATGATCAGCAGACGTTGGTTCGAAAGCTTATTACCTGCATTGCGATTTCCTATTTCTTATTATCTAAAGCATTTGGTCATTGATCTTTCAGCGATCCACTTTCAGTCGCTATTGGCAGAATTTAAAGCAATTGCAGCTGATCTAGCGGACGACCATATCCTATGGGAATTGATTTACGCGCGCGTTAAAGTAATTGCCCTTCTGATTAGCAAGATCGTTCAGGATAATTATCATGATTATGAACAACATCAGGATAATCCGATTGTGGCAAAATTTGTTCAGCTTATCGATGAATGGTATAAAAGTGAAAAATCCGTTGCTTTTTATGCCGAGAAGCTAAATATATCCGCAAACTATCTGAATGTGTTAAGTAATCGGGTGTTACACAAGTCAGCTTCATTTTTGATTCAGGAACGCGTGTTATTGGAAGCAAAGCGCTTGCTTAAAATTTCGGATAAAACGATCAAAGCTATTGTCTTTGATCTAGGATTTTACGATAATGCAAGCTTCAGCAAGTTTTTTAAATGCCATACAAATATGACACCAAGTCAGTTTAAAGCGCAGCCATAATTTATACACAAGCTGTGATAATTCGTACAAGGATCATTGTCCCAAATCACTTAGCTTTGGTGAAAATGATTTAAGCATGAATGAAATCAATCAAAATCAAGATACTTATTTGTTGAGGAACGTATTACTAGAAACAGGCTTTCTTTATGAGAAGGAAGAAATTGTTGCTACGAAAACGGCATTATTTGATATTCAAATCGAGGCAAATAAAATAAAAAATATAGAGCCAGCGCAATCGGGGATTGACGGAAAAGGCTTTGACATGAAAGGTAAATTGGCCTTACCGCCATTCCGTGACATGCACATTCATTTAGATAAAACTTTATACGGCCTGCCCTGGAAGGCGGTATTTCCAAAAAACAGGACTGTAAAAGATATGATTGCCAAGGAACAGATCATCATCCCTGAATTGTTGAAAACCTCTGTCGAACGTGCCGAAAAATTGATTGCGCTATTGCAGGGCTACGGAACTAATTTTGCGCGTACACATTTTAATGTAGACCCAACATCGGGGACGAAGTCATTGGAACATCTGTTACAGGCACTGGAACATTTAAAGTATTCCTTTGCTGCAGAACTGGTCGCATTCCCCCAACATGGTCTATTCTATACAGAATCCGCTAAGCTAATGGAGGAAGTTGCAAAATGGGAACAGGTGGATTTTATCGGTGGTTTGGATCCCTTTAGTATTGACGGCAGTATCGAGAAACCGATGGACTTGACGGTTCGACTTGCATTGGACAATAACAAGGGAATCGATATCCACTTGCATGAAGGTGGAGAATCAGGTGTTAAGACTATGGAATATTTGATTGATAAAGCATTGGAAAACCCCGCATTACAGGGACGCACATTTATCAGTCATGCTTTCGCCTTAGGCTACCTGCCGAAAAAAGACTTAGAACACATGGCCGAACGACTGGCAGAAGCGAAAGTCGGTATATGCAGTTCGGTTCCTTTCCGCAATATGTTGATGCCATTTCGGGAATTGAAAAAGGCGGGAGTGGAAGTTTTTGTTGGGAACGACAATGTTCAGGATCATTGGGGTACTTTTGGTAGTGGGAATATGCTTCAGAAAGCCAATCTAGCCGCGCAATTATATGGTTATGAAACTGAATTCGAGCTATCTCGTTGCCTTTGTTATGCGACCAATGGCAAAATCCCGCTTGATGACCACGGGAATTCGGTATGGCCGAAAGTAGGAGATGATGCTAGCCTTCTTTTTGTCGACGCGAGTTGTTCAGCAGAAGCAGTTTCTCGGATCTCGACCGTCCATGGGCTTATTCATCAGGGAAATCTCGTCAAATGGAACAATAGTTCACAAGCTTGATTAAAATAGCACATAATAAGAACATTTGACATGCCAATTTATCGTCTGGGGAATTGGCATGCTCATTTTTTAGGAGGGATGACGGTTAATGTAGGAAAGTCGTCTTGCAGTAGTCTATTTTATAAGAACCTTGCTCATGGACCAATTGAACCTCGTTTTTGGTTCGGATATTATCGCCGTAATCAATAAATACGATAAACTTGCTCTCCGTTATTTTGTCGATTTTAACATCCTTGATATCCAATGCGTCGTCATTACCTCTTCCAAATAACCAGGTTTCCGCTGTATATAAGGGATAGATTTTTTCCCATTTAGCTTTGTAAGCTGCTTCAGCTTTGGGCAGTTCTTCATCTGTGAGGTTAGATGGCCCGTAAATTTCATTGGCATCTTTTAAGAACGCCTGAAAGCGTTTGGTACATAAGGCATCTTCTTTGTCCAGATAGTAACAATATTTTCCGGATGCAGAACTTTTACATTTAAAAATCTCTTTTAACCAATCTTCCGCTTGCTGATGCTGAGCAATTGTCGTGTTTTGCTTCGCTGTGCCTGTGCCGTCGTTGATTAAAACCTGCTTTGCAGGATGTTCCACTGCAGTGCTTTTATGGTTTCTCGTTGGATTTATACAGCTCGCAAGCATGTAAAACAGCAGTATTGTTGCATGTAAACTTTTCATCTTTTGATATCGTCTTTTATTTGGGTGTAAAATTAGAATATAAATCCCATAACACGATCACGGATTACCGCTATATTTCTACAGCATATTTGCCAAAAAATCCTATTTCCCATTCTTGTTGAAATAAAGCAAAGCTCCGTGTGCCGATCGTGTGGCGTATAAACGCAATACATCTGCGTAGTTAAGAGTCCCTTGTTTATTTCTGATGCTAATTATTTATTTTTAATTGCTGTATAACAGCATTTTATATTTTCTCTAATTTTTTTTTACTTCTTTTTTTTCTTACGCAAATTCCCTGCGCATTAACCCAACGATATTTGTAATGTCAACAATGACAAACGTTCTTTGATGAAATTATAGCGAATAGCTTTAAGATATATACTTTGTGATGAAGTATTAAAGAAGCCTTTCTTCTTCAGTGGCATCCTGGTCACCTGTTTCAGTATAGCAGGTTAGTATTGTTCTCTATGAGAATCAATATACTGATAAAACGAGAAGTTGAAAGGAAGTGCTCGTGTTAGAGGTTCGAGTCCTCTCCCGTAAAAAGGTAGCTCAAGGGTAGAGCAGAGCAGATAGTTGTGGGTCGTAGGTTCGATTCCTACTCCTGAGCAATCAGGATAGTTCAGTCTGGGTAGAACAACAGCTCAATCGTGTGGGTTCGAATCCCACTTCCATTTTCGGATGGAATAGCATAAGGGTATTGCACCGAACTGTCCATTCGGACATTCAAAGTTAAGACCTTCTTTAAAAAGGTCATTTGGTAGAAGCTTGCTATCTTTTTATCCTGCTTATGCGCTGTTTTCATGCGATTATGCAATTGATTGATGGCCTGAGATTCCTAAGATGTGGTATTTGAATTTATACTAAAAAGTCGTGACCAATAGGATGGGGTATTTGTTCACCGACTTTTGATTTTAAAAGCGGGTACTTGGGCTTTTGAATCCCGCTTGAGGTCAAGGGATAAAAAATAGCAGGTTTTATAATAGCAATAATGAAAATTTAAAAGAATATACAAATGAAAAGAGTACAGATAACTACAGCAGAAATCGGATTGGTTATTAAAAACAATATGGTGGTCCGTGTTTTAAAATCCGGTAACTATTGGTTGAGATTTGGTGAAAAACTGGAGAAATATACAACTACTCATCCATTTCCTTCCGATCGTAATATCGATGTGCTTTTGCAGTTGGCAGGTTTTAGTGAATTGGTCGACATCGTTGAGGTGGGCGATACGGAGATTTGTCTTGTTTTTTTGAATAATAATTTCGAAAAGACGTTAGCCTCTGGCAGACATGTTTTTTGGAAGGAATTGCGTGAACGCAGATTTCAACTGGAAGACATTGCGGAGATTGAGGTTCCGGCATCTTTAAATCGTCAGTTGTTGGAGAAACAGAGTTTGAGCTATTATGTACGTCAGTATAAAATTGAACCAAATGAGAAAGCCCTGCTTTTTGTAGACGGTGTGTTTGTGGATATCTTGAAGTCGGGAACGTATTATTGGTGGAAGAATGCAAAAACTATAGCGATTTCAAAAGCTGATATGCGGGTTTTGACCTTGGAGGTGGTAGGACAGGAGATCTTGTCTAAAGATAAGGCACAGATCAGAATCAATTTCACGCTGCAATATCAGATTGTGGATATTGTCAAAGCACTATTGAATAATAAAGACTATGAGAAGCAATTGTATTCGTTGATGCAGTTGACCCTACGGTCCTATATCGGGCAGATGACGTTAGACGAGCTGATGGAGCGGAAGACTGAAATACAAGGCTATATCTTAGAAAATACATTACAACAGGTTGCGAGCTTGGGACTAACACTGTTGACCTGCGGTGTTAAAGATGTTATTTTACCAGGGGATGTGCGGGACATCATGAACCAGGTGTTGATTGCAGAGAAGAGGGCGCAGGCAAATAGCATCATGCGTCGCGAAGAGACCGCTTCGACACGGAGTTTGTTGAATACGGCGAAGCTGATGGAAGAAAACAGTATGTTGTTTAAGTTGAAGGAAATGGAATATGTCGAAAAGATCGCAGAAAAGATCAATACGATTTCGGTTTCCGGAAATGGACAGATTGTTGACCAACTCAAACAATTGTTTGTGAAATAAAAGATTATTAAATTGAAAGAGGTGCAGGTAGCAACGTAAAGAGCTGTTGTTACCTGCTTTGGAGAAGTTGTAAAGCTACTCTATAACATTAGAAAGTAAGAAAATGGAAAATAAGAGAATAAACGGCAATGACTTAATTGCTTTGGGATATAAAGAAAATCATAGCTTGGGCGTAGCGCTGAAGATCAACAGTAAAAGACACGGTTTTACGCGGGCAGAAATGCTTGAAAAGTTTAAAGCTGTTTTGGAAAATCCGACCAGCTATTCTGATGATGCTGTTTTCGGAATTTTAGCGAGTGCTCTGCTTGGGCAAGAGGCAATTGACAAGTCATTAATTGTCTTGAACGAAAACCCGGCGGATTATACCATTTACGGTTCGTCTGAAATTGAAACAGGGGCGAAAGCACAGATGAATATCGCCATGAAATTACCAGTTTCGGTTGCCGGAGCATTGATGCCAGACGCCCATCAAGGATACGGATTGCCAATCGGAGGAGTTCTGGCGACAAATAATGCCGTGATCCCTTATGGTGTTGGTGTCGATATTGGCTGTCGTATGGCTTTGTCCATCTTTGATCTACCGGGGTCATTTGTGGAGCACAATATAATGACGCTGAAAGATATTATTCTACGCAACAGTAAATTTGGGGCTGGTAATGGATACCTGAAACATGAACGCGTAGATCATGCTGTACTGGAAAACAAATTATTCAATGAAAACAGCTTGCTTTCCTCCTTGAAGGATAAAGCCTGGACCCAATTGGGCTCTTCCGGTGGCGGGAATCATTTTGTGGAATTTGGTATAGTCGAATTTGAGGAAAGAGATGAGGTTTTAAACATTGATAGCGGCAGTTATTTGGGTTTGTTGACACATTCGGGTTCAAGAGGAATGGGCGCTACCCTAGCAGCACATTATACCAAGCTGGCCAAATCCGTATGTAAGTTACCTTATCAAGCGGAAAATCTGGCTTATTTGGACCTGGATAGCCATGAGGGACAGGAGTATTGGCTGGCCATGAATCTCGCTGGCGATTATGCGTCAGCCTGCCACGAAGTGATCCATGACAAGATCACGTTGGCTTTAGGAGCTGAATTGTTGGCGAAAGTTGAAAATCACCACAATTTTGCATGGAAGGAAACTTGGAATGGTCAAGATGTTATTGTACACCGAAAGGGTGCGACGCCCGCTGCAAAAGGGGTAATGGGGATTATTCCGGGCTCCATGGCGACACCAGGGTTTTTGGTTCGCGGAAAAGGGGAGTCGAATGCTATACAATCGGCATCTCATGGGGCAGGTCGACTGATGAGCCGTACACAAGCGATTAAAACCTTATCTTCCCATGACCTTCATGCGATGCTTAAAGATCAAGGTGTTATGCTGCTCGGAGCAGGGATGGATGAAGCGCCGATGGCCTATAAAGACATCCACACTGTCATGGCTTCACAAAAAGATCTTGTTGATGTCGTGGCCAAATTTTCGCCCAAGATTGTCCGTATGGCCGATGATGGGAGCAGAGAAGACTAATGGCAAGAAAAAGCGGCTCAGATTTATGTCTGAGCCGCTTTCGTGTTTAATTTCTTTTGATTACCTGGCCGTCGCCACTTCCTTATAGGTGTATACGTTATAAGGATATAGTTTTTTAGCTAGCGCTTTCGCAATAAAACTGCTGATGAGCAGGGGGGCTAGTAATAAATATCCGGAAGGAACAAGGCTTGCAATAATAAAGATCGCCGTGAAAGGTGCATGTATAGCCGCAGAAAGCATTGCTGCAGCACCAAAAAGAGCAAAATTAATAACCACCAATTGTGTGCCTAGATAATGGTTGCAAAGCTGTGCAAACAAAACGCCTAACAATGCACCTGTAACAATACTGGGAGCAAAAACGCCGCCGTCACCACCAGCACCTAGCGTCAGAGAAGCCACAAAAGGTTTTAAGAGAACAAGCAGGATCAACGGAAGAAAGTAAAGTAAATTGACAGAATCATGCAGACTGCTTTTTAGAATCTCTCCAAGACCATGATAGCTGTCGCCATAGAGTACCGGTAAGAAAAAGATAAACGTTCCAACGGTGATTGCACCCAAGTTGACACGGATAAAATTACTTTTTATGCCTGCAAAATAAGACTTCGCATAAATTACCGTTTTAGTAAAATATAATGCTAAAATCCCGCCAATCAATCCCAAAATAGCGACAAAAGGGATCGCCTGCCATCGCCATGCTTTTACCTCAAATGTAAACAAAGGACTTGCGTCAAGACAATAAACAAATACGGAAGCCACGGCCATTGAAGTTAGTCCGCTAATGAGCAAGGTCTTGTTATATCTGCGTGCAATTACCTCAAAAGCAAAAAGAAAACCACCCAATGCACTTCCAAACAACAGGGTGACTCCAGCGATTACGCCAGCGCAGATCAACTCGGTTTTGTAAGCCCAAGCTGGATGTAATCGCTTATACGCTTGGTTACCCACCGTGGCTGATGCAACAACTGTAGAAACTTCAACACCGGTTGACCCACCAAAAACTACCGTTAGAAAACCATTGATATAATGTGAAGGAATCTTAAAAAAAGGTAAATGGTCTTTTCTTGTTTCCAGTGTCGTATAGATTTCTTTGATCCCTTTGTTTTTTCTGTTTTGAAAAAGGTATTTCCGTAAGAAGTAAATCGCTGTAATACCTATGCTGGGTAAAATAATAAAAAGTTTGGCATCCCAGGAAGATACACTCTCAAACAATTCTTCCTGTACATAAGCTGTGCTGTGTTTGAGGCTGTATGCCAATACACAACAAACGATACTGACGAGCGCTGAACTTCCAATTAATTTTAGATAGCTATATCGAACAACTTTTTTTCTGTATGTCGTATTGCCTTGCATCATGTTTTTCTTTAAATCGGCACAAAGGTAAGGGTTATTTAGTTTAAAATAAACGATAAATACCTTAACACATACGTTTTTTTACGATAAAGACCCTAATGAATGCCTATGTATATATCCACCTTTGCATCGTGTGGGTTTTGGGCTTTTTCGCCATATATTTCGAGGTCTGCGGCATACGTTCTTGGTAAATCCGAACGCCATATCCTTTGCCAAGTTTCATAAACGATGCCATCTTCCAAATTTCCTTCTGCTGTAAAATGTCGGTAATGGTTTTCAGCGATATGAATACCGTCCAAGTCTTCGGGTAGTTCTTCAAGATTGCTGACTTTACAGCCTAATAAAGTCGTATAAGGCAATGTGTGATCTTTTTCATATTCGGTATAGATACAATAGAGTTCGCTGGATATCTTGTTGGGAATACGGCTCAACACATCTTCTTTAAAAAAGCGGGCCCAAAGTTCTGGAATGTCTTTCGCCGCCTGCCCATTTTGGTTGCTTGTACGGATGGCAAGACCTATTATACTGAATGAAGGGATTATTTTATTATTCATTTCGCTTAGTTTTCCCCAAAGTTAGATCGGCCAATGACAACCCTATGTCATGACTAAAGAGCTAATGTTGTTTTTTCCAGATTTTATCTACTTGGGACAGATATTCTGCCAAGGCAGCTGAACCATACCAGGGGTAAAACGAAGCTTCTAAGAGGCCGTTTTTTACCGCTGGATCGTTCTCTAAAATATGCTTTGCCGCATCAGTTGAAGCCATGTTATTTAAGATAAAAAGGCCCCGAAAGTTGTCGTCATTTTTTCCAAATGGGCCAGCAACAATCAATTGCCCATTTTTTACGAGACGATTGATATTTTCCATGTGACCTTTGAAACATTCATTAATGAATTGTTTGTCTGTTGTTTTATTCTCGCCAGTTTTGAGGAGGACAAAGATGTAGGATTTCATTCCATAATCATCAGCCCCCAATTTTTTTGCGAGCTCTTGATCGTAATTTGGGTTTCCTTCAGTCGTGGTCGGTGCAATTCTGCTCGCATAAAAAGACCTGGCTCTTCCCGATTTTCCTTCCACTACAATGTGAAGTCGGTTTGTGGCGACTGGTGTGTACCGAATGTAATTGGGGAAATCATGGGCCTCATTGATAAACGAATAGGTACTATCCTGATAACTTAGTTCAAAATTGACTTCTTTTCCATGGTTTTGTCCGATGACCAGTGCTGTGTATACAACTTTATCCTTTATTTTGGTCAATTTTAGGTATTCACTGACGATCTTTTGCCCATTTTTCAACGTATAGGAAAGTCCCTTTAATTCGTGTTCATTTATACGATCCCATTGTTCGTATTGCTCCTTATTGTCCAGCTTCCATGTCCCTTCCAAGAACGATGGAAAAGATACTTGTGAAAAAAGCGGTTGGGCAGCTCCCCAGAAAAAGAGCAGGGTGGCTATTACAATTGTTTTCATATAGGTTTTAAATTTTGAAGGTTAGGGACTTTTAAAGAAAAAGTATGCAGCGAAATCCACGTGCGGCATAATAGGAGATTGCGCCATTATGATAGGTAAAGACTTGGTTGTAACGTCGGTCACAGAATAAGGCACCTCCAAGCTTGCGGATGGCATCTGGTGTTTGTATCCAGCTGGAAGTTTTTAAATCAAATTCACCTAATTGTTGAAGTTGGCGATATTGTTCTTCATTCAGTAGCTCAGTCCCCATTTTCTTAGCTTCGTCCACAGCATTCCCAATAGGCTTGTTTTCTTTCCTTTCATCCATGGCTCTTTGGTCAAAACAGAGGCTTCTTCTTCCTTTGGGACTTTCTTCAGCACAATCCACAAAAGCATACTGTTCTTTGTTTGCATCAATCAGAATAAGGTCGGGTTCGCCAGCGCTCTTTTCCATTTGGAACAAGCTCCATAATTTCTTGGGATTTTCAAGTAATTTATGCGCGACATCATCCCAACTGATCTGTGGATGTCTTTTAGGAAATTTCTGAAACCTTTGTTTTAGTGTTTCAAGTAGGATTGACTGTTCCTGCAGTGTAAGTGAATTTTTCATAACGGTTGTCCTTGTGGTATTAAAATTACGTATTTAAATCAAATGTAATGTAGCTTAATATTACAAATGGATTAAATTCTTTAGTTCAAAATTGAATTAAATTTATATTTTTACGTTCAATTTTTATATAAATATGGCTTCAGGAATATTTGCAATACTAGATGATATTGCAGCGTTGATGGATGATGTAGCAGTGGCGAGCAAAATCGCAACAAAAAAAACTGCTGGAATCTTAGGTGACGATTTAGCGGTAAATGCAGAGAAAGCGACTGGTTTTTTGGCTTCACGTGAGCTCCCAGTTTTATGGGCAATTACAAAGGGTTCGCTGCTCAATAAGTTGATCATTGTACCTATTGCTTTATTACTGAACGTCTTTTTTCCAATTGCCATCAAATATATTTTAATTTTGGGCGGTTTCTACCTTGCTTTTGAAGGTGTTGAAAAGATTATTGAATACCTGTTTCACCGCAAACATGCTACAGAAGAAACGAAAGTAGAGACTGTCGTTGCTGAAAACTCAGTTGCTGTTGAAAAAGCGAAGGTAAAATCGGCTATCACGACAGACTTTATTCTTTCCGTGGAGATCGTCATTATCGCTTTAGGAACAGTTCTTGGAAAAAGCTTGTCCTTACAAATTATTACGGTTTCGGTTGTTGCTTTTTTAGCCACAGTTGGAGTCTATGGTATTGTAGCACTTATCGTTCGGATGGACGATGCTGGTTATAAATTGATTAAAACCTCCCGTGAGAAAGGCCCTGTAGCGAGTCTAGGTCGTTTTTTAGTCCGCGCACTGCCTTTTGTTATCAAGTTATTGGCTGTGGTTGGTACATTTGCTTTAATTTTGGTTTCAGGCGGAATTTTTGCGCATTATATTGATTTCTTACATCACGCGCTACCCGCTCTGCCAAGCATGCTAAAAGAGCTGTTATTTGGCCTAGGTGGAGGCATAATTGTGGTGGTTTTATTTACGATCGGCAAAATGCTGTTTAAAAAGAAAAAATAACCTTATACTGATCATTGATGATCAGCAACCGAAAAAGGCAACAGATAGATCTGTTGTCTTGTTTGGTTGCTGATGTTTAAATTATATCTGTTGCCTCTGCCGCAGCATCTATTTCCACACGTTCGCCTTTTGTATTAATCAAAATTACATCGTCCGAATCCGCTAATGAAACAGAAGCCACGCCATCACTGAACGAGGTAGCTCCACTGTATATAAATGGTATTGCAACTTTTCCCTGACCATCTAAATACCCATACTTTCCACCTTTGCTTGCAAGGAAAAGATTGGGTTCTTCGGTAATTGAAATCAA
>NZ_LBGU01000010.1:0-20848 GCF_000988325.1 Sphingobacterium sp. Ag1 | reverse complement strand
CGGGGAATGATATCTATGTAGCGGGCAATATTGGTGGACAGGGCGTATATTGGAAAAATGGGCAGGAGACAAGGTTAACAAAAGATAAAAAAGATTGGAATTACGCTTATTCTATTATCGTTAAAGATGGCGACGTATACGTGGCCGGGTGTCACAGAGATCTACTATCTTCGTTATGATATATACTGAGGTAGCTATCATAGCGGGAACTCTCAATATCGCCTTCTTCCACAGCCTCCATAATGACACAACCGGGTTCATTGATATGCCTGCAATTATGAAATCGACATTGATTCATCAACGCGCGCATCTCTGGAAAAAAATGGGATAGCTCCTGTTTTTCTATATCCACAATTCCCAACTCACGAATACCAGGCGTATCAATTAACTTCCCTCCAAAAGGAAGATCAAACATTTCAGCAAAAGTAGTTGTATGCTTTCCTTTGTCAGACCAATCTGATATTTCACCAGTTTTCAACCCGTATTCAGGAACGATCGCATTGATCAACGTTGATTTACCAACCCCAGAATGGCCTGATACCAAGGTTATTTTATCTTTAAGCAGTTGCTTGACAACGTCGATATTGGTACCTGTTAACGCAGAAACCTCGAAACAGGGGTAGCCAATATGTTCATAAATAGCTTTATAGTCTGCCAATATCTCCAACCCCTCATCACTAAAAAGATCCAATTTATTGAAAATAATTACGGCAGGAATTCCGTAAGCCTCCGTTGTTACTAGAAAGCGATCGATAAAACCTAAAGATGTTGGCGGCGAGGCAAGTGTCACCACTAAAAAAGCTTGATCCAGGTTTGCTCCGATAATTTGAGTTTGCTTAGACAGATTGACGGATTTTCGAATGATATAATTTCGACGAGGTTCCAGTTCGTGAATGACCGCACTTTCCTGATCAGGTTCCACATCAAAATGTACCCAATCACCCACAGCAACAGGATTAGTCGTTTTTATTCCTTTAGTACGAAACTTTCCTTTAATACGACAATCGTATCTTTTATCATCTTCGCCCAAAACTTGATACCAACTCCCTGTCGATTTAGTTACCAGTCCTCTCATAAATCCTGTTGCATTAAATGTGTCATAGTACAAAAATCGGAAAAATTTATTAAACTTACCCTTTGATGAATTTCTTACCTTTGTAAGGAGACTAAAATTCAATTTTGTGAAAAAACTATTTCTTCTAGATGGAATGGCTCTTATATATAGAGCATATTTTGCATTGAGCAAAACTCCCCGAATTACCTCAACAGGGTTAAATACAGGAGCAATCATGGGATTTACCAATACCCTATTGGATGTATTGAAAAATCAGCAACCTTCCCACATAGCAGTAGTGTTCGACACGGCGGCACCTACCGCACGACATATTGAATTTGAAGCTTATAAAGCACATCGCGAATCTATGCCTGAGGACCTTGCGGCCTCTATCCCCTATATCAATCGCTTAATTGAGGGCTTCAATATTCCGATCATCACCATGGATGGATACGAGGCCGACGATATTATCGGTACGCTGGCAAAAAAGGCTGAAAAGCAAGATTTTCAGGTCTATTGCATGACACCGGATAAAGATTTCGGGCAACTCGTGTCTGAAAATATCTTTATCTATAAACCTGCACGCATGGGTAATGGAGCAGAAGTACAAGGTGTCAAAGAGATTCTTGAAAAATGGGAAATTTCTGACGTTTGCCAGGTCATTGATATCCTTGGTCTTTGGGGCGATGCCGTGGACAATATACCTGGTATACCTGGAATTGGAGAAAAAACAGCGAAAAAACTTGTTCAGGAATACGGATCTGTCGAAGGCATTATCGCTAACGCGGATCAGCTCAAAGGAAAAATGCGCGAGAACGTGGAGAATTTTGCAGAACAAGGACTTATCTCCAAAAAATTAGCCACTATTTTATTGGATGTACCCATTGAACTTGATGAAAAATCCCTAGAACTGGAAGATCCAAAGAAAGAAATCCTTGAACCGCTATTTGCAGAATTAGAATTCCGAACACTTGGAAAACGAGTTTTCGGCGAAGAATTCTCCATACTTGAAAAAAGCAATCCGACAAACGGGCAAATGGATTTATTTTCGACAACAACAACGACAATTACCACCACCGAAATTGTCACTGAAATCAGCGTCGAAAATGCCGCAATAAATAATATACATAATACAGCACATGAGTATGTTTTGGCCGACACAGCGGAAAAACAAGTAGCGCTAGCCCAACAGCTTGCTTCTTTAGATAGTTTTTGTTTCGACACAGAAACAACAGGATTGGATGCAAACCTTGCCGATATTGTAGGCTTATCATTTTCTTTTGAAAACGCTAAAGCGTATTATGTCCCAACACCTGCCGATCGTGAGGGTGCTCAAGCTATAGTTGATATTTTCAAGCCAGTTCTAGAAAACCCAAACATCGAGAAAATAGGACAAAACATCAAATACGATATTTTGTTATTAGCACGCTATGGTGTAAAGGTACAAGGTTCCCTTTTTGACACCATGCTTGCACATTATCTAATTGATCCAGATACCCGCCACGGGATGGATGTACTTGCAGAAAATTACCTGAATTACAGTCCGGTATCAATCACCGAACTTATCGGTGAAAAGGGAAAGAAACAAGGGAATATGCGCGACGTTGAAGTCGAAAAAATAAAAGAATATGCTGCTGAAGATGCAGATATTACCCTACAGCTAAAAAATGTGTTTCAACCACTTCTTGTCGAGACCGACACCATGCAGCTCGCTCAGGATGTGGAATTCCCATTAGTCTATATACTCGCGGAAATTGAAAGAAACGGTGTAAAAATAGATGTTCCTGCACTTGGAGAGTTTTCAAAAACACTGGAGCAGGACATTAAAAATCTCGAAGAATCCATTTTTGAGAAAGCGGGCGTAAATTTCAATATTGCATCCCCGAAGCAATTGGGAGAAGTCTTATTCGATAAACTACAACTGGATCCTAAAGCTAAAAAAACAAAAACGGGACAATATAAAACAGGTGAAGATGTGTTATTAGCATTGGCCCACAAATCAGATATCGTCCAAGATATCTTGAACTTTAGGCAGATGCAAAAACTCAAATCTACCTATGTTGATGCGCTACCTGAATTGATAAACCCCGAAACAGGGCTCATTCATACGTCGTATAATCAAGCGGTTGCCGCAACAGGCCGTCTGAGCTCAACTAATCCGAACCTACAAAATATTCCGATTCGTACCGAACGGGGGAGAGAAGTTAGAAAAGCCTTTATCCCAAGATCTGAAAACAACGTGATCCTCTCCGCCGATTATTCGCAGATTGAACTTCGCCTGATTGCCGAGTTAAGTAAAGATCAAAATATGATGGAAGCATTTAGCCAAGGTCATGATATTCACCGAGCAACAGCTGCGAAAGTCTATAATGTGGATTTTGATGCGGTTACTTCTGAGCAACGTCGCAATGCGAAAGCAGTTAACTTCGGCATTATTTATGGCCAGTCTGCGTTTGGCCTTTCCCAAAATCTTGGCATATCTCGTAAAGAAGCATCCGATATCATCAATGAATATTTTAACCAATATACAGGGATAAAAAAATACATGAGTGATGCCGTCGAGTTTGCAAAAGAGAAGGGTTACGTTGAAACAATTTTAAAACGAAGACGTTATTTGAGAGATATCAATTCGGCAAACATGACAGTTCGCGGATTCGCTGAAAGAAACGCAATTAATGCTCCGATCCAAGGATCGGCAGCAGATTTGATCAAACTTGCCATGATTGCCATTCAGAAGGAAGTTGAGCAACTTGGTTTAACAGGCAAAATGATCATGCAGGTGCATGATGAATTGGTTTTTGACGTACCCAAAGACGAGATCGAGGTATTCAAAAAAATTATTTTGGACAAAATGTCCAATGCTATAAAAACAAGTGTTCCTTTGATCGTAGAAATTGGAGAAGGCAAAAATTGGCTAGAAGCACACTAAAGTTATGATTAGAAAACTCATCCATATCTTATTATTATTGTCTGTGTGTAGCTTTACAAAGCTACATGCACAGGATGAAAAACCTGTATTCTATGAAAAACTAGACCAGGGATTGATTCGTTTTTATTTTGACAAATATTATTATTTGGTTTCAAAAGAGTGCGAGTTTAAAACGATTGAACGAGTGAGCAAATTTGATTTTGCAAAGCAGGTTTTTGATGGAGAGTTTCGCGATTTTGCACCAAATGGAGCGAGAATACTCATTGGTTCCTATCAAGATGGTAAAAAAGAAGGTTTATTTCAAGCCTTCCATCCGAATGGCGTGCTGAAATGGGAGGTCAATTTCCAAAACAATCATCCGACCGGTGATTGGAAATATTACTACCCGGATGGAAAACCTCTCTTGACGATTGCCTATAGTGAACAAGGCTACTTTATAAAAGATTACTGGGACAACAGAGGCAAACAGGAAGTAATAAATGGTGAAGGAAACTATGAATTTTCTATTCCGTTTGAAGGATTTACTGAATTTGGGTTTGATTTCTACCTACGCAAAGGAAAGGTAAAAAGTGGCAGGCCACAGGGAAACTGGAATACGTATTTCTACAATGTAGGTCAGCAACCAATTTATGCCATGACTCAACGCTTTGCAAATGGTGTGCTCACAACGACCTACGACGACGATGGAGAACTAAATAATGAGGATTTCATGTCGTTAAGTATCCTCCCCTACGACTATTTTATACGAGCGGAACTATTTAATGGTAAGTCTTGCAGTTTTGATGATTATTCCAATTTTTATGCTTTCTTAACCAAACGTTTTAACGACAATCTCAATAAAACTGGACTAAATATCACCAAACAGGTTAACTTTTCTTATCTGGTGGAGGTAAAGAAAACCGGAATGACTAATCTAAAGAGTCTCAAGTTAATATCAGATTCCGGAAACGAGTCTTTCGATGGTATTTTGAGCCGTATTGCGAGAAGTATTGACTTTTATTTCCCTACGTATAAAGACAATCAGCCTCAAGACGACCTCATCAGAGTATCTGGCGGAATCACACAGGGTAACGACGGAAAAATCTATACCCATTCAATTAAAATCGAAAGACAAATAGACAATTCGAGTAAATAATTATCTTTGCAGAAATAAATAGATATGAAATTTCATAAAGAAGGATATACCACATTAGCGATCGCTGTACTTTTTATCTTCATTATCAATGCCGTTGCGGATTATTATGACGCTCCGCAATACGCCAAATGGTTTATTTATGCGCTATCAGCATTCCTATTCATCACAGTTGTCCAGTTTTTCAGAAGTCCCAGAAAAGTGGTCAACCCGCAGGATGACGTGATTCTTTGTCCAGCGGATGGAAAAGTTGTTGTTATCGAAGAAACTGAGGAAAATGAGTATTTCCACGATAAGCGGATACAGGTATCTATATTTATGTCTCCTGTCAATGTCCATGTCAACAGAAACCCAATCAGTGGTTTAGTCACGTTCTTTAAATACCATCCCGGCAAGTTTCTGGTGGCTTGGCACCCCAAATCATCTACAGATAACGAAAGAACAACAGTCGTTGTCAAAGATAAAGCTGGTCGGGAGGTTCTTTTCCGCCAGATTGCAGGAGCCTTAGCGCGCCGTATTGTATGGTATGTAAAAGAAAAAGACGAAGTCGTGCAAGGCAATGAGTTTGGTTTTATCAAATTCGGTTCCCGTGTAGATCTATTTCTTCCTTTAGGCACAGAAATCAATGTTAACATTGGTGACAAGGTTACTGGAGCAAAAACGATTATCGGAAAATTTTAACAATTTATTAATATCATTATAAGTAACTTAGGCTCCAAATCAGGGGCCTTTTTTATTCTGCAAATGAACTTTAAACAATTACTACTGGCAAACTCCGCAGCTGTCGGCATTGCAATATCCACGATCAGCTTTTATTATAAACATGACCTACAGACAGCACTGATCATTTTCTTTGTTGCTGTGGTAACGAGTTTCCTCCTATTTAACTATTTATTTGAAAAATATATATATCGTAGACTCAATACGATGTACAAAC
Organism: Sphingobacterium sp. Ag1; assembly: GCF_000988325.1. Classification (NCBI taxonomy): domain Bacteria; kingdom Pseudomonadati; phylum Bacteroidota; class Sphingobacteriia; order Sphingobacteriales; family Sphingobacteriaceae; genus Sphingobacterium; species Sphingobacterium sp. Ag1. Next base: position 14,796 of record NZ_LBGU01000010.1, on the reverse strand, counting down.
TAATTCATAACCTCAAACTCGGCAAGGATCTCAAAGATGCTATCGGAGAACATGTCAGTGAGGATCCTATCACAGATGCTGAGAACGAAGTCAAAGCATGGGCAAAAGATAAAAAAAATGAGATAGAGCAGTTAAAATCACAGGAGAAATTCCGCAGAGAGTTTTTATCCAACATTTCTCATGAATTCAAAACGCCTTTATTCGCGACCCAAGGTTACATTGAGACCCTGCAAGATGGCCTGATGGAAGAAGACATGGAAATGGCCAAGAATTTCTTAGATAAGGCTGCCCGGAATCTAGACCGGCTAAATTACCTAATTCAGGATCTTGATGAAATATCCAAACTGGAATCCGGAAAAATGGTCCTGAATATAGAAAAATTCGACATCGTCGACCTCATCAAAGACACCACCTACTCTCTTGAAGACAAAGCTAAACAACACAATATCAAAATAGAATTCAAACCCAAAGCGGGTACACCCCATTGGGTTAAAGCCGACCGCAATAAAATTCATCAGGTATTATACAACCTGATAGACAATTCCCTAAAGTATGGAAAAGAGGGCGGGACAACTAAAATTAAGATTTTCCCACTGTTTGAACAGGTTCTTATCGAAATTACAGACGACGGTTATGGCATCGAAGAAAAAAATCTGAGCCGTGTATTCGAGCGCTTTTTTCGAACCGATAAAAGTCGATCACGCGATATTGGAGGATCAGGATTAGGGTTGGCTATCGTGAAGCATATTGTCGAAGCACATCAGCAGAACGTAAATGTGCGTAGTACAGAAGGGATTGGAACAACATTTGGCTTTACTTTACAAAAAGTTCAGTCCGGAAATTAAACAATTGATGACACTTTTGTGTTTAAACAAAATCAATGTTAACATTAACTTAACATTAAGGTATTATTTTTGCAAAAATAAATTTAAGATATGTCTTTAAATAGCATTTTTCAATACTTCGTTCCAAAGGATAAAAAATTCTTCCCTTTGTTTGAACAAGCCGGCAACAACTTGATCGAGATGTCAAAGTTGTTAAAAGATATTGTTAACTCAAGCAACCCTGAAAAGAAAAAGGAATTAACACGCAAAGTGGAAGATTTGGAACATAGAGGCGACAACATCACGCATCAAATTCATTTGGAGCTGGGAAAGAACTTTATCACTCCTTTTGACCGCGAAGATATACACTCTTTGGCAAGTTCATTGGACGATGTCGCAGATTTTATCCACGGTGCCGCCAACAGAATGGACCTTTATAAGGTTGAAAAGGCCACTGAGCCAATGATTGAAATTGCCGACTTACTTGTTGAAGCTACCGAACATGTATCAAAAGCTATTCATGAGCTTAGAGATTTGAAAAATATCCGTAATATTACGGATTCATGTGTTCGCATCAATAGCGTAGAGAACAAAGCGGATTATATTTTCGATAAAGCTGTAGCTGACCTTTTTGAATTTGAAAAAGATGCAATTTCATTAATTAAACACAAAGAAGTGTTATCTGCAATGGAGGATGCAACCGATAAATGTGAGGATGTTGCTAACGTATTAGAAAGCATTCTGGTTAAAAACGCATAATCATTCGATTTAAGTGCACAAAAATTCTACGAGATTATGATGTCAACATTACTCGTTGTTGTAATTGTCCTTGCGATTGCTTTTGACTACATCAATGGATTCCATGATGCCGCCAATTCTATTGCGACAGTTGTATCAACAAAAGTTTTAACGCCAGCAATGGCCGTCTTATGGGCTGCGATATTCAACTTTGCAGCTTACTTCTACTTTACAGATCATAAAGTAGCCAATACCATTGCAAAAACAGTATTGGAAGAATACATTACATTAGAAGTTATTTTCGCAGGGTTACTTGCAGCAATCGGTTGGAACTTATTTACCTGGTACTATGGCGTACCATCCAGTTCATCCCATACACTTATTGGAGGTTTTGCAGGATCGGGTATGGCATACGCTTTTATTCTTGGCGCAGATCCTATCCACGCCATCAATATTGATGCAACCTTAAAGATTATTGCATTTATCGTACTGGCCCCTATTATAGGTATGACGATATCGGTTATCATCACATTGATTGTAATCAACCTGGCAAAAAACTCCCGTCCAAGCGTTGCCGAAAAATGGTTCAAGATATTGCAACTTGTTTCTTCAGCCGCCTTGAGCTTTGCACATGGAGGTAATGATGCACAGAAAGTCATGGGAATTATTCTCGTCGCTATGGTTGCTGGCGGCTATGTCCCAACCACTGAACACATGCCAGAGTGGATTCCATTGACTTGTTATGCAGCAATAGCTGCCGGAACAATGAGCGGTGGATGGAAAATTGTTAAAACGATGGGAACCAAGATTACAAAAGTAACACCCTTGGAAGGCGTTTGTGCTGAATCTGCAGGAGCGGTCACGTTGGGTATCACAGAACATTTTGGGATACCAGCCTCAACAACGCATACCATTACAGGTGCAATCATCGGTGTTGGTGTTGTCAAACGTGTTTCAGCAGTACGTTGGGGGGTAACAATCAGCTTGTTATGGGCTTGGATATTAACCATTCCAGTTTCAGCTTTGTTGGGTGCGTTGTCTTTATTGGTCGTACATTATTTGCTTTAGAAAAAAAATACTTAATTTTTTTCTTAAACCTATTGAAACAAAACAAAAATTTGGTACTTTCGTACCGGATTTTTGTTTTGTTGTTTCACATTAAATACTTAATTTAGTACAAAATAAAACAAAAACAAAATTTTAACATAACTTTAAGACTTTGGCACGGCAATTGTACTATTCGTTGTGTTAATACAATAATTAAATTTGAAAACAATTAAAATTAATAATAACCTTAAAAACAAGAGTATGAACTATTCTACAATTAAAAAAACAGCTGTTGCTGCTACATTAGTTGCCGCTTTAGGTTTCGCTGGTACAGCACAAGCTCAACAAGTATTCGGTGGTAGATCACAATACAGAACTTGGTCTATCGGAGTTCAAGGTGGTATCACTACACCGAACAACGTAATCGGTGGTGGTAACGCTTTTGGTCAAAAAGTAGGTTACTTCCAAAATAAAGTAGGTGAGTACTATGGTTTGACAGTACGTAAACAATTCTCTCACTTATTTGGTTTAGAAGTTGAAGCTAACCGTGGTAAGATCAAAACTTACAACCATGATCTTTCTGGTCCTGCTATTGAGAACTCAAGAGGTGCTCGTTCAGTAGAAACTAGTGTAAACTGGGCAGCTAGCTTAAACGGTGTATTCCAATTGGGTACAATCGATTTCTTGAGAAGAGAAAATGCGGTTAACTTCTACGCTAAAGTAGGTTTGGGAGCTATGGCTTACAACCCTGTTCAATATGCTAACAATGATTTCTCTGGAACAGTTGTTTATGATAACAAAGGTAAATGGGGTGATGGCGTTATCGGAGACCGTGATCCAAAACGTGACCGCGATAACAAATTAACAGCATTCGTTCCTGTAGGTGTTGGTGCTAAATTCAAATTATCAGAAGTTGTTGCCTTGAACTTAGGTTACACAATGAACTTTGCTGATGATCAAATCTATGGTCCTGCTCGTCAATCTTCTTACAAAGGTAAATTCTCTTCAGTTATGGCTGGTTTAGAATTCACTTTAGGTTCGAAAGACAAACAAAACTTGACTTTTGCTAACCCAGTTGCTACATTGTACGATGAGTTGAAAGATCCTTCATTGAGAAACGAAGTTGAAGCGTTAAAACAACGTGTAAGCACTTTAGAAGGTACTGTTAACACATTAAGCGCTGACGCTGATGGTGACGGTGTATCTGATAAATTTGACAAATGTCCTGGTACTCCAGCTGGTACTCCAGTAGATGGTTCAGGATGTCCAATCAAATTCCCAGAGCCAGTTGTTAACAACGTAACTTCTAACGGTTACTACGCTCCAATTCAATTCGAATTTGATAGCTCAGTATTGAAAACTTCATCTTACTCTACATTAGACAAATTGGCTAAAGAGTTACGTGATAACAATTCATCTGTACAATTAGATGGTTATGCATCTGCTGAAGGTTCTGAAGCTTATAACGTGACTTTATCTAAAGACCGTGCGAACTCTGTAAAACAATATTTAGTAAACGCTGGTGTTTCTTCATCAAGCATCACTGCTAACGGTTACGGAGAGAAAAACCCAGTTGCATCTAATGCTACTGAAGAAGGTCGTGTTCAAAACCGTCGTGTTGAGATCAAAAAATAATCGTATATAATTTATACCATTATACTAAAAGCCGGCTTTAATGCCGGCTTTTTTATTTTACCCGTATTTATCCTTAACTTTGTGGAGGATATCCGATTTGTGGAAAATTAGTTCGAACAAATTAGATAAGAAATTAGTATTTTGAATTAAAGAACAGAATACTGGTTTTAAACTTTTGAGAATGGAAGAGGATTTTGAATTTGAAAACCCCGAAGAAAGAAAAATCTCGGTGGACAGATATGAGGAAATGCTTCGAAACGAGGATCAGTATTTTTTTGACTCCAAGGCTTTTGAAGGAATTATTGATTACTACGCTGAAAAAAATGACCCTGTTAAGGCCCTACAGGTTACCGAATTTGCGATCAGCCAACACCCTTTTGATATTACCTTTTTACTGAAACAGGCACAACTGTTTTCAACGATTCAACAATATCAGAATGCACTTGCGGCGCTTGATAAAGCGGAGTTATTGGAAGCTTCAGAAGGAGACATCTTCTTAATCCGTGGTGGCATATTAGGCAGTATCGGCCAGTTTGACAATGCTTTGGAACAGCTCTTCAAAGCACTTCCACTATTGGATAATAAAGATGAAGTCTACTTCCATATTGCGATGATCTTTCAAGCTCAAATGAATTATGACAAGGCAATAATTTATCTAAAGAAAGCACTTGAGCTCAATATGGATTACCAAGAAGCACTCTATGAATTGGCCTATTGTTATGATGTATTGGATAGACAGGAAGAAAGTATCTCCTTTTATAAGAAGTACATTGATTCAGACCCATACTCCTACTATGCTTGGTATAATCTAGGAAATTCTTACCATAAAATAAGCCGGTTTGAGGAAGCTCTGGATGCTTATGACTATGCTATATTAATTAAAGAAGACTTTTCTTCAGCTTATTTCAATAAGGGGAACGCTCTTGTTAATCTAGATCGCTATCAAGAAGCATTGGACGTATACAAACAAACATTTGAATATGAGCAACCAAGTGCTGATACCTATTGTGCGATTGGAGAGTGTTATGAGAAACTTGAGCAGATGGAGGAAGCCCGCAATTATTATAAAAAGGCAGTCAAATTAGATGCGGAGCTTGCTGATGCCTGGTTCGGTATTGGGGTGACCTTAGATTTCGAAGAGCGTTATTTTGAATCTCTTCATTTCTATAAAAAAGCATTGGAGCTGGAAGATACCAACCCCGATTACTGGTTTGCGATTGCCGATGCCCGATACAAACTACAACAAATAGATCTTGCAGAAGAGGCCTATAAAAAGGTGGTCGCTTTAAACCCGACGGATATAGATGCGTGGCTCGATTATTCTTCCATTCTATTCGAACAAAGTAAAATTGAAGAAGCCATTGATGTAATATCTGATGCCATCACACAAAATCCTAATGCAGCAGAACTGTATTATCGTGTGGTTGCTTATCTATTTGCCAATGGACAATACAATGAAGCGCTGAACTTTTTAGAGCTTGGTCTGGCGACAGATCCCGATAAGCATCATATTCTTTTTGATTACCTTCCGCAGCTACAAGGGAATCAGATTATTACTGAAATTGTAAAAAAATATACAAAGCCGAAAGATTAACATATAAGAGGCTCATATCCGGTCATTGCATGGCAATGACCGGATATTAAAATTGAAAATATATTCCTATTCCCACAACGTACTTTTCGCAATTCAAATGAAAAAATTAGGCTTAATAGGATACCCGTTAGGGCATTCTTTTTCAAAAAAATATTATCTAGAAAAATTTCATCAAGAGGGTATTACCGATGTGGATTATGATTTATATCCACTTGCTCAAATAGCCGATTTTACAACAATTGCTTCCAATAAAGACTTTTACGGTGTCAATGTGACCATTCCCTATAAGATAGAGGTTATGGATTATTTGGATGAGCTCTCGGAAGAAGCTCATGCAATACAAGCTGTAAACTGTGTTCGAATCAGCCATTCATCAGATGGCATAACACATCTTAAAGGCTACAATACAGATGCCTATGGTTTTGAGGCATCGCTAAAACCGCTATTAAATCCCCAGGCGGATAAGAAGGCGTTAATATTAGGTAATGGAGGTGCCGCGAAGGCCGTCATTTATGCCCTGAATCAACTCGGAATAATGCATACTTTGGTCAGCAGAACCAAACAGGCAGGCCAGCTCACTTATGATGAGCTCGATGCTGCTATCCTAGTTGACCATACCGTAATTATCAACTGTTCACCGGTTGGTACATTTCCCAATACAGCAGAATATCCGAACATTCCTTACGAATACTTAACGGAGAACCACCTCTGCTATGATCTCATTTACAACCCAGAGGAAACAGCATTTCTTCGAAAAAGTAAAGAAAAAGGTGCCAGAATCAAAAACGGGTATGAAATGTTGGTTCTACAAGCAGAAAAAAACTGGGAAATCTGGAATAGTTGACCTTTCAATAGTAAGAAATCAATAAAAACTGTAATTTTACCACTATGCTTACGATCAAAACATTCACCTTCAATCCCTATCAGGAAAATACTTACCTACTTTATAACGAGTCGGGAAATGCAATTATCATTGATCCAGGGATGTATGGCGAGCAAGATCAGCAAGAACTACTAGCTTTCATCGCAAACAATAAACTCAAGCCGACACTCCTATTAAATACACACTGTCATATTGACCATGTGTTGGGGAATAGTTTTGTCCATGAAAAATTTGGCTTGCTTCCGCAGTTCCACGAAGGTGAAGTACCCATTTTAGTAGCGGTTCAGAATTATGCTCCTCAAATGGGCATCCGATATGACATTTCCCCAATTGGGGAAACATTTCTAAATGACGATGATACCATTCATTTGGATGATGATGAGCTAAAGGTCATTCTTGCACCTGGACATTCTCCTGCACATATCTGCTTTTATTCAGCTGATCAAAAATTCTTGATCGGAGGAGATGTTCTATTTCGCAATAGCATTGGCCGTACTGATCTTCCTGGGGGAAATCACCAGCAGCTTTTAGACAGTATAAAAACAAAAATTTATACCTTGCCCGACGACACCATCGTTTACCCGGGGCATGGCCCATCGACAACGATTGGCTTTGAAAAAAATTCCAATCCATTTATCCGAGGATAAAAGTCATGAATCTGCCATTTCTATTTGCAAAAAGATATCTGTTTTCTAAGAAATCAGTTAATGCCATTAATATCATCTCTTCTATTAGTGTAATCGGTGTTATGGTAAGTAGTGCTGCATTAATCATCTTGTTGTCTTCATTCAATGGAATGGAGCAGCTGATACTATCGATGTACAGCAAGTTTGCACCTGAGCTGAAGATTGAACCCAAGAAAGGAAAACTTTTTGACAGCAAACAAGCTGTGTTTACTGAGTTACGAAAAGATTCCAATGTGATTCATTACACCGAGGTTTTACAGGAGAAGGTGTTGCTGCAATATTCAAATAGACAATTTATTGCAAATATAAAAGGTGTCGAACCCCAATCGCTAAGTAAGAAGACTGGAGATAGTATCCTCGTAGATGGTCAATACCAACTTACACATGATTCTGCTAACCTTGCCATTCTAGGGGCAAGCGTACAGGCAAATCTGGCGATTCCTATGCAGAACTCTTCGGAACAAATTCAAGTGTATTCACCGAGAAAAGGGGTAAAAAATTCTTCCAATCCTGCTGAAGAGTTTAATATACGATCCATAGCTCCCGGAGGGGTATTGCGCTATCAACAAGATTTTGACAATTTGATTATTACGCCAATTTCATTTGCTAAAGAGGTTCTCGGAGAATATAACCGCGTTTCATCGATCGAGTTTTACCTAAGAGATGGTATAGATGTCAACTTATTTGGGCAGACATTACAAAAGAAAATAGGACCAGATTATATTGTAAAGAATAGAGAAAAACAAAACCCGACCTTATATAAAAATGTACGTGTTGAACGTTGGGTGGTCTTCTTTATACTGACCTTGATCAGTGTAATTGCAATCTTTAATATTGTTGGTTCCTTAACCATGCTTGTACTAGACAAACAAAAAGATATGACGATATTGAAAGGTCTCGGTGGAGCTGATAATCTAATTCAACGGATCTTCTTTTATGAAGGTCTTATGATCGCTATTATTGGTTGTATATTAGGTCTATTGATAGGCGGCCTATTCAACTATATTCAGTCAGTCTATGGAATCATTCGCGTAGAAGATGGAGCGAATACAATTATTGACAGCTACCCTATGGTAAGTAAGTGGAGTGACTATTTTTTAGTCTTCATGACAGTCACCAGCATCTCAGGTCTTGTTTCCTATTTCTCCGCGAAACTAAGTGTGAGAGAACTAAATAAACTGAAAGCGACTGATTAATAATTTGAGCTTTTTCGGCTCTGACTTCCTTTTGTAATCTGCTGGATTAAACTGCCCCATGCAAATGGGTTTAACAATGGATTAGCGTAACGTTGGTTGATAACTTTATTATTCATCGTATTGAAGCTCTGCGCATTGTTAATGGAGCGCATTTCATTTCCGTCACGCGGTATTACAGCTGCCATTGCAGACAAGGACTCATACGACAAGGATCTCCTGACTCTAACAATGTTATCTTCAGAAACATCTAGGTTCATAAATGCAATGTTAAACTCTTCGATACTCGCCCATGGGTACGGTGTTACCATCGGGAGTTCCGTAACCAGATTTTGCATAATGACATTTGCGGTATATTTATCTCCAGGAACTTCAGGAATAGTGACCACTAAAGGGTCAAAACCGACAGAGGTAAAACGAATTGTATCGCCTACATGTGCCACAAAAGAGAAATAGCCCTCGTTATTTGCAGCAAATGCTTCATTTCGGAAAGATAAATTAGTGACAGTCGCATAACCTACAGGAAGTCCAGACCCAACCGTTGTTACGATACCGGAGTATTGAATAATTTTCCTTTCCTGCGCTTGTAATGCAGCGGAACAAAAAAGTATAAATACAGCAAATAATATAGAAACCAGCAACTTCATAGAACAAATTTAAACAAAAGTAGCCGAACTAGCCGTTAAATTGTGTTAATAGAAAAACTAATTAACAGAGGGTAAAGTTGCTTCTGGGGAATCTGGATCTGTTAAGTTAATAGCCTCTACTGCTGTAATTTCAGGAACAGCTTTCTTAATTGCCTGCTCTAAACCAGCTTTAAAGGTCATAATGCTCATTGAACATGAAGCACATGCTCCCAATAATTTTAAACGCACGACATTATCCGCTGTAATCTCTTCGACACTTACATTTCCGCCATCAGTCTCCAAATATGGTCTCAAGGTATCTAATGCTTGCTCAACTTTTTCTTTTAAAGTCATACTCTTAATGCTATTCAATGATTGTAATATGTAAAGATAATCAAATATTTTAAAATGTGTATTTTTAGGCCTTGCTACCCATGGAAAAACAACAAGTATATGACAATATATACCCGCGTATAGCGCCCATCGAGTTAAAGAATGTTAATAAGAAATGTTGTTTTTGCGATCAAATAATTATTAAACTATATTGCACAGTAAAATTTAATTGATTAGTATAACAAATTCACTTATCTTTGTAAAATGTTTTTAAATAGGCGTATAGCGGCTATCTGTGCCGGCATGATGTTTCTATTGGTATTTACTGGCTGTAAAAGTAAATTTGAGAAATTGCGCGCAAGCAATAACATCGCTCAAAAGTACGAAGAGGCCGTAAAACTTTATGAGAAAAAGAAATATACAAAGGCGTTAGTTTTGTTCGATGACTTGCGGACCAAATTCCGTGGACAAGCTGAAGCAGAAAATATTTACTATTATTTGGCATTTGCCAACTACCGTTTGAAGGATTATACATCTGCAGCATTTCACTTTAAAGATTTTGCCGATGTTTATCCAAATAGTGCAAGAGCAGAGGAATGTCGTTTTATGCATGCCTATTGTTATTACTTGGATTCTCCAAGATCGACGTTAGATCAAGCAAACACAAAAAAAGCAATTGACGCATTACAGCTCTTTGTCAATCTCTATCCCGAATCGGAACGGTCCAAAGAAGCGGCAGATCTTATTCAGAAATTAAGAGATAAGCTTGAGCTTAAAGCGTTTGCCAACGCAAGACTGTATTACGACATGGGCCTTACGGATGATTATAGGGCAGCTGTCATCGCATTACAGAATGTATTAAAAGAATACCCTGATACAAAATACGCAGAAGAGATTGAGTTTTTAACATTAAAAGCACAATACATTTATGCATCTAAAAGTTTCTTCCTGAAACAAGAAAGTAGATTTGATGATGCCTTGGATTATTACCGTAACTTCGCAAGTAATTTTCCGAATAGTAAACATATGAAAGAGGCAGAATCCCTTCGTGAAAATTCTGAAAAGGGGATTAAAACCGCCCTTTCTCAAGTAAAGGATTATAATAAGGCCGTTGCGGAACAGGAAGTATATATCAAAGAACAAAAGGCGAAAAAAGAAAAAGAAAATACCCAAAAAGATGAGTCAAAAAAATAACAATTCAGTTCCAAACTCTACAGTCACACGTGACTTGAGACAATTGGACAAAGGCACTGACAATCTCTATGAATCTATTGTAGTTATTTCTAAACGCGCGAACCAAATTGCAGTAGATATTAAAGAAGAATTGAATGGAAAACTTGCTGAATTTGCAAGCAACAACGATAACTTGGAAGAGGTATTCGAAAACCGCGAACAAATAGAGATTTCAAAACATTACGAGCGTATGCCAAAGCCTACCTTGGTTGCTATCGATGAATTTTTACACGATAAGGTGTACTACAGAAATCCTTCAAAAGAGCAGGACTAATCCTTAAACAATGGCTTTAGCTGGGAAAAATATTGTAATTGCTGTATGCGGCAGTATTGCCGCATACAAGATTGCATCCCTCATCCGCCTTTTGGTAAAAGCAAAAGCCCGAGTTAATGTAGTCATGTCAAAAGAAGCGACAGCCTTTATTACCCCGCTTACGCTTTCCACACTTTCCAAAACCCCTGTTTTAATAGATTATTATCAGCCGAATACCGGGGAATGGAACAATCATGTCGAAATTGCTTTAAATGCGGATTACATTTTAGTCGCACCAGCAACGGCAAATACCCTGGCCAAAATGGCCAATGGGTTTTGCGATAACCTCTTAACAGCCGTATATCTATCAGCAAAATGTCCAGTACTATTCGCTCCAGCAATGGATTTAGATATGTGGAAACACCCGTCAACACAGTCCAATATTAATAAGCTTAGTTCTTATGGCAATATCCTCATTCCTCCGGGAAAAGGGGAACTGGCAAGTGGTCTAGTGGGTGAGGGGCGTTTGGCGGAACCGGAAGAAATAATGGATTTCTTAGTTAAATTTTCGGAGAGAGGACTGCCCTTAGCAGGAAAGAAAGCATTAGTATCTGCAGGCCCTACTTATGAAGCTATAGACCCGGTCCGCTTCATTGGCAATCATTCAAGTGGAAAAATGGGCTATGCCATCGCCAAACAACTTGAAGCACTTGGCGCAGACGTCACGCTAGTATCGGGACCGACTGCCCTGAAATTACCCGAGCGCGTCTATACGATTTCAGTTACCTCGGCAGCTGAGATGCTAAGCGCCTGCGAAGAATATTTTGAAGCAGCAGATATTGTTGTGATGAGCGCTGCTGTGGCAGACTACACTCCAGTTGAAGTCGCTACCCAAAAAATAAAAAAGAAAGAAAATGAATTCGCTATCGAGCTGACGAAAACCGCCGATATTCTAGCTACTTTAGGTGCCAAAAAGAAAGAAAACCAATTACTCGTTGGGTTTGCATTGGAAACCAATAATGAACTCGAAAATGCAAAAGACAAATTGGTTCGAAAAAACCTGGATTTTATTGTGCTCAATTCCATGCAAGACAAAGGTGCCGGCTTTGCTACGGATACCAATAAAGTCACTATAATCGATCGGTCTGGAAATACCCGTGAGTTTAGCCTAAAATCGAAAGAAGAAGTTGCTAAAGATATCTGTTCAATTATCGTGGACTTATCCTAAGCAAATTTTATATATACTCCCGCTGGAGTACAATGTCTCCAGTTCCTATAAATTTGCAATCCTCAATTCCTTTGGGTAATAGTTGTTTATTCGGTTGGTCAATACCTTCATCCAGCCCAAAGGTTTACCTTGAAAACTTGCTATGGCCCATCCTTGAATATGTTCGCCAATCGTATCCACAGCTATATTTTCCTTTCTAAGATAATTTCGGGCATCCTCAAGCGACAATTCCACCGATTGGAAGTCTTTGGTCAAATGAATACTCAAAGCCAGCGCATGGCTTGGTATTAGCTCCTTTCTGTTAAGTTTCCCAACATTAGTTCCCGCATTCTTAAGATAAAGGACATTTTGGAGATACTTTAGATCATGCTCGTACATTTTTGGAAAAATATATACATCCTCATGATGAAGAAAAGGATGAAAACTGGCACTATCTGAAATCCAATTATCTAATATTCCTCTAGGTACATCTGATTTTTCGGGTTTGATTCGTTTTCTATTGAACGTTTCCTGTTCGCCAATCTTCTTGAGGACAGCAATAAAAAAGCCCTCTCCACCTAATTTATGCGGGTAAAATCGATAACCGTGTGCAAGATGCTTATTAGAACTTGTGTGATCAATTCCCCAATGCTCTTCAATAGCTATTTCAATAGATTCGAAATCGCCGCTATCCAATAACCAATCGACAATATCTTCATTTTCTTCCGAGGAATAAGAACACGTTGAATAGAACAAATATCCGCCCTTATTTAAAGTGGCCAAGCTTTCAGCCAAAATTCGCTGTTGTCTTTCGCTACAAAGCTTAACATTAGCTTCGGACCATTCATCGATGGCATCGGTATCTTTCCTAAACATCCCAGATCCAGAACATGGGGCATCAACAACCATCAAATCGAAGTATCCTGGAAGGCGATTAAACGCTGCAGGATCATTATTTGTCGTTACTGTGTTAGCATTTCCCCATTTCATTAAGTTATCTTGCAGGATGGTAACCCTAGTTTTAATAATTTCATTTGCAACTAGGAGCGATTCCGGATGCAAACTACTGTTTAATAAAGTAGACTTTCCTCCTGGAGCGGCGCATAAGTCCAACGCCCGAACACTCCCTTCATTTAACTTCAAACTTCGAATAATATGATCTATGAACATAGAAGAAGCATCTTGTGGATAGTATGCTCCAGCATGAAATAAAGGATCTAACGTAAACACTGGACGATCCTGAAGATAATAAGCCACATGACACCAAGGAACTTGTTCTGCGTTAGGAAACGGACAATCTTCTAATTTATTAGGGTTTAGGCGTATTGCTGTTGCCCGAATACCTTCTTCATGTATCTTAATAAATGCATCAGTATCAAATAATGGATTCACTCCTAACTTTTTCACTAAAGAATTTGGCAGAAAATTACTCATGTTGTCCTAATAGTTTGCGATAAAATTAAGATAAATAAAAATGAAGTCAAAATAAGTGGTAAATTACAAGAAAGAGTAACTTTGCACCATGAAAGAATTCAAGAAATATGCTATTATTCCTGCAACTCCAGAGGAGCTGTATCTTGCATTAACGACCGAAATTACCGCTCGTCTTTGGACAGGAGACCTAGTGTCCATAGACGCTACTGTCAACGGAGAATTCTCCTTATGGGATGGTGCTATAACTGGCCGGTTCTTGGAACTAGCACCTTCGACAAAAATTGTACAAGAATGGTACTTCGGTGAAACAGACAGCCCTTCGATTGTTACATTAAAGCTGCATGAACATAAAAAAGGGACATCCTTGGAAATTAGGCAGACAAATATACCGGATGAAGACTTTGAAAATATCTCGGATGGATGGGAAGACCCTTATATCTCCTCGTTGATCGACTTTTATACAGAAGAAGATTAAAGCAATGCAGCTATTCTTCCAGGGTATAGTGTAATAGCCAAGAAAATCAGGTATTTGTATTCCATATAGACTGTTGGCAATACAGATACCTCCATTAATGGGCCCGACTTTCCACTTTCCAATATATAATAATTGATATTTCACTATTATACAACCTTAGAGTCTTTTCAATATCTCAAATAGAACGGATTATAATTTCTACATGCTCCTTTAATCCCAATCTTCATACAATAAAATATCCCACAATAGTTCCAAACACCAAACTCAAAGCTCCTGCCGATATATTCATCCTTTACAGGCAAAGGTGTAGTAATCTTACAACATAAAATCGGAACAGCGAAAATTATGGTTTTAAAAAGTTTTCAATCCTATCTAATAGAAATGCGAATGATATATCCAGAAACCGAGACTTTCTCTCCTCCGTAAATTATTTGGGTAATAGCTGAGACAGGACATGTTCCTAGTGATTACAAGTAGCTTGTGTAGTGACCGCCGAATATTTGATTTACAATAAATGCTGGCTATAACGATGCGTCACACTGCTGCGGGACAGCGCCGGTCGGGGAAGTACGGAAGATATGCAATAGCATTGTACAGGGAAGTAAGGGGGTTACCTAAACGAAAGAAGCCCTTGA
>NZ_LBGU01000007.1:0-9268 GCF_000988325.1 Sphingobacterium sp. Ag1 | reverse complement strand
CAATGAATATGACCATGTGGGTAGGCTGGTACAGACCAAGAAGAAAGTCAATGGACAGGATGAAGTGATCCAGAGCAGGCTTGCCTACAATGAGATCGGGCAGCTGAAGACCAAATCACTGCATAGCGAGAACGGTGGTGGCAACTTTATGACCAATATCGGTTATGCCTATAATGAACGGGGTTGGCAGACTAAGGCAAGCTCGGCGCAGTTCACCTCCCAGCTGAACTATAATGTCAATGGTACAACGGTGCTGGGTAACGCCCAGTATAATGGCAATATCGCGCAGCAGCTGTGGGGCTATGTTGCTACAACAAACAGCACATTTACCTACACTTATGATGCATTAAACCGGTTGAAGAGTGGGGTAAGTAACGGTACAGTGATGAGTGAGGCCTTGACATACGATGATATGGGTAATATCAAAATGCTTGTCCGTGACAATGGTACAGCGATTACCTACAACTATAACAATACCAATAAGAGCAACAGGCTGGAAAGTCTCTCGGGAGGCGTAACCGGCTCATTTACTTATGACCTTAACGGAAATGCGACGAAGGACCGTACAGGGATGGCCCTAAGCTATAATTACCTGAACCTGCCAAAAACAGTGACGGGTACAGGTAAGAGCATTGTCTACACCTACGATGCATCTGGCGCTAAGCTGAACCGAAAGTCTACTGTTGGCGGTATCACAACCGAGCAGGACTATATCGGTGGGATTGAATACAGCAAAGCAAGTGGGGCAAATCCTGTGATCGAACGTGTCGCTACCGAGGATGGATTCCTGCTGAACAGTTCGGGGACTTACAGTTACTATTATAACCTGACAGATCATTTAGGCAATGTAAGGGTTGTACTCAAGAAAGATGGTACAGCTACAGCACCTGTTGCCACAGTGATGCAGAAACAGGATTACTATCCATTTGGTAAGACGAAATCTATTGCAACGAGTATCAATAATAAGTATCTTTATAATGGCAAGGAGATGCAGACTGACCTAAATGGTGGTACGCATACCTTGGGAGGTTCTTATGTTCTAGAAGGGCAGCTGGATTATGGGGCGAGGTTCTATGACGCTGAGATAGGTAGATGGAATGTTATTGACCCTAAGGCAGAAGTGAACAGACGTTGGTCTCCATATCGTTATGCTTATGATAATCCATTGCGATTTATTGATCCGGACGGGATGTTAGAGGAACCAACTCCCTTAGAGGCTGCCATGATTTCTAAACACGTATATGGAGATAAGAAAGATCCAGGTGACCTTATTGGCGGATGGCAGGTTTCTAAAGCAGGAGGAGGTTTACAGTTAAATAATGAAAAAAGTGGTTTTAAGTCTAATGTATATGAGAGAACTGTGGATGGGAAAACAGAATATGTATATGCTACAGCTGGCACAGAGATGGATGATTTTAAGGATGCTAAACATGATGTTTTACAACCATTAGGGATGTCTTCTCAATATACTCAATCAATTAAAACTGTAGATGCTTTGAAAAAAATTATAGGAAGTGCTGAATTAACTTTCACTGGTCACTCTTTAGGCGGTGGTTTGGCGGAAAACAATTCATTACATACTGGAGATAAGGCAATAACTTTCAATGCGGCGGGGGTAAGTCCACTAACAAGTGGTACCTTAAAGAAATCTAATACAGATGCATATATTATGAGGACAGATCCGTTAAATGCTCTTCAAAAGATAAGCGCAATACCAACGGCTGGGGGAAATAAGCATTTTCTTCAACCTCGAAGTTTTAGTGGCATATTTAATGGTCATAGTATTAACTCTGTGATAGAGGCTCTGATAAAACCTACGGTAGGTCAACAAATAAATAGCGGATTGAGAAATTCCATCACTCCTTCTCAATTTAAATTTTAGATTATGAGAATTTTTATAGTAATATTAACTTTTACACTTTGTGGTTGTCATAATAGGGATGATAAGATCGATAAAGAGAAACTTCTTGGTAATGACTATCGGCTTTTCCAAGGTTCGCCTAGTTGGGATTTGGCAAAGGCAGTGGAAGATGAGAATATTAATTTAGTGAAAAAACTAGCTAACGAAGATAGGCAGCCCGTCAATTACCAAGAGCCTAAATTTGGCAAAACTTTATTGATGCTCGCGATTAATAATAACGATTATCAGAGTGCAAAAACATTATTAGCTTTGAAAGCTGATCCCAATATCGCAGACAGATATCGAGGATCTACAGCGATGCATGATGCCGCAGCAAATTCAGACCCTAAATATCTAGAGCTTTTGATAAAGTACCATGGTAACCCTAATGTTGTTGAGAATAAGCCGATTACAGATAGTGACAATGGAAGGGAAACGCCATTAAATATAGCAATTACATATATCTCAGGTAATAATCTAAATAAAGTTAAACTCTTAGTTAATGCGGGAGCCGATGTTAATTTTTATAATTCTTGGTATACTTATTATCCGCATTTACCATTATCAGATGCAATAAGCCATCAACAGTTTGATATAGCACAATATTTACTTGAACAAGGAGCAGATTATAAGCGAATCATGTATAGGACGGTGCAAGGAGATTCAATCTACATTTTGGGAGCACTTAGAAGAGAAATAGTTGATTTGGATAAAAAAGAATACCGCCAGAAGAGAAATGTCATATCCTTTTTAAAAACTAAAGGATTGGATTACGCGAAGGAACCAGTCCCTGATTTTATTGAAGAAAAGCTCAAAAAAGATTATCCGGAGAATTGGCAAGAGGTTCTAAAAAGTTATTAGTTAATATGACTACTGGGTGAGGTTTTATGACGCCGAAATCGGACGATGGAGTGTGGAGGACGGGCCAATCCCGGGTTGTATGGGTGGGACCGGAAATCCTGGTCGTATTGTAACTGGAGGCGCTCCCTTAGATCTGAAAGGAACTAACCCGGTTTTTAATAAGAATTGGTGGAAATGGTAAATATAACAGAATTAGAAAGTTGAAAATTAAATATTCTTTTGCAGTATTTTTATATACCTATTTGAACCAAATTGACCTGTCTTTGAATAGAAGTAGGTGGGAACCTCTTGATAATCTGAGGGATTTTTATCGAAGCCAAATTTCTCCTAAAAAAGTTGCAAATTATCTCATTAATAAATTGGGGCTAAACGTTGAAAAATTGAATTATTTGATTTTTATTGACGAAGAATCTTTGTGGGAGAAAATTAAAGATTCATTATTATCAGACTTGGGTGTTAACCTTGCCCGATTGAAAAGTATAATGCCATGATATTAACCACGACCAATTCCATCGAAGGGGGGGATATTTCACGATATAATGATCTAATAGCTGCCAATGTTGTCGTCGGCACCACTGTCTTTAATGATGTAGGGGCGAGCTATGAAACAAGTGATTGAACGTCTCGAAAAATCAGAGACGGCATTGTCCGAAATGAGGAGTGAGCGAGAAAAAACCAGTAGAATATTATTAACCGCTAACTGATAAAGCCTCCCTTGCTGACTGTCAAGGGAGGCTCTATTGTGCTGTGCTTTTCGGTATCTCCCAGCTACCGCTTATAAATCTCTTGTTTTTCTAAGATAGGGCCTGCTACATCCATACTTTTGCCTATATCATTTAAATTAAAGAAATATGGCAAATCAATTTTTGGTTAAGGAACACGTGGTTGCTATGCAAAGTTTAATAGCGATGCGATATAACCAGAAGGAAAAAATATATTAAATAACGCTATGAATAAATAGCAGAAATTTTTAAATTCAAGTAACCATAAAAAGAATGCTAACCAGGTCTATAGATGCAACAAAAATAGCTTCTTAAAGATTCCTATTGTATTTTTATTACTGATATATTTTATTAACCAGTTTATTAGCTATGAATAAGTTAAAGTCGGCATTTCTATTTGCCTTTAGTGTATGCGCCATGGGAAGCCATGCACAAAATCTGCTCAACCTCAATGATTGGGTAACCGGATCTGGTGGAACTTCAGGCCTCACTGCAAATGGTCTGACCAGTGAGAACGAACGTGAGTGGGGGGTGGGTCCTTTGGGTACACAGGTTATCCTATGGAAAGGGGCTCCCAGCGGAGATGGGAATGCGGACGGGGGCTGGAACTCAGTGGATATTCCGATCAATAATCAGAAGACCTACCGTTTTTCGGTTTGGATGAAAAGAACAAATTCTAAAAGTGGAACGGCCTATTTGGGCTGTGCCCCAGGTGTGAATACACTTGCTGGAACGATAAACAATAACCCCTATTTTTGGTATGGAAATCTCCCTGAACTTGATCGCTGGTATCTTCTGGTAGGTTATGTACATGGTTCAAATGACCCCTCTACCGTAAATTATGGTGCAATATACGATGGCGTTACAGGTCAGAAAGTTATTGGTCTGACAGACTTTAAGTTTGCAGCGACGAATACAATCACTCGCCATCGGTCGTACCTATATTACGACAACAATACCGATGATCGTCAGTATTTTTATGGCCCTCGGATAGAGGAAGTCAACGGAAATGAGCCCACGATAAGTTCTCTCTTAAACAACCCTGTGGGAGCCGGAGACTTCTACTTTTCAGGAAAAGTTGGTGTCAAAACCCAAACACCCGGAGATTATGATCTAGCTGTGAAAGGCAAGATCCGCAGCCAAGAGATCAAAGTGGAGACCTCGGGCTGGGCCGACTATGTTTTCGAAGAGGATTATAAACTACCTACATTGGCCGAAACCGAAAAATTTATTCAAAAGAACGGCCATTTGCCCGATGTTCCTAAAGCAAGCGAGGTTGCAGCAAACGGTATTTCCTTGGGTGAGATGAATAAGATTCTGTTGAAGAAAATAGAGGAGTTGACGTTGCAGGTGATTCAATTAAATAAAACTGTTCAGGAACAGGATAAAGAAATTAAGATAATAAAGATCGCCAAATAGACCGTGAGAAAAAAGATTCAAATAATGAAAAAGAAACTATTTATCATTTCGTCGCTATCGCTTGCTATGAGTTGGTGTTTTGGCCAATCGCCGAGTATGCCAAAACAGATCATTGGACCAAGTCCAACGGTATCGAATTTTGTCCAATATAAAGAAACTCCTGTTAATCTATATTCAGGTATGGTTAATGTGAGTATTCCACTCTATACGATAAAAGTAGGGGAACTAGAGATTCCTATTTCCTTGGATTATAAGGGTGGGGGAATAAAGGTTTCGGAGATCGCCTCCAATTGTGGATTGGGTTGGAATCTAACGACTGGTGGTGTTGTGTCGCGAAGTACGGTCGGCCTTCCCGATGAAACTCCAACAGTGGGTTATCTGTACTCAACTTATTTTGAATCGTTTTCTAGTTATAATGAAGTTCAGAAACATACTATGGGGACAGGATCTACAGATGGGGAGCCTGATAACTTTTATTTTTCCTTTCCGGGTGGTTCCGGCCGATTTAATTTTGATAGGTCCGGTAATCTCGTAAGTATCCCGAAAACGAATTATCAGTTTATTAAAGGACCTGAACTTTTTTATAGTTCATCAGTGGTGAGTCCTGCGACATTGATATCGACCTGGTCCATAAAAGACGATAGGGGTAATTTATACAACTTTAATGATGCTGAAATGGGGGAAGTAACTGGCAATCGATTGGTCAACTTTAATACGACAGGCAGTGGCTCTGTTGCTATCAATAGCTGGCATCTCTCTAAAATTACTACACCTGTCGGTGATCAGGTAAATTATACCTATGAAGAAGTTCCCGTTTCTTATGATCTTGCCCCAACAGAAACGATAAATGCTAAAACTATGGGTAGTGAAGATCCTCTTCCACCGTCAATTGAATCGTACTCGCGAAATGTGATAAAAACAAAACGCATCTCAAGCATATCATTTAGAGGCGGAAAGGTGTTGTTTAAGTATAACAGTACGTCCCGTGCAGATCTCGTCGGTGATTTTGCACTCGAAGAGGTTCAGATTTTTCAAGGCAGTACACTTATTAAATCTTTTCAGCTAAATTATCTCTATCTCGATGGACCTAATCTAAAGAACCGTTCAGATTATCCTTTGACAGGCGAAACAAATTTCTTGACAAATACGAGCCTTGCACCTTCTGCTACTATGTCAAGGCGACTGGTTTTGGAATCTGTGCGTGAGAGAAGTGAAACAGGCCAATTTATGGATAATGGACACCGATTTGAGTATATACATAATTTTGGCCTCCCTAACCGAAGTTCAAGGAGTATTGATTTTTGGGGCTATTATAATGGTAATACTGAACCTAAGATTATTGCGCAGCAGTCTGCCCAAGATGCCGGTTTAGTCGATTTTTTTTGGTACGATAGACATGTTAATACGGAGTACGCAATACAGGGATTGCTTTCTAAAATAATTAATCCTATGGGCGGAGTAACTGAATTTAGCTACGAGTCCAACAGTATAGCTGCAAGTCCCAAATTGCCTGTTACTTTTACCGAAATGGTTAGTATTGGCGCATCTGTTTCTTTTGCACATTCATTATATGGGAAAATTGTTTATGAAGATCCGGACGATGGTGGTTATCCTTATGTCCTGGTGCAAAAAGACGGACAGATGGTTAAGAATTACTATAGAGAATTTGTGTTGCCTGAACGTAACAATTATACAATTACCATTCAAAATATGCCCAATGTATATGGTATTTATTTTTATCTTTTTGATGTAGGACGTAATCGTACTGTGCAGACTTTTATGAATGACTATGGTGGTTTAATTAATCTCGACGCAGGTATTTACCGGCTCTATATAAGCCCCTCATTAAGTGCAACTGTTCAATCGCCTCAAAACCCCTATTATAATACGTTTATGACTGCATCTGTTACAGGCTATAAGGCGTATACAAAAACATTGAATTCTTCTGGCCCAACAGGAAATATCGTCGGTGGGGTTCGTATTAAAGAACAGAAAATTTATGACCCTTTAATTGGCCAATATGTTTTGAAAGAATACAAATATCGAGATCCTGATGGGGGTGTAAGTGGTGTTCTGTTAAATGCACCCGAATTTTCTTATTCCAAAGAAGCATCATCTAGCGGTTCGTCCATATCCAAGTATAAGGTGCTAACCTTTGATCCGGTGATCGGTTTACGGACTACATCAGGAAGTTATGTGGCGTATTCAAATGTTGAAGAATGGACAAAATCCGTGGATCTTACTGCATTGGGTAGGGTGGATTATAGTTATATTAATGCAAATACAAACGATGATGTGTTTTTTACCCCAGCAGTTGACTATAGTGGGTTTATGCCTCCATATAATCTTTTACCCAATCCACCTGTAGATAACAGGGATTGGCTTAGAGGCCGTTTGCTTAGCAAGTCAATTTATTCCGCGAGTAATCAATTATTGGAGAAGGAAATAAATACATATGATTATTATCTGGAAAATACGAATGTAAGGGGTTATAAGATAGATTTTTATATTGAGGTATTGAATGGTACAAGTAATTACTACTATAATAAATTTGATTATAAAACAGGCTACCTACATCTCAAGGAAAGTACAAAGACGGTTTACAATCAAGCACCGTCGACAAATGTCGAAGTCAATAATAGATATATCTACAGTAAAGTGCACCTGCAACCTCTAGCCATGTTCCAGAATCAAAGTAATGGTGATAGTACGGCTACTTTCTATACCTATCCAAAAGATTTTCAGGGAGGAAATACTTCGATCGCCAACTTGATAGCAAATAATATATTGATCAATCCCATTGAACGTATTACCGCAGTGAAGAAACAAAGTTCTTATTTTTTGAAAGAGGGCGAGCTTAATATATATCGTTCTGCGGGGAATGGTCTGTTGGAAAGAAAGGATATTTTGGAAACGGATGTGCCAATCTCGCTGGCCTCTTTTAAGTTTAGCAACCGAGTTCTTGGTGTATTGCCAACCGAAGGATTATCTGCCAGTTATGGTGCGGATGCGCGATATAAACCTGCTTATTCATTTTTACAATACAATACGTCCGGAAATCCACTAGAGCTGAAGGTGAAAGAATTGCCTGTCACGGTTTACCTCTGGGGCTATAATAATCAGTATCCAGTTTTAGAAATCAAAAATGCGACTTATGCAGAAGTTGCAACAGCACTTACGCAGGCAGCTATTGACAACCTGAATAGTATTAGCCAGACAGAGGCGACGATGGAGACCCTGATCAAAAATGCCGCTGATAAATTACGCACAGACATTCCCAAAGCCATGGTGACCAGCTTCACCTATAAACCGCTCGTTGGTATGACCAGCAAGACGGATGCCCGTGGTATAAAGGAAACCTATACGTACGACGGTATGCAACGACTTCAGGCGATCCTGGACCACCTTAACAATGTAAACAGATCCATCGATTACCATTATCGTTCCAATTAAGCCTATCCAATCATGAAAAATAACTTTTTAATACTACTATCATTAGTCGGGGCTGGGGCGGTACAAGGGCAGACGCTCGTGGACAATCTTACACTGAGTTCCTATAGCAACCAGACGGATATCCAGGCGCTCAAGAGTATTACACTCCAGAATGGCTTTTATATCCCTGCCCCGGCGGCAGGGAAGACCATTACGATCAGTATTGCCGGCTTTCAGAATATTGTGAGCACCCCTACTGCCAGCCAGAACTATGTCCTGACGAGGACTTTCCGTAGCCCCGGAGTTACACAGGCTACCCTGAATGCCCAACGGACGATCGGAGATGAGAATCAGAGCATCCAGTACTTTGATGGTCTAGGAAGGCCTAGCCAAACGGTGCAGCTGATGGCCAGTCCAACGTATAAGGATATTGTCCAGCATATTGAATATGACGGGTTTGGTCGTGAGTCGACGAAATATTTGCCCTATGGCGAGAAGTCAGGCAACGGTAGTTTCCGGGCTTCAGCAAAATCGACACAGTCGGATTTTTACAAAGATGGGGTAGGCTGGGATGAGGCAGCTGTGAAGACGCCGAAGCCCTATGCTATTACTGTTTTTGAGAACAGCCCGCTGAACCGTGTGCAGCAGCAGGGTGCACCAGGGATTCCCTGGCAGCCAGTTGCGATCCGCAACAACGTAACCGCCAGTACCGATTCCGGCCGCACGGTGGTAAGCGATTATGGGACGAACGGGACCAATGATGTGCGGCTGTGGACAGTCAACAGTACCGGAGCCACAGCAGGTTATTATACTGCCGGCAAACTCTATAAAACGGTGATCAAAGATGAGAACTGGGTATCGGCAAACGGAAAGGGCGGTACGGTGGAGGAATATAAGGATTTCGAGGGGCATGTCGTGCTCAAGCGCGTGTGGG
>NZ_LBGU01000012.1:0-34263 GCF_000988325.1 Sphingobacterium sp. Ag1 | reverse complement strand
CAGGCGTTATTGGTGGAACCTTTACCGTGAACGGGAGTGGCATATTGAGCGTAAAAGGTTCACTTTCTCAGGGAACTGTCGGATCAAAATCCACTTCATTTATCAATGGTAAAATGGTTATTGACGGTGAAGTTGTCGTATACGGTAACTTGACTATTAATGGTAGTGGAAAGGTAGAATTTGCCAACAGCAAGTCTAAATTAATTGTTTATGGAAGTCTTACAAATTGGGGAAGCGTGACTAACGGGGCAATTACACAAGTCAAATAAGACATTGTATAGCTATTAAGCAGATCATAAAAAAGCCACAGCAGATTATGTGGCTTTTTTATGGTCTAGTTAAAACCTCAGGCTGAGCTGCACAGCAAAATTACGTGGCATCTGAGCCACGATTACCCCCTGTCCTGCAAAATATTCGCTATTGTTCAAATTATTCATACGCACTGCAAATCGATATTTATCTCTTTCCAGAAAAAGAGATGTATTGACCAGCGTGTATGCCGGAAAGGTGAACCGCCCTGTCGCTTCTTGATCTACAGTAATCTGCTCACCGACACGGTTAACACCAAGTCCGATTCCAAATCCATGAAGGGTTCTATTCTGAAATACGTAGCTAAGCCAAGAGTTAAAGACATTTGCCGGTCCTGCAGATGCAGGTCTTCGCCCTTCAACTGAAGCATCAGCTTTCTGAAATTTACTATCGTTGTAAGTATATCCGGCCATAATATTTAATCCTCTCACCGGGTTAGTGATCAGTTCAAATTCAACACCTTTACTACGTTGTTCTCCATCCTGGATCGTGACAATAGCAGATTGTCCATCCTGGGTAACTTCAATATCCCTGCTCATATTATTCACCGTGATATCATAATAAGATGCAGTCATGTTGAAGCGATTTTTCCAAAGATTAGCCTTTAATCCCGCCTCCCATTGTCCAGCCATTTGCGGCTTTAAAATATTACTATAGCCTACAATTCCTTTATTGTCAACAGGTGCAACATTACTAAAGCCATTCATGTAATTCGCATAAGCTGAAAGCTGCTCCTTTACCAACTGATAGACCATACCAAATTTGGGGGATAAAGCTGTTTGTTTATATTCTCCATCACGAACGTTCGTATTCAGATTGAGCTGTCCTCTGGAATCAAAATGGTCTAAACGCAGACTTAAAAGGGTAGTCCAGCGATCTGTCAGGTAGACAACATCGGAGATATAAGCGCCATAAACATTGTTAGATGCGTAGGTTCTGATCATATTGCCTTTTGATTTCTGAATACTTGCCGTTGCCAGTTCCCGGGAAATAAAACCATAGCCACTTGTCAGATTTTGGGCATTTACGGTATCGTACTTCACGATAGGTGAATGGTTATTACGTAAGGACTGATTGAGATAATCAATTCCAATTAGCAGTTTATTTTTAATGCTTCCCAACTGGAATGTACCATTGAGATTGTGTTGTATGCTTGTTGAAGCAGCCTCAGAATTGTTCCATTGCACGTTGCGCTCAAGCAAAGCATCACTGGTATTCCCGCGGATGAACTGATACTGATAAAGGCCTTCCGTTTTACGAAAATTTCTGGAGATAATGGTTTGGGAAGTCCAGGTATCTGATATCCGATAATTGATCTCACCTTTGATATTAATTGCCGGAGCTTTCAATGTCATATCGTTATTAGAATAGGATCTTGTCCAGTCAAAACCTAATTCTTTCGGTGTTCTGGCAAAAAATTGGCGGTTTCTGCTCAAGAAGATAATCGGCGTATTAGTACCTTCGTAATTATAGATTTGTGCTCCAAGGTTAAATGTCAAACGGTCACTGACCTGATAACTGAACGTTGGCGCGACAAAGAATGATTTTCTGAATTCGGAATCCCTAAATCCATTCTGATATTGATAAGCACTATTCAATCGAAATAGTGTTTTTCTATTGCGATCTACAGGACCATAGACATCGGCAGTCAGTCGATTGAGATTAAAACTTCCAAATGTATAGGCTACTTCGCCACCAAAATAGTCACGGGGCTTCTTTGTCGTCACATTAATCAATCCGCCAAAAGAAGTCACGGCACCACCATACAAGGTTCCTGCTGGTCCTTTGATTACTTCTATACGTTCTATATCTGCTGGATCAATCTCCCCATTTGTCGTAGCGGGAACGCCATCCACCATAGAAACCTTCGTTGGAAATCCCCGCAAACTGTAATAGAAGCTACCGTCGCCACTACCTCGACCAGGACTACCCTGCATCTTAATCATACCAGGTACATTACGCAATGCATCAGAAACGTCAGTAGTCAATTGCTCCTTCATGATCGTTTGGTTGATGCTGGTATATGCCTGCGGATTTTCCATGTAAGATAGTGGCATCTTGGCAATCATTGTTGTATCCTGATCCAAGAATTTGTTTCTTTTATATCCATACACGGTTACCCCATCTAAATTGTTCATTTTTTTGATCACATAAATGACAGGTAGGTTGTCTGCATTTTCCCTAATACTGATATTTTCACGGATAATCTCCACGTCATTGACAGAGGCCTGAAGAATGTATTTTCCCGGAGGTACATCATTAAAATAGAATTCACCAGCGGCATTGGTCCTAGTCTGGTAGGCCGTATTCAGGAGTCTCAATAGTGCATCTTTTGCCGGAATGCTTTCGGATATCATAATCTTTCCTTTGACTTTGTCCTGCGTTTGCGCCGTGGCAGCAAAGGATAATATGCAACATAAGAAAATTGATAAAACTGATTTCATAACTGAAAAAATAAAAAAACATGAATAATATATATACAACAATAAATATTTACACTAAACGAAAATACCAGTCAATAACATTCCCATTGCTGTTAGCAAACAGCATTTCAATTATTCGACAAATATTTTATCGTTATCTGATACGGGCGATATAGATACCACTTCCGCCAAGAGCCTCTATTCTAGTTTTGAAAATTTGACCATCATCCTGTTCAAGAAAATGATAGGTACCATCTTTCGCTCCGAAATTGGAAAAATATTGTTTACCATTCACCTCACCCACTGGATAAATGGTTCCATATTTCTCTAAAAGAGGTTGATCCTTATAGGTCATTTTATGCAAATCAACCACCGCCAATTTGGTCGGGTAGTTAAACCAGGCCCCGGGATCTTCTGGAACTCTCCATCCCTTTTCAATATACTGCACCAGCACATCTTTACCTTTGATATAAATAACCGACACGATACCATGCGCATCAAGTACTTTCTGAAGATCGACAAAGAAGTCCGTATCAAAGTTCCCATCTTTCTGAACTTTCAACAATCCTCCTGTTGGCGGTGAATCTACTACAGGTGAATAATCCTGTGCTCGAGCAATATACTTAGAAGGTCTGTAATACAGGTCGCCATTCAAAATATCCACAGCAAAATTATTATACCCTAACGACATACGTGAATCACTTGTATACTGTATTTTCTTTCCCTTGTAATTGAAAACAGCAACCTGGGCATTGGTCGGAAATTTAGCAAAGCTATTGGGATTTGTTCCTATAGGCAATAGTACGGTATGATCGTCCGTTACAAAGGAATAATAGGTGTTTGTATTGACCTCTGTAGCTTTTCCCTTCGGAAGTGGTTGTACGTTTAAAGATGCAGCAACATGCATTGTAGTTGGATTGAACTGGATAATCTTTCCGTCGGCAAGAAAGAATGCATAAGCCTCTTCCTCTGAAATAAAGGCTAACGAACCAAACGATTCACTGTTAACTAAGCTTTTGAAATGAATAGAGTCAGTCGCCGTTATCTTCATCTGTTTATCTACATGATACTTCCTCAGCATAGCAGAGATACCATCCCAAATGTAAGGATGCTCGCCATAGGAATATATCGCATTTTCGCGCCCCAAGAGCAACATATCTTTAGGATCAACTTTTTGGGGTATATCCCGATAGGCTCCCAAATAGAACATCCGCCCTTTGGGGGTATTCACACGCGTTCCGATCACAATCAATCCATTATCGTTATTTATCTTACTATTTGACGGACTATTACAAGCCGCCAAAAAGAGAGCGAGCAGACAGATCGTTAAAATAGCGTAATTTGTGATTCGAAATCTGTAAATTTTACACATTGTTTTTAGCTTTTCCCGCATATATTTTCACGTCACCGCGGATGAAACGCGAACAATTATCTTCTGGTGAAAGATTGCTTTCTTGTACAATAGAATGTTTGCCATCGATGGTTTCCAGATAATAGGTCTCGCCCGGCGCCAAGGTGTATTTCTCGCCGTTGCTACATTCAATTGATTTAACTTTAGATGAACGGTTGAAGACCTGAAGGTATCCCGAAAATTGTAATCTGCAGTGGTCGTCCAAAATCTCTACATCACCCTGGGCAGAAGTAATGACAATAGCATCGGAGTAGCGCTGATCGCGTGAAGTCCATTGTTGGCAGATTAAACCTATTAGTAATAGTAATCCAAGAGCCCCTGTCAACGGAAGGTAGTCACTTTTTTTCCGTGTCCCCACAAGCTTGACTACATTTGTTCCTATTATATTTTCGTGAACACGATCCCATACAGATGCTTTCATGGCATACAATTCATTCGTTGGGATAATACTAGTTTCAACTGAATGATCATCGAGCCATTCTTCAACTGCTTTGCGTTCGGCTTCGCTGGCCGTATGCTCATTATATCGTTTTAAAATATCTGGGTTAATTTCCAAAATACAGCTCTTGTGTAATACGTATTGTTGTTATATCAATTTTTCAAAGGAAACGTCAATTATCTAATTATAGCCCCTTTATTAGTATAGTTGGCCAAAGTACCTAATACCCTTAGTCTGTTTTGATTTTTTTATATTTTTCGATCGATACTATTTTTGATCGCTTTCAAAGCTTTGGTCAGATGTGCTTCAACAGTCTTTTCAGCGATCGACAAACGTTGCGAAATCGTACGGGTATTAAGCCCCTGTTCTCTGCTCATAACAAAAACTGTTCTGCACTTGGGAGGTAACTGATCGGTTATTGCATGGATCCTCTTCTTTAAATCCCTGAAAAAGACAGTTTTCTCAGTGACATTATCGCTCTCTTCCTGCTCAATATAAAGCTGCTTAAGATGTATGTTCCGACGATTATTGGTTTTGAGGTAATCTAAAGCTGCGAGTTTAGCAGCACGATTCAAATAATGTTGTATAGGGATAGATAGTTGGATTTCAAACCTTCTTTCCCAAAGTCTGAGATAAATATTCTGTACAAGCTCTTCTGTGATTGCGTGGTCTCTTACTTGTTTGAAAATAATATTGAATAACTGTTCGGAAGTATTCCCATAAAGGACCTCAAAATCATTGGGAGTCTTAAAATCAACAATTATCGTATTTTCGCTTTTCACAGTTATTTAGAATAAATCTAATTTAATGCAAGTATAAGAAAAGATAGCGATGTAATCCTAATTTTTTCTCAATTCAACAATTTGTCGATCATCTACCCGCTATAGGTAAGCAGATTTATATATTTGTCAAGTTCTAGGATTTACGGTTTATACGATGTTAGGTAGATATGTATTCTCCAATCTCGGTTCTTTATTGATAAATTACCTTCTGTTAAAGTTATTTGTTGAGCAATTTCTTTGGTATCCTACTCCATCACAAATTTTCTGCACTTTTATTGTTACTATTTATAGCTTTTTAATGCAAAAGAAGTTTACTTTTAGTCTCTCGTTAAAAGAACCAAACTAACGAAAAATTTCAAGGTATTCTACAAAACAGAAAACCATGCACTACACGCCTCATGAAAGTAAATGCCTACATCGCTAGTTCAATAGAATAAATAATCTTATTGCAAAATAGTCCGTGGGGTCAGCGGAACTTTTTGCTTCCAGATACCCATCACTTGGAATTCGTGCCCGGATGTTTTATTCTTAATGGTGAAGATATAATTGCAAGTTCTTTCGAGGTATTTGAATTCACCTCTCACGGTCATCTGGGCATTAGGTTTGAGCAGCAATTCTTGTTTATCTCCAGATTTAATATAATTTTCAAAAGTTTTGCCTCTGCTGTAAGGAACTTTACCTTGCCAGCGAACTCCACCATTTACCATTAATTCATCCATGAAAATCGTAGAATCTGTTTTATTGAGCCAGTCAAAAGCACCGTAGCTGTCACTTATGAATTCGGAACTATATTTTACGTCCTTAAAAATGGCAGTGATATCGACTTTTCGCTCTCGATTTGAGCTATTTACCAGATTCATCGCAGTACACCCTTCGGTACTGACATAGATTTTCCGGCTTTCTTTCACTTCTTTGATTTCTTTTTTGACCAGCTCATATCCATCAGCCCTAGTTTGAATAAAATTCACTTCATCCATTTTATCCGCTGACAATATGCCAATGGCAAAACTCCTGGGCTGATCACTAAAATTTTCCAATAAGGTCAATTTAAGCTCGTTGTTAATTGTTTTTTCCAACTGTAGCCACCCACCGTCAACTCCAATCGAGCCCGTAAGCTCCAATTTGAGCTTTTTTCCAGTGGAATCTTTCAATATTTCTCCTGTAAGGACATCTTTGACATAGGACACATACCATAAATCCGCTTTGATCGGAATCACATTTTCCTTGATTCCGGTTTGTAAGTTGACAGCTTTAAAACCGGGATCTATTAGACCTCCTGGTGAATTAAGTCCTTCTTTAGAACAGGATGTTAGTATAAGCAGACAAAACGGCCATACCAGATAGGAAAAGGAAAACGTCCGCTTCAACGGATTTTTCATGAAATCGATTATTTGTACAACACAATTGACCAAACAAAATCTATCTTGTAAGTTAAAAAAAATAATAGACCTTTTCCCATCAATCCTACAAAAAATACGCTTAAGCCAGAAATCTTGACAAACAAATAGAAATCTTGACAGGCTAATCATTCCTATAATAACCTTCGTCACTCCAAAAATGCCGTTCGTCAAACTCTTTTTGCCAAGGAATTGATCCTTTGTTCTTTTGGACAAATTAAAACAATATAAAATGAATAAAAACGCAATTTTATCATGCATCGTATTATTTGCCATGATGTTTAGCAAAAAACTGTTTGCTCAGGAGCAACCTTTCATTCAATTGGGTATTAAAGGGGGAAGTAGTCTCAACAAACTCAATACCGAATTAGCAGACTTAGACGACAAATATGCCATAGGATTACACGTAGGGGGTATGGCAAGAGTTAATCTTGGAAGAGCTTATATCCAGGGTGAAGCTCTTTTCAATAAACGCAAAGCAGCCCTTAAACCGCAAGGGCAAACCGAAAGCAAACTCAAATGGAATGCGATTGATATCCCCGTCGTTGCAGGCTACAAAATCTACCAAAATCAGGACATCAATTTCCGAGTATTAGCTGGTGCAATTTACAGCTATACGCTAAACGACAATTTGCCGCCTCTAAAAGCAATACAACAGGGAATGAAACATTTTGATAAATCAAACTTACAAGTTACCGGCGGTCTGGGAGTCGATATTCAGCGATTTACACTCGATGTTCGTTATGAACGCGGTTTTTCTGACCTTAATAAATCTTTTAAATCCAAACCACAGGCATTTTCCATTGGATTGGGTTACTTTATCTTCTAAAACAATGAATAAGTTTTACCTTTGGAGCTACCTAGGAATCAGGCTCCAAAGGTATTTTTTTTTAATCGTCATATGTTCAAAAAAAACTATTTAAATAAACATCTTTTTCTCATTTCTTTTTGGTTCGTTCTTGGGTTTGCTGTATGGATTCAAATAAAAGGCGAGTTCGATTCGCTCCAGGCGTTATTGCACACCTCGCTAATCATGACTTCTTCGATTATTGTATCGCAGTGGCTGAGTGACCGGGTTCTACCACGAGCGATCAAGGCTCAACAAATGAAACCTTTTGTACTAAAAGCAGTGCTTTTTGTAGTTATTTTAGCTATTTTAATTGGAAGTATAGATTTCTATTTCATTCTCACCAAAGAAGGAATAGCTAACCATGAACGGACAGAGCTAATACTCACTCATTTCTATCAAGCAATTCCATCTTCCCTACTGATCAATGGTACGGCCTGCGGAATTAGATTTTATCAGGAACATGCAGATATTCAACGTATCCATGGTCAATTGCAGCAGAATTTTCTTGAAAGTCAGGTGAAATTTTTACAGGATCAGGTCAATCCTCATTTTATGTTTAATGTCTTGAACCATATTCATATCCTCATGAAAAAGAATGTGGAAATGGCCGATTATTTGCTTCTGAAATTTTCGGACATTCTGAGGTACCAGCTCTATGAGTGCAACCAACCCCTCGTACTTTTAACACGCGAACTGCAATATTTACAGGATTTTATAGCCATAGAAAAAATGCGATGGGGCGACGAACTGGATGTAAGCTGTTCATGGAATCAATCTTCAAAGGATTTATATATTGCACCATTGATGCTCATCTGTTTTGTCGAAAACGCATTTAAACACGTAAACCGTCTTCCAAATCAAAAAGGAGGCATAGCGTTATCCTGTGTTGAGGAAGAAGGAAAACTTCAATTCAACATCAGTAATAGTTATCAGGACTATCCGCAATTAGCTTCGACTGGGCACTCGGGCATAGGGCTGGAAAATGTAAAAAAAAGACTGGAACTGCAATATGAAAACAACTATTCGTTAACAATCCATAAACTTGACAACAGTTTTACTATACAACTGACCATCGATCTTAACAGCTAACTATTGACAATGGAAGAAATTAAAATGAAATGTATCATCGTAGACGATGAACCTATGCTGCGCCAACATATTGCCGAAATGACCGAGCAGATCGATTTTTTGGATTTAGTGGAAACATTTCCTTCAGCACTAGCTGCAACTTCGAGGTTACAGCAGGGCGATATAGATCTTATTTTTTTAGATATTAATATGCCCTATCTCAATGGTATAGACTTTTTAGACTCCTTTGAAAACCCGCCTTTATGTATCTTCATCACAGCTTATTCAGAATATGCTTTGGAAGGATTCAGACTTCAAGCTGTTGATTACCTCCTCAAACCTATAATTTTCCAGCGTTTCTATCAGGCCAGCACCAAAGCTTATCAGCTTTTTCTACAGCGGAACAAACCCTTACAGGAAAGTAGTCCGAATGACAATATGTTATTTGTAAGACAGGGGGATGCTTTTGTTAAAATCTCCTGGACAGATATTCTGTACGCGGAAAGTATGCAAAATTATACAAAACTTCACTTTAAAGAGCGTACAATTACAATCCATCAAACCATGTTAGCTTTGGAAGAGGCATTACCCGGCAACCATTTTTTTCGTATTCACAAATCCTACCTAGTCAATGTAAACCACATTGACATCATTACTGGAGGGAGAGTATATATACAGGACCAAGAATTGCCAATCTCGCGCACAAAAAGGGAGGAGCTTCTCCAAAATATTGTTTTTAAGAAGCTCCTTAGCCGATGATTAAGGCATATTCCATTTAAATGCTACGGAAGTATAGAAAGTCGGTGAAAATCGGGGATCTTCCTGCGTTTTATTCTTGAATAAACTCTTTAAGGATCGATCATTTTCGACATACAATCTGGCCAACGTACTACCTCCTGTCAGTTGGAGCTTGAGGTTCTTGCCCAGATTGAACTGCGGTTGAAGCCCGGCTGTCACTAGCATAAAACCACTTAACATAGATTTTCCGTTCTTTTCACGCTCTGCAGTCATCCCGTCCAAATTAAGGACAGCGCGAAGATCCACCAATTCGTTGACATGATAGGATGCGGATAGACCTTGCGGGAAATTCACATTGAATTTCACTTTTCCATTTGTTTTCCAATCAAAATACAAACCTGGCAGGATCATTGGCACGCCAAAGCTATTGCTCAATACAGGTCCAAATCCAAACGCTAAATTCGGTCTAAATTTTTTAATAAAAAGCACACCTCCCTGCCCCAATATATCCTTACCATTTACTTTAACGAGGTCTGAATAAATCCCAACGGAGACGAAAGTCAATAGAGACCAATTTTTCCTTAATGAGGTCAGGTATTGAAGTCCCATTTCCGCATTGAGCATTTCAGTCGGGAATAAGGGTTCTTCATACCCTCTATTTTCCATCTTTGCATAAGCTGCCCCTATCTTCCAGGACCAGCGTTTTATATTGCCAGAAGAGTCTATTTTGGTGGATAGTGGAACTTCCAGGTTAAACTGTATTCTCCTAAAATCGCTCTTTGAACCTGTCTTAACACTATCTTCAGGGCGTATATAATTTGATAGTGGGACATAATCCACAGCAACCTGTCCCGATACTGCATTTTGAGCATGTGCAGTCAGCGTAGTAAAACCGCTGAGTATAACTGCACATAATACTTGTTTCCTCATGTTTTTTCAACAAAGGAAGCTTTTGGACTGCTCAAGCACCAATCTTTTTGATATAGTGCATGTATACGTTGACCAAATGCAAATTTATCGCGATGTCAAAAAATTTATAACGGCAAGAAGAGCATATCAAAAGCAAAGTTATAGATTAAAATCACACATTGCCGGCATATTAATTTCCTTTACACAGCTTGCCGCCGAAGTAGAGATAATAAATCGTAATGCCTGAATTACATCTTGCAGTGGAATATATGTCTTGACACCTGTTTTCAATATCTCTACTGTTTTGTTATGCTCGGATGCCATTTTTTTCTTAGTTTTAAATAACCACTAAGATAAGATTTATTTTATAGCCTCCACTTTGAATCCCTTTTCTCCGAGTAAGGTAATCAGCCCCTGATCACCGGCCAAATGCCCTGCGCCAACGGCAATAAAACAGGATTCTTCATTGATCATAGGGGGTATCAGGTTACTCCAATTCAAATTTCTCCCAATTAACAATTTTTCTTTTTGTTCTTTCGTCATCCAGGCTGGATCTTGGAGCAATTTTGTCAACTCTTCCAAATTCTCTGATTTATAAGCTTGAACCATCTTGACTGTCAATGCAGGGTATTCGTCCAACTGAAAAACAGATTCCATGAACAATTTGGGTGTAATAAGATCCTTCAGCAAATTAAATTGAAAATCAGGTGTCTCCAATTCTCCTATTACCTTTCCTTGGCTGGTCGCAAGTGCTGAAAGCTCAACCTCATAAGACTTCATCTTTGTCGGATCCGGGCAATTAAATCCTTTCATCGAGAACAAGGATATAACAGCAACAGGTGATACATAATCCAACAATTTGATTGAAAGCTGCTGTGCGATCAACACGCTGTCCATCTTTTTGATATCGTCTTCAGAAAATGACTTTATAAAACTCGGATCCGAAACAGTAAATGCCTGTAGAGATTTTGCATTTTCTGGTTTGGAAAGATCAACTTCAAAAACTACCTTTTTACTAGCATTTAGTGCATCTAAATTCTTCTGTTTGATGACAAAGTCGTCTGGACACAACATATGGATCGTACCGAACAAATAAGAATCTTGTTTTAGACCATTACCGGAAATTTTCCATAACATCGAACTTTCTTGGGCAAAGCTATTAATGGTCATACAAATCAGCAGCGCCAATAGAAGTAATGTCTTTTTCATAAGATCGTATAAATTGATTTTTTATATAAAAAAATATAATTTTTGGCTTTTCACCAAAATATTATCTACTGTTTATGGTATTAAATGCTAGTCCTCAAAAATTCTCGCTGCTGTTTTTCGCTTTTAATATCTTCAATGTTTTTTTCAGTCAACCAGGCTCTAAAATGCTCCGGATCTTGTGGTGTAAAATGGATTACTTTACCACATTTTAAAAGTAGGGAAAAGATTCCGCTAGCGGCAGCGAATTTTATGATTTCGTTAGAATGGTATCCAAGTTGGGAAAAATACTCCATTGTTCTTATTCAATTCTAGAAATAAATGCTTTCCACACCAATGCAGATCCATATGGCCATTGATATTTCAGAAAGCATATTAATTTTTATTTCTTCACAGTTTTATAATTCATTCAAATATCGTAAATTATTTCAATTATTTCATCAAACAGATTATTAATTTAATTGTTATTTTCATAAATTAATCAAACAATTAACAAAGCTTCTACCAGAAATTATAGCTATTCTAGTTTCAATGAATTCAGATCCAATCAATTCTTTCCACAGTGGAGAGGTTTTATTTCGACCGCATCAATCTACATAACATCAGGAGTAAATCTGAAGATGAGCTGGGATCTAATGGATATATGATAGACAGCTTAGAATCAAGCCTATGGTACTTTTGGGAGGAAAGAAAAATTATAGAGGCACTGCTTTAGGGATTATTAATCTCGGAGGAGAGACAGATACTGGAGCCCCCCAAGGGCAGGCTCACAGTTATATATTATTATGATAAAAAATCCATTCCGGAAGCTTGGTTGTCACATCCAACCCACTATGAAGATAGTAATACCTTAACAGAAGCTATATTTGCTAGCAAGGATCAATTCGAAAAAGGCTTCCCTTTACCTGTTTCAATATATGCTTCTAAACTTTTCACAAATTGTCGCCATCCATCTGTACAAATATCATAGCATTCGATTTCAGGGGATAAGCCAATATGTTCAAGTTGCAACACAATCCCGTTTTCTTTTTCTGTGATGTCCCAAACGATCGTTGTGCCAATCCATTCTTTTTGATTATTCAATCCGGGAAGGGCTATCAATGAATCTTCGACATGCCAAACAACTTTTGCATTTTCATGTAAGTCTTCCACTTGCATTACTTTGTAAATAAGATCTCCAAAGCGAATTGTAAATCTATCGTCCTTCTTATTGGAAGAGCCCTCAAACATGATTGTCCACCAAAATGGTATTTCATCGGTTAGTGCTTTAAATACCCGATCCTTTGTTACACCCAACTGGATAGTTTGACTATAATTTTCCATTGCCAATTTTTATTTTTTGAATATTAAATACGGCCTCGATTTTCCGTTATTATTAACGAATTTATAGATAGATTTTCCAATCGACCTTAGCATAAGACAAGTTTTTCTTTAGTTTCAGGATAGTACATGACGCTTTTATAAAATTTATTGCGGATAATAGCTATATTACTTTTATACTCCAAACAACACGTTACTAATCAAATATAAAACCGTCTATGAAGATTATGCTTCAAAAATTAGGAATATTAGGATTTCTGATCGTACTAAATCTCTCCACATAAAAGCCACGTCTCACGACGTGGCCTTAAACTAAACATATGAAACAATTGAATTTTCTGTATAGCGCTGATCATAGCGCAAAATATACTCTTTCGGTGTGCAGCCGATAATCTGTTTAAATACGCGGTTAAAATTTGTAATGCTATTGAAGCCACAGTTATAAGCAATAAATGAGATATTTTCCAAATGTAAATGATCTTTTCCCAATTGACTGCAAACCTCATTAATCCGTATCCGATTAAGGTAACCAACTAAGGTGATTCCACAGTGTTTTTTGAAATAACGGCAGAATGCCTGTGGCGACAAATGTGCTCTTTCTGCTACACTTTCTAAAGTAAGCCCATGTTTAAAATGTGTATTGATATAATGACAAACCTTCTCTATGCGGTTATTTTTTCCAGTGGAACCGACTACGGTCTCCATCGGTTCGGGACAGAGCGCATCTGTTCTCTTTGAAATTTGGGCTAGTATCCGGAGCAAATAGAAGAAATGCATCATTTTATCGATCTTTTCCGATTGTTTTAATAACAGCATACGCTTAGATACCATGTCGAAATCCACCTCCGGAATCTTAAATCCCCTGGAATCCTGACTTAAAAATTGCTCCAAGGATTCAAATTCACCCAACATAAAAAGTTGTTTCAACCTCCCTTCCGGATCAAAAAAGATCGAAATGGATCTAGCGGCATCACCAGCCTTATCGTCGGATACAGATTTAAATACATGTGCTTGGTGAGCAGCGATGAAAAAGATATCGTTTTCCTTAAAGGGATGGAGGGTTTCATCCACAAGCAACACACCTTTTCCTTTCGTAATCCACATTAACTGGGCTTCT
The DNA here is from genome assembly GCF_000988325.1 of Sphingobacterium sp. Ag1. Lineage (NCBI taxonomy): Bacteria > Pseudomonadati > Bacteroidota > Sphingobacteriia > Sphingobacteriales > Sphingobacteriaceae > Sphingobacterium > Sphingobacterium sp. Ag1. The sequence continues at coordinate 20,294 of NZ_LBGU01000012.1, read as the reverse complement.
TGATGACGATGCAAATGTGGATAGAACGATTCCGAGATATCCTCCTGGACAGTGATGCTTTGTCCTTTAATTACAGGAATATTAAATTGTAACGTTTTCATAGCATGTTAGTATTAGGTTACTCAACATTGGTTTTACTAAATATAAACAACAAGCGCAACATATTGAGAAATGTCAATCTTACATCTAATAAAATGTCAAAATTTGCTCATAATTGGTTAATTTTCGCACTGTGGGCATCTAAGTTTAATAAAGATCTGGGTTTAATAAAGTCTGGGGAGCTTACTATGCTCCCCTAATCTTTATTGTGTAATACGCGTTACCGTTGGCAGTTTTACCTGAACCTCATAAGTACCTTCCATCAATAGCTGGAATCCAAAAACGGGGTTGACATTATTAGCACTTAAACCGTCGATTTGGGCATACTTCATGGGGATGCGATAGTAATTGAGAAAACCCCAATCTGTTCCATCTTTTCCAATTAATTTAGCAAGCGGAAAAGGTGCAACCTCAAAATCACAGATCAACGAATTATCTGTCACTTGGACTGGATTAAACTTCACATGAGATTCAAACATCGGTCGATCCCCCCGTTTGATCACTTCTCCATTTTTAGGATTGAATGCATTTCCATTTTTATCGACGATCTTTAGGATAACACGGGCGCCATCGTTTGAAATTTTTGTACAAGTCACCTTTGGGGCTGTAATTCCGGTAAAAACTTCTGCGGCACTCGATCCACTTGCCGCTTGATAGGTTACTTTAAACATATCATCAATCGTAGGTTCTACAATCTCGATGGTTGCCAATTTAGGGAATACACGCTCTCCTCTAGGGTTGGTCATTTTGACATCAAAATTAAAACGCCCTAAAGGTAGGTTGGCAGAAGCTCGATTAAAAACCAGCTGTCCACTGACTGTATTAAATTCCATCGGGGCTTTCTTTACTGTTTCTCTCTTTTTATTGAGTAGTTCGACCGTGGTATCTGTCTCGGCATTGAACACTAAACCGGGCTTAAAGGTTAAAATGTCAAATTCCTTAAAAAATACATCCGGTGCGGGTTTACCCGTGGTTTCATCTTCTAAGTTTAACATTTCGAATGTATAGGGGGGCGTAGAACCATCTGTATTAATACGGTCAGACATCGTTAGGGACATTCCACGTTTGCAAAAGATGGTATTATCTTTATATCGTATACCTTCGCTCAAAAAGCCGTTTTCAATTTTCTTGCAGCCAGAAGTCAGCGCAAAAGCAAACAGCAGGCTATATAAAATTTTTAAATTCGTTTTCATATCAGTTTCTAATCAGCCATTTTTCCGGCGTTAAAAAATAAACGATGTGTGTTTTGCAATACATGCAATACACCTGTCGTCGTCCTAATTCCCGAGGTTTGACAATCATAGGATTTATCAAGTTGATCTTTTGGAATCGCATTATAATCGGGTTCCTCAGCATCAAGAGTACCGATCACCTTTGTGAAATTGAGATAATCTACATAATCCAGATAATCGCTGTAGTCACGTGTTCTGCGCAATTTGATATTGAACCTGACATTGGGAATTGCACCAAGCTTGCTTACAAAATATTTGTTGTCAGGGCTGAGATTTTCTCGTGTGATCTTTCCATCGAATAGGTAGATCATCATCGAATCACGTAATTCTTTGACTGGGATGTTATTGATCCCGAACTGAATATTTTCGTTTCCCACCTCAATGATCTTTTGTTGTTTTTTGGCGGCTACATAATCCCGTACGCCATAATCGCTCGTTGCAAAGAACGTGACATCTGAATTCACAATATCTTTAATACCGGCACGGTCTATAATCTTAACCAACGAATCAAAGCTACCATGCTGCTTCAAAAAATCATAAGTTGTCTGGTGCACGTTGGCATCGCTCTTTCCACCATCGACTTTATAATTATCCTTCTTACATGCGAAAAGAAAAATCAATATTGACGCAAACAATCCTGTTATCTTTTTCATAATTCTTTTTTTAGTGCTTACACCTTTCCTCTCCAGTATGAGGTCTGTGTCAACTTGTTATTATTTTTGAATAGGGCTGGATTAATTGGCCAATAGAATCCTTCCTGACGGAAGCGGGACTCCGAGAGCCATGGTACAAAATTGCTATATTGTCTTGTTCGCAATAGATCATAAAAAATATGCCCTTCGAGATAAAGTTCCTTACCTCTTTCAATAATATATTCGTACATGACATCGTCTTTACTCGATGTATTATCCACAAAGGCAGATTCATCGGCGCCATTCCTTTTTCTAAATTCATTGATGATGTCTATTGCTTTGGAAACTTGATTTCTATAGAGTGCAATTTCGGCTTTCAACAAGCGCATATCCGCTAACCTAAAGACAATCAGATTATTGCTAACATAAGCATCTTGCTTTTGTGAGGGATTACGGTAGACAACACTTTGATATTTTACGCAAGTCGGTTTATCACTGTTTAGATCGGTAAAATTACGTCTACAACGAATATCACTATCGTCGAAGACCTGTGAAGGCATCGCCTTCCACTCCCACTGCTGCAAACTTGTATTCCAATACCAGTCCCAAACCTGGTCTATTTTATAAAAATGATTTGTCAGATAATCTGCATTGACATAACACCTCGAATTTGTTCCAGAAGTTGCCAGCTGCGCAGTTCTCAAAAACATATTGGCAATATGTTGATTGGTTCCTTCGCGTGTATTTTCACTCATTGCAATTTCAAAAATACCTTCACTCGAAAGTCCTTCGAAAGTCTTATAATAATTAGATGTGTCGGTCAATGAATACATACCATTATTTAAGATTTCATCGATGGCTTTATCTGCTTTGTCTACCGTTTCGAGATCAGGTTGGTTTGAATTGACATCACTCATTGTTGCCTTCCAAAGGTAGAAATGAGCTAACAATGCATTCACCGCGCCTTTATTGGCTGTGACTTTGGCGTTCCCAACAAGTGAATATTGCCAAGGCAACAATTCATGTGCCTGCAGTGCATCCTTCTCGATCTGCGCCATAACCTCTTTTTTGGTACTTCGTGCTAATTCTGGAGCAGAAATAGGGTCGTCGTATTCTTCCGTTACCACGGGCACGTCTCCCCACACGCGTAGCATCATAAAATAAGTGAACGCCCGTAAAAAATAAGCCTCTCCAAGCATCTCATTTTTGAACTTCGTTGGATTGGTCACATCGGTCAGTAAATCGTCCGCCACCTTGGGAACTCGATTAATAATGATATTACTCATCGTAATCGCTTTATAGTACTTGGTCCAATCTCCAAAATTCTCTACATTGTATTGAAATGTAAAATCTCCATTTTGGATCCCTTCGAGTCCATCACCATTATATTGGATTGTAAAATAATTCTTGGCAATTGCATCGCCATACATAAAGTATCGTGGACTCGGATTCCAGTTACCCGAATTCATCACATCCCGTACCAAAGCATAGTTACCTGCCATAGCACTCCGTAAATCCCCTGAGCTTTTCCAATATGCGCCCGCGAAAGTCGAATTGACGGGTTCTTCCACCAAAAACTTTTTACATGACCCTAGCAAGAAAACCAGCATCAATAGCACCGCTAGTCTATAGTTTAAAAAAAATCTTTTCATCGTCTTAAAAAGTTAGTTCAAATCCTAATGTATATTTTCTTGGAATCGGATAACCACCACCGTTATACTCTCCATATGGGTTTACAGCCTCGGCATCAGGTAATTTTTTTGATTTTTGCCAACGGGCTACATTATCCACTATGCCAAAGAATCTCACTTTGGAAATACTCCATTTCTTGCTGATTCGTTCAGGGAGGTTGTAAGAAAAAATCAGATTCTTAAATCGCATATAGGAACCATTTTCTAAAAAGAAAGTCTGCGCAGAGGTGTAATAGTAACGATAGGTGCCGATATCATATTTTGCGTATTCGGCCTTGTCGCCGGGCTGTTTCCAGATATTGAGTTTGTCCAGATCCCGTATCGAATAGTAAGCAAAATTTGAAGTCGCATCGCCCGAAGTTGAGTTACTGAATTGATCTGATTCAAAAAGATTCAGTACATCCCTCCCAAAACCGTAGGTAAAAAACAAAGTAAGCGAAAAGTCTTTATAACTAAAGACGTTATTCCAGCCTCCGGTCCACTTAAAATTAGGATCTCCAATCGCCCTTTTATCTGGATTAATACCACTATTAAATACGTCTACAAAATAATCGCCATCTATATCTTCAAAATAAAAATCTCCGGGATTGAATGTCCCATTGGAATTTCGATAGCGTTCGCCTGTATATGGATTGACCGGAATATCGTCCAGGGTCGAGAAAACCCCCAGAGTTTTATAGAGATAAAATGCATTGATCGGGCTGCCCACCGAGAGGATATGAGATTTATCAAATCGATCGCCATCCATGACCATATCGCGGCCGCCATTTGGCAGATTCATGATCCGATTCTTGACATAGGAAATATTTAAATTGGACCGCCAGCTCAATGTGGAGCTACGTGGGAACATATCAGCAGACAATTGAATATCGACACCTGAATTGCGGATTCCTACCGAATTTGTTTTGGCGTAATCGTATCCGGACGTGACGGGAAGCATGACGTCAAATAGCCCATCATAGTTTTCCTTATTAAATACATCTACCATAGCTGTAAAACGTCCCTTGTACAATTCCATATCGACACCTAAATTCCATTGCCTATTGCGCTCCCAGCTGAGATTTTTTTGGGCAACGCCATTATTAAAGTTTGGTGTAATAGCCACTTGGCCATTATAGGAAGTTGCTCCGGAATTACCCTGATACCCCCCATTATTGACATTATAGAGATTATACTGCAAATAGTTACTTTTAGGGAGAGATCCGGTCAATCCATAACTTCCTCTAATTTTAAGTAAGGTGAATATAGGATTGTTTTTCAGAAAATCTTCTTCAGTTAAAATCCAGCCGACAGATGCGGACGGAAAATATCCCCATTTGTTGTTTTCTCCAAATCGGGACGATCCATCCGCACGGACAGCCCCTGAAAACAGGTATTTACTATCAAAATCATAGGAAAAGCGACCGAGATAGGACAGCTGTGACCACTTTTGCAAATCGGAGTTGGCACCGATGTTATTTTGCAGAAATCCAGTAACCACTTGGATCTGATCTGATACCCCCTGACTACCCCATGCGGATACATTTTGCATTTTATTTTTTTCCGCTTCCTGGCCCAGTAGTACATTTAAAGAGTGTTTTCCAAACTGTTTGATATAAGTTAAAAAGTTCGATATCCTGACTTGGCTATTCTCATAAGAATAAGCTGACGAATAATTACCGGCACCGCTCATCAAAGCTGATGGCCTATTATAAGCCCTATTGGCCATATCTTTGATATAGGCGGATTGGGAAGTAAAAGTTAATCCTGGTGCAATATTGAAAATCAGATTTAGATTGGTATTCAGATTAGAAGATTCATTGTTATCAAGACTACTATTATAGGTACCCAAAAGGTAAGTTTTTTTTGCATCTGAAAGATTAAAAAGTGATGATGGCATACTACCGGCACTCAAGGCAATTGGGCTCACGTCACTCCCGCTTCCTCGCGCTCGCTTATTATACGAATAGGCCACAATGGGATTGATCGTTAAACGTTCATTGATTGCCTTACTGGACAAATTGAGCCTTCCAGTATAGCGTTTAAATCCGGTTGCTTTAATGATTCCCGCCTCATCGTAATAGTTCCCACTAAAACGATATGAACTAATCGCTGACCCGCCGCTAACAGAAAGATCTGCACTCTTAATCTTTCCTTTTTGGTAGAATAGATCCTGCCAATCTGTATTCCCATTGAATGCAGGGTTCAACGAATCGGTAAGCATAAAGGGCAGATTTCTGAAATCGTTGGAAGAAAGCTGATTCTTTAGTATCCTCATCTTCTGCTCACGCTCGGTTCTTCCGAGTGTCACTTCACGGAGTTCGGGCCGTTGCGTTAGACCACCATATCCGGTTAACATAAAACGCGGATCTCCGTTACGCCCTTTTTTCGTCGTGATCATGATCACCCCATTTGCTGCCCTAGAACCATAAATTGCGGCGGCAGAAGCATCTCGGAGCACATCCACAGATTCGATATCATTCGGATTCAGACCTGCTAGATAATTTGTTCCTGTTCCTGTATTCGGGCCTACGAATTGTTCCGTTGGCTGCGGAACTCCGTCAATAACATAGAGTGGATTACTAATGACATTGTAATAATCGTCATTGGAGTAATTCAGGCTAACGGCCGATGTACCACGAACAGCCAATGTTGGCGATGCACCCGGAGCGCCAGAAAAATTCTGAACGTTGACGCCGGCCAATCTTCCCTGAAGCAACATGTCAAAACTGGCTGCCGGAAGATTTTCCAGATCTTTACCCGAAATACTTGAAATCGCAGCGGTCGCTTTTTTGCGGGAGGTACTCTGGTAACCGATCACTACGGCTTCATCTAGAATACTCAATGTTTCGACCAGGGTAAAGGTCATTTTGCCTGCCTCGGGAATGGGTTGACGAGCCCGCTCGTATCCGATAAAACTTGTCTCTAAGATATCTCCGGATTTACCTGAAATCTTAAAATTCCCCTGATCATCGGTCTGTGTACTGTTGGAAGTACTCGTGTTTCTCAAAGTTACTCCGGCCAATTGTTTACCATTTTTATCACGTACGGTTCCCGTGATCTGCTGGCCCAGTGCAATTAGTGAAGTTAGAAACACAGATAAAAATAAAACTATCTTTTTCATTTGTGTTTGATTAGGTGCTCTTACTTAGGTTATTCCAAATATAAGTGCCAAACACAGGTCACATTTTCTTAATTATTACCTGTTTACAGCACTTTTTTAGCAAAAAACAAAACGAGACATCTTTTAGTCTAGCAAGACTGTTACATTTCAATCCATAGCTTGTTCACACAATTTTATATCTTTAGCGCAAGAAAAAACCGATTTAGGTTCCAAAATCAATTATAGACCCAGGTATTACAATGACTAAACTAAAATGCATCATCCTATTGTTGTTCTTCAATTGTTTTATGGCAGTTGGTCAGGATGCGATCAGAATAAATCACTTACCTTTTATCCAAGGATTAACAGAGCAATCTGTTTCCATTATTTGGACGACAGACAAGCCCGCGACCGGTTGGGTTGAACTGGCACCAGACGATTCCAGTCACTTCTATTTTAAGGAAAGACCTAAATATTACGCAGCTGCCTACGGCTTTAAAAAAGTAGGTACGCTGCATCAAGTTACATTGAATGACTTAAAACCTGGAACCCGATACCGATATCGCGTATATAGTCAGGAAGTCCTCAAACATGTTGGCGTCAATGTACAATATGGAAAAGTAGTAGCCAGTGATGTTTATCAAAAGGCCCCCTTATTTTTCCAAACCTTTGGCCATGCCAGCTCCACCCATTTTACGGTTGTCAATGATATTCATGAACGCAATGAGGTACTCGATAAGCTACTGGATATCGGCAATCTAAAGACAAGTGACTTTGTGGTATTCAACGGTGATATGGTTAGTAATCTACTCAGTGAAACACAGCTGTATGAGGGGTTCATGGATACCGCCATTAAAAAGTTCGCCAGTGAAAAACCAATGTTTTATGCAAGAGGCAATCATGAAACACGTGGACCTTTTGCCATTGAATATCCCAAATATTTCCCAACACCAACAGGTAAACTATATTACCAATTTAAGCATGGGAATACCGGTTTTATCGTCTTAGATTGCGGTGAAGACAAGCCCGATACCGACATTGAATACAGCGGTATTGTAGACATGGATAACTATAGAAGCGAACAAGCGGTCTGGTTAGCTCAAGCAGTTGAGGACCCGTCATTTAAAGATGCTAAATATAAGATCGTAATCTGCCATATGCCCCCTTTTGGTGGCTGGCACGGGGAACAGGAGATTTTGGAGAAATTTGTTCCTATCCTCAACAAAGCAGGAACACAGATCATGTTATCAGGACATTTACATAGACACATTATCAAAAATGCGACAAATACAGTACAATTTCCGATCATTGTAAATTCCAACAACAATGTGCTCCGCGTAGATTTAGACGACGAAAAAGGAATCTTCAAAATTCTCGATCAGCAGGGGAAAATGGTCGATCAAGTAATCATTAAGCCGTTAAAATAAAGCGGTAAATTCGCTAATGAAATAACGAACACCATTTTTATGATACAATGATCGATTTAAAGCTACTCTCACTCGAAGATGTCTCTCCATTTTATGAATGGATCAATGATGAGATGTCTATAAAGTACTCCCTTTCTCTTTTTCAGTCGCTAAACACAAGGGATCAAATCGACAATTGGTTTCTCTCCGTTGTCAACGATTCTAAAAATTTTAATCGTGGAATTTTCCTAAACGACTCTAATAAACTAATTGGTTACACAGGCATCTGTAATATTTCCAAAGCAAACAGATCTGGAGAGTATTTTATTTTTATAGGTGATAATCAATTTCACGACAAGCTTTTGATGTCAATCCTGGAAGATGAGTGGCATGATCGCACAAAACTAAGTATAAAATAAAACTAATCTCAGAATAGACATATTACTACTTTGAATAGACCGTTTTTGGATACAACTTCTTAAAAGCGTTGTAGACCGCTTGATGTATTACAGTCGAATGCAATTCATCCGGCATGTAATCAAATACAAAATGAATCTTCTTGTTTCGTTTAAGAATCTCCGATAACACTATAGCCTCATCATACATTCTTATGTCTTCCTCCTTGTTGGGGATACCGAGGTAAACCTTTATATTTTTTTTCAAATTAGTTTGCAGAAACTTCTCCCCATGCGTCAATAAAGACTCTTCTCCCCACCATAAACTTGGACTTATAATAATATAATCATCAAATAATTCGGGTTGTTTAAATAATATTTCTGATGAAAAAAGTCCTGCCAATGATTCTCCAATTAAAGTCTGTTTTCCGTTCGATTTAAAATTGCCATTTATATAAGGGATCAATTCATTTTTCAGGAATATCCGGTATTTCTCTGAACCACCATACGAAGGAAAGCTCGCTTTTTGAAAACCTTCCTTTTCTATAAAATCTGTGTTTTCAACAGGGAAGGTAAAATCTCTCCTTCGTGTGTTTCCACCGATTCCAACAACAATACTTTGCGGGAATCTATCGATCCAGGGTTGTGTACTGAAACGTACAATACCGGCTATATGAAAAAAATCTTCATCCATACTACCATCAAGAACATATACCACTGGATAGCGAACAGAATCATTGGGGTTATAATTGTCGGGAAGATGAATGTTGATCATTCTGTCTTCAGCCAAAACTTTTGAATGCAATATCTCTGACGTGCCTATCGTTAACGGTGTTCTTTTTTGTGCAAAACAGTCTGTATTAAAAATAAAGAGCATTAAAAAAACGAGCATGCTATTGCCAATCATATCCGATATATTAAGCTAAAAAAATGGACTTTTGAATAATGGTGAAGAAATTGACCGCTATTTGACGGGAAAACCTTGGGTTCTTCCGACAGCGGAGATTTCGCAAATCACGGGTGCAATTTACAATGAAAAATAAATATTTTCGATTTTTTTATTTTAATGGCCCAGTTAAATGATTCTTTCACAACGATACCCCCACTCAAACATCTTGCTAACAATGCTGGTGGTTTCAATTTCCAACTGTGAAGATTCGATTCTTAGAATGTGCTCTTCGTCGTCTAGATCGAAGTTAATTTTATAGGTGGAAAACAGGCTGACAAGAGTTGCGACAATTCGCTGTGCATCTTTCATCCGATAAACATCGGTTTTAAATATTTCGACTCGTTTCATTAGATCTGATTAAGTTCCATTCAAGAAATTTGGTGTTAGTCCTATTCCATTTACTGATTCTAAACTACAATACGGGGCGTACAACAGCTATAAAGTTTAGATAAACATCGTAAAAAACTCGGTAAGTATGGCAAATTAAACGGTAAACATCGAATCGTTATTTAACAACTGAATGATAACCGTTCATAAATCCCTGAATAAGTTCCGGTAGATTCAATAATAGAAATACGCAAATGACAATAGCGATAATGGCATAAAAAAACCACGACGAACTTTTCTTTTTCATAACAAGCTATTTAAGAATAATCAATTTAAAAATATAGGCTTCAAAAAGCTAGAAATTACGCTAGAGCTCTACACAAAGAAACAGACGCCACAACGTACGCTCTTGATTTTTCAATATAACTCAATATACGAAATTAATCTATATAACAATAAAATAATTTAAAAATTATTTTATTCAATAATATAAACATTAGCTCTCAATGAGAAAGTGGAAATTACAAAATAGGATCTTTGCAATCTGTATATGGTTGATTTTTATCTTTTCGCATATTGTGGACACTGTTGGTCTTCATGACACGATTGACAGAAGATCTGTATGTGATTGTGCTGTCTACAATATTTTCCTGGGAAGCTTTGGTTTCCACATTAGTACAAAGGGTTACCCATCCTACTACAGTTAAAATTACCAATGAATTAAAGAAGTGTACCATAAATAAAGATTGAATAGTTTATCAATCCAATTTCAAAAAAGAAATTTTAAAACACCATAAGTTTTCGGCGAAAGAACAATTTCCACCGGTAAACAACAGACTTTTACCTATCAACTGTTGATCCGTTATTTAATTAGTTTTACCCTTTCAAATCGAAAATATTAAAAACAGGAAAATGGAATCAAAGCTGAAATTTATACCCAGTCAATGCTTGACCATTTCCATTTTTTAATAATCTAGGCCAAGATGCCCCTCCAGTATTAAGTTTTCTTTAATTTTGATGCCTCCTATTTAGTCTGACTGTTCAATTTCGTAAATATGTCCTATGAAAAGAATAGGAACATTCATTTTGACAACCTGCATGTTTGCAACCTCGCAGCTCACCTTCAGTCAAAACAGTATACACAATAGGATTAGTTCGGTCTTGGAAAGCAATAAAGTTGGGCTACCCAATGGCTGGACAGTGACACCTGTTGGAAAACAAATTGAACTCGGAGATTTACCGCTGAATTTAGTGATCAGTCATCACAAAAGGCTCGCGGCGGTCAGCAATAATGGACAAAGTACACAAACAATAGATCTTATCGATCTGGTTTCACAACAAAAGATTGATAGCATTGCTATACCAAAAGCTTGGTATGGATTGGCTTTTTCGAGCGATGATCATACGCTGTATGTTTCTGGAGGACATGATAACATGATCAGGCTCTACCAGATCAATGGTGAGAAAATTACAGCCAAAGATTCTATTGTTCTTGGCAAACCATGGCCCAATAAAATAGGAGTCGCCGGATTGGCTGTAGATGATAAAAACAAACAGCAATTATATACTGTCACCAGAGAAGATAAAAAACTATATGTCATCGACTTAAAAACCAAAGCAACGAAAGCAACTTATGATTTGGGAGCTGAGGGGTATACCTGCCAGCTAACACCTGATGCAAAACAACTCTATATCAGTGTCTGGGGCGGAGAAAAGATTTTAGTATGGGATGTTACACAAAATAAGATAACCAAAGAGATCTCTGTGGGTAGCCATCCAAATGAAATTACGTTTAGTAAAAATGGCAAATGGCTTTTCGTTGCGAATGCAAATGACAACTCCGTTTCCATTATCGACACCAAAACGGGCACAGTGGTAGAAACATTAAATGCAGCGTTGTATCCTCATGCGCCAAGTGGATCGACCAGCAATGGTGTTGCTCTATCTACAGATGGTAAAACCCTTTACATAGCCAATGCAGACAACAATTGTTTAGCCGTTTTCGACGTAAGTAAGCCTGGCCGATCTATTTCGAAAGGATTTATTCCAGTGGGCTGGTATCCAACGAATGTAAAAGTAGTCGGTAAAACAATCCTGGTCACCAATGGTAAAGGTCTATCATCCAAAGCGAATCCACAAGGTCCCAATCCAACAGATCAAAAGGAAAAAGTCGATCGTCATGCAGGCGACCTCAACAAACCAAAAGGGATCCAATATATTGCCGGTCTTTTTAAAGGAACGTTAAGCTTTATACCCGATCCTAAACCGGAAGAACTCGCGCTATACTCTCAGGCGGTATACCGTAATACGCCCTATTCAAAAGATAAAGAGCTGCAAACAGAAGGGGAAGTAGGCAACCCCATCCCCATGAAAGTGGGAAATCCCTCCCCGATCAAATATGTATTTTATGTCATTAAGGAGAATCGTACGTACGATCAGGTGCTAGGCGACCTCAAGCAAGGAAATGGTGACCCCGCACTTTGTTTATTTGGCGAAAAAATCACGCCCAATCAACACAAAATTGTCAATGAGTTTGCGCTTTTAGACAATTTCTATGTTGATGCCGAGGTTAGTGCGGATGGGCACAATTGGAGTATGGGTGCTTATGCCACAGATTACCTCGAAAAAACCTGGCCATCAAGCTATGGCGGCCGCGGCGGTACTTACGGCGGTGAAGGAGAGCGAGAAATAGCCAACAACAAAGGTGGGTTTATCTGGGATAATGCCAAACGGCATCAGGTAACTTATCGTACCTATGGTGAATTCGCCGACAAAGGAAAACCCAACGTAAAATCTTTGGAAGGGCATGTTGCCACTGGATATACAAGTTATGACCTGAGTGTTGCCGACACCACACGTATAAGACAATGGAAAGCTGATTTTGATCAACTCATCCAAAAAGGAGAAATGCCCCAATTGACAACCATTCGAATCAGCAATGACCATACGGAAGGGATGCGTGCCGGCAAAAAGTCCCCTTATGCACATGTAGCGGACAATGACCTCGCTGTTGGGATGTTTGTTGACCATATCAGCAAGAGTCCAATATGGAAAGAATCTGCGATCTTTATATTGGAAGATGATGCCCAGAATGGTCCTGACCATGTGGATGCACACCGTAGTCCTGCCTATTTGATTAGTCCCTATGTAAAAAGAAAATCTGTAGATCACACCATGTATTCGACCTCGGGGATGATTAGAACTATAGAGCTAATTTTAGGAATGAAACCAATGACGCAATACGATGCTGCAGCAACACCCATGTGGCGATCGTTTAGCAATAACCCCGATTATACTCCATTTGATCATGTCGACGCAAATGTAGATCTCGACGAGCGCAATCCAAGTAAAGGGAAACTAGCTGTATGGAGTGACAAATATGATTGGTCGAAAGAAGATGCGGTACCTGATTTGGTATTCAATGAAATTCTATGGCAGGGACTTAAGGGTGAATCTGCTCCAGCTCCAAAAAGAGCCGCTTTCTTAAAAGTAAGTGAAAAAAAAGAGGATGATGACGATTAAACTCGATTCATAAAATAAGGATGGCCAGCACGAATGTTTAGTTTTTGGTGCTGGCCAATTAATCAGCGCCCATCAAAAAACAATTGGATGCTGTGCAGCCATGTAACCCTATGTTCCGCCATGGCCTTTGTGAAAAATCCTAGGTTAATCCTTTTTCAAAATACCCAGAACAACTCCAGCATCGATCAATTTTTCGGCATATTCCCAGAGTACCGTCGAACCATCCTTAATGACAGATTTTTTTGCATAAACCTGTTTATAATTTACACCAGGTTCATTCCAGGTTCCACCATTATTGGAACTATTCTGTAAAAGTGGCTCCAATCGATCCATCGCCCGTGCAAACTGTGCTTCTGGCGTTTGACCGGCTTCAAATTCTTCCCAAATCGCAATAAGTTCTTCTCCTTGCTTCTTAGGTAAAATGCCAAAAATCCGTTGGGCAGCTAAACGTTCTGCTTTGGTATTGGAATGATTTTTCTCAGTATCATAGATAAAGGTATCACCAGCATCAATTTCGACGATATCATGTATCAATACCATCTTGACCACTTTTAACAAATCTACGGGTTCATTTGCGTATTCTGAAAGTACAATGGCCATAAGAGCGAGATGCCAACTGTGTTCAGCATCATTTTCGGGACGGTCACTATTGAAAAGTTTTGTTTTGCGCTGGACATACTTAATCTTATCGATTTCTTTGATAAACTCAATCTGCTTTAATAATTTGTCGGACAACGTCATTCTGAATCATCTATATAGTTGAATAATAGACAAAATTACGCTTTTTAAGCCTCAGCTTACTTGTCATTTGACAAATTCAAACCAGCTATTATTGACACGCATCGGACAATCACTACCATCAAAGTTACCGCAACATTTATTAAATTTGATAAACATCAAATCACTTTTTGATTTATGAAAAAAATAGGTTTTTTATCTTTTGGCCATTGGTCCAAACATCCAGCATACAGTACGCAGACGGCAAGTGACACTTTATTGCAATCCATTGATCTGGCAGTAGCTGCTGAAGAAATAGGCATAGATGGTGCCTATTTCCGGGTACATCATTTTGCGAATCAGTTAGCATCTCCTTTTCCTTTATTGTCAGCCATTGGAGCCAAAACCTCAAAAATTGAGATCGGCACAGGGGTCATCGATATGCGCTATGAAAATCCCCTTTATATGGTGGAAGACGCAGGGGCTGCAGATCTAATCTCTAGGGGCAGGTTGCAGCTCGGCATCAGTAGAGGATCCCCTGAACAAGTAATAGATGGTTGGCGTTACTTTGGTTACGATCTCGCCGAAGGTGAAACAGATGCTGATATGGGAAGGCAAAAAGCATTGGAATTTTTAGAAAAGCTTACAGGCACGGGCTTCGCTGAACCAAATCCCTATCCAATGTTTCCAAACCCGCCTGGCTTACTGAGGCTTGAACCCCATTCGGAAGGGCTACGCGATCGTATCTGGTGGGGAGCAGCTTCAAATGCCACTGCGGTATGGGCTGCTCAAAACAGGATGCACCTGCAAAGTTCCACTTTGAAATATGATGAAAATGGCAAACCTTTTCATATTCAGCAGGCCGAACAAATACGTTTATACAAAGAGGCCTGGAAAGCAGCAGGGCACCCTGGTGAACCCCGCGTTTCGGTCAGTCGATCCATATTCGCTCTGGTCGATGATTTAGATCGTTATTACTTCGGGCAAGAGGCTGACAAAACAGATAAAATTGGGATAATCGAATCGGACAAGCGGACGATTTTTGGGCGAAGTTATGCCGCAGAACCAGATCAACTCGTGAAGGAATTAGCGCAAGATGAAGCAATACAGGAAGCCGACACGCTATTATTGACCATTCCAAATACGCTAGGGGTCGACTACAATGTCCACATTCTTTCAGCCATTTTGGAACACGTAGCTCCCGAACTTGGTTGGCGTTAACTCCTCTTTCGTATGATAAAGAACATTCGCTACAAAACAAAAATTGCAGTCATTGGTGCGGGTCAGGCTGGACTTTCTGCTGCTTATCATTTGAAGAAGCTCGGACTTAAAATCGGGCCGGATTTTATCATCCTGGATGAAGCCTCTGCACCAGGAGGAGCCTGGCAATTTCGCTGGGACTCCCTTACCTTAAGTACAGTCAATAAAATACACGATTTGCCCGGCATGTCGTTTGAGGAGACTTTATCAACAAAAGGGGCGGAAGTTCAAGCCAACACCGCTGTTCCCCATTATTTTAAACTTTATGAAGAAAAATTTGGACTTCAAGTATATCGACCAGCTAAAGTAGAAAAAGTCTACATATACCAAGATCGCTTTCATATCGATACGACAGAAACTCTTTTCTCAGCACTCGGTATTATCAACGCCACTGGAACATGGGAAAACCCCTATATTCCTACCTATCCAGGTGCAGAATTATTTCGGGGCGAGCAACTTCACACAAAGGATTTTAAAACTGCAGAGTATTTTCGTGGCAAACATGTTATTGTTGTTGGAGCCGGTATTTCTGCCATTCAGCTATTGGACCAAATTTCCCAGGTTACAACGACAACCTGGGTAACACGACGACCGCCTTTATTCAGAGAGGGGCCATTTGATGACATGGCCGGGCATAATGCGGTTGCTATGGTAGAGGAACGTGTACGATTGGGGCTTTCACCTTTGTCTGTCGTTTCCGTTACGGGCCTCCCCTATTCTACAGAAATCCAGGAGATGGAAAAACGGGGTGTCCTTCAACGTTTTCCAATGTTTCAAGAAATAACAGCAAAGGGGATCAAATGGGCTGATGGAACAGAACAACAAGCAGATGTTATACTTTGGAATACAGGCTTTAAAAGTTCATTGAGCCATCTAGACGCAGTGCTACCAAAAGAAAAACAGGGCGGCATTCAAATGGCAGGCAGACTAGCGACCATGGTCGCTAAAGAACCAAGAATTCACCTCGTGGGCTATGGTCCATCAGCATCGACAATCGGTGCAAACCGTGCCGGTAGCGCTGCAGCCAGAGAACTTCTAAAAACGCTTTCAACAACCGACCTGAACACAAATAAATTTAGTGGGAGCCAACTATAATGGTAGTTTCAATTTTGAGTACAATAATAAAAAGTCAATTTATTTTGTACGCTATTTAACAACAGTACGAATCTTAAAAATTAAAACCATTATTGTCACGGTTCACTGAAACAAAGGTATACGACAGACGATCAATAATACGCACCGGCACAGCTTAATTGATATGAGACATTTCAAACAGCCATTCCGTACAAAAATAATAAACCAGAGCTGGAAATTGTTGCTGGGAATATGCGCTGTTGCATTCTTTAGTTGTAACTCGCACAACAAGCATGTGCAATTACCGGATTCCTTTCTAGTCTACCAGGAAATCGATAGCCTAAAAACTTCGAATTACAACCTGATAGAACAAGATTGTTCTTTTATAGCAAATAAGCGTTATAGATTTTCCGTCTTTAAGAACGACTCAGCGTGTTTCTTTCAGGTCGAAAAGCTGCAAAATAATCAATGGCACCTCATTATGCGAGATATGGATTATGGGACCAATAATTCAGGATTATCGTTTACCGATCAAAACAAAGACGGTTTTGAAGATATTGTATGGAACAAGAAGTGGCAAGAACATACCTATTTGTTTAATCCAAAGGTTGAAAATTTTATTGAGATAGGTGAATACCACAACAGCAAACCACTTAAAATCAAAGGGAAAACCATGCTTTATAAGCATAGTTTTCCTATTCAGTATTTCTGGAACGAAGAGAAATCCAGGAACTCAATTTGCGGAGAAATCATCGAAACACATTCAGAACTCTTTGCGATTGATGAAAATTATCAGAAAATCAGCATTGCAACATTGGATAATTTCGACAGTTATGATTATCCCTCGGTTGACAGTTGCGTGCAGGCTATTAAATGTTATACCCCTCCCTACAGGGGACGTTACAGCAAAATAAGCATTTGGAATGTTGGAACAGCAGTGGATTCAGTCGTTTTAAAAAGTGACCTGAGTCATTACAACCCTTCATTGGATTCAAATTGGATTGCCAATTATTGGCAAAATAATTATGTTAAATTACTGGAACATGCACAATTATTTCAGGTGAGAAGAAAAAAACCGCTCTACTATTTCAAATAAGTTGAATCAACGACATATACTTTAAACACTACGGGTCACAGTAAATCCACTAATCGAAATCCAACGATTATCCATATATTCTTATTTCATATTTCTGTATATTTAAAATTATAAAAAGTCGTAAAGCAAAGCCAAACAATTTATAAATGAAGCCTCAGATTATCAGTCCAGATACATCCATTGCATTATTCGTAAAGGCGATCCTAGTGTTTGAAAGTCAGACGAATGATTGCGTAAACTTACCTTTTTATGCTGATGGTTACCCTGGTTTATTGTTTCAACGATGCTATGGTGATTTTACAATCAAGCCTCATGATAAAAAAATGTCAAAGATTTTCCTCTATGGTCAGACAATAAAACCGATTTCAATCGATGTAAAAGGCCCTTTTCAGATTATCGTTTTTCAATTTTACCCATTTGTATTACGGACATTTTGGGGCATCTCGCCCGAAAGCATAAACGACGACTGTTATGATCTAGATACTCCTTCAAATACAACCTTCCACCAACTTACCGGCACATTATCCTCATTTTCAACAACTGAAAACAGCATCCAACTATTGACACAATCGCTTCTCAGCTTTTTCGATAGCAAGAAAAATAAACTTGATTTTTCGATTCAGCGAGCAATTCTTGAAATCATCGAAAACCAGGGCCAAATCATTATTAAAGAAATTGCAAAAAGAGAAGCATTGAACATCCGAACTTTTGAAAGAAGGTTTTTCAAGGAAACTGGGGTGTCCGCTAAACAATTCGCTAAAATGGTACAGTTTCAGGCCGCTTTTAAACAGCTCAATAGCAAAGACTTTCAAAAGATAACCGAAATTGTTTATGAAAATGGATTTGCCGACCAATCGCATTTTATTCGTGTCTTTAAGACTTTCACAGGCACAACTCCAGCGTCATTTAACAAAAAATAGGTTACTGTCGTTTTTATTCTATATTGACTCCCTGATTATCACAACTTTTGTATTGTCTAAGGTCGAGAGCAACGAAAGTATGTATTTTTTTTAGCCTCAACTCCTTCGAAAAATTTACGATAAGAAAACAATGCTTTGATAAATCAGAACGCTTAGACAATTGAGTTCAGCAAAACATGATACATCAAAAAAATATAGACATGAAATTACAAGACATCATTTTAGCGCTGGCAACAATATGTTCGGCTATCATATCAGGCTTATTTTTTTCGTATACCTTTTCGGTCAATTTGGGACTCCATAAACTCAACGATAAAGCCTATCTGACCGCCATGCAAAATATTAATAAAGAAATACTAAACTCAGCTTTTTACTGCTGTTTTCTGGGCGCCCCAATTTTATTATTGATGGCTACAATATTATTTTTTGATCTATCGTCACCAAAATTTTATCTAATACTAGTAGCATGCCTAAGCTATATCATTGGTGTATTTGTAGTCACAGGCACACAAAATGTCCCCTTGAACAATCAATTGGCCTCGATCGACCTATCGATATCTTCAGAAAAATCTTTAAGACTTGCACGGGATGCCTTTGAAAAACCCTGGGTATTTTGGAATAACATCCGAACTTGCTGTTCTTTACTTACGCTCACTTGTTTAATTATTAACTTGGTCTTTTTTAAATCAAGAAATTGATCATAATATGAGGTAATAGTTTAGGATCAATTTCCATATAGCCCGTTTACTGGCATTTCCACCGAAAAAACTTGAGTTGATCATCTACCGACCTCTTTTAGACGAAAAAAAGTCCAATGTATGCGAATTTAAATCCATTCCCCCCAAATTTAAATCAAGTGCTAAAACCTCTTCCGCAATACCTTACTTTTATAAAAATTGATCAGCGGATGTTATTGAATGTGAGTATAAATCAGCATGAAGGTGTGTCTATTGAAGATTCCAAAAAATCTTCGATAGATTACCAAAACATAAATAAGCAGAAGTTGTCTATCAATAAAAATAGTCTTTACAATTAATGAAATTTTTCCCATGAAAACTAAACACTTAATTTCAACATCATTATTAGTATCTTCAGCCATAGGGTTGTTCTCATCTTGCAATGGTAGTTCTGTCGATACGGTAAAAGCGATCGAATCAAACTATGACAACCAAAACAAAACCATTACGTTAACAGGTGAATTTGATGCGCCTTCTTTTACATTCTCTTCAGGAAAATCAAAAACTATGGCCATGAATTTCGTAGTTAAATCCCATGCGTTTAGTTCTGAAAAGTTCACTGCATTCAGCGTTATATTACCTGTAGGGACAGAAAAGAACAATGTTTTATTTGAAATTCCTGCAGATCAGAAAAATTATACGCTTAAGAACTTTTATGTATTTGACGATAAGGGAGAAAAAATCAACCTAGATTCTCATACAACATTCAAGATGACAGGAACAGTACACTACAATGAGATGGAAAAACCTGTAAATGAACGGGAAAAAGATAATTTTTCCTATAAAATAACCGATGTAAGCTTTGTCAAAGATTAAAACTAACAACAATTGATAGCATAAGAAATAAAAAAGCCAGATTTCGAAACCTGGCTTTAAAAATAAACATATGATGATTAGTAAATGGCAAGTCCATAGGTACAGCTTAGTAGATAGTTCAATTATTCGAAAATTCCTCCACCCCGCGTTGATAACCTACGCACATGTACCTATTATTTCAATTGAACGCTACGAACATGCCTGAATAATGAGCAACCAATATTCTCGTCACGTTATCAGTCTTCTTAACGTTAAATATATACTAGGAGCGCCAAGATAGGACGCAACAACATGTCCGCATACGTTCAATTTATAGCCAAATATAGAAATAAAAACTAA